>NZ_JBXAYQ010000001.1:0-504799 GCF_057359305.1 Komagataeibacter ossonobensis | reverse complement strand
CACCGTCAATCATAAAATCACAAAAAAATGGAAACTTTCAGCACCAGCATCCGAAATTCCTTGGAAAACCAACGAATTCGCGCGTCATTCAAACGGGTGTCAATTTGCCGGGCATACAGAATCGATCTTTACCCCTACCCGGACGGCATAAATCCTATCCATTTAAAGGTAGACGCATGGCGACGGATTTTGAGACATACCCACTGAATTATTACAACATATTGCCGCAAGCAGGGTCTCATGCCGAAATCACCGACCAACCCCACCCTTCTCCGTAAGGTCAACGATCATGTCGCGGTGCGCATGACGATCATATTCGGGAGCATCTGGTGCGTTTATGCGTTTCTGGTCTTTTCGCTTATCCCGCTGGCAGCACCCGCGTGGCAGAACACGCTGCTCTATATAAGCAACTGCATCCAGCTGGTTGCGCTCCCTGCCCTTATGGTAGGCAATGCGGTGCTGAGCCGGGGCACCGACCAGCGTGCGGCGGAAGATCATGCCGCCCTGATGGAAATCCTGAATGATGTCCGTTCCGAAGTGTCGGAACTGAAAACGGTGACAAACGACCTGGCCCGCAAAACGAATGCAGCCACCAGCCAGCGGCCATCGGAAGTCGTGTCGTTTTCCAATGAGGCTGTTATCAATGTGACGGAAAACGAAGCGCATGAAACAGTTGTCCCCACCAGGGGGTAAAGCCACCAACTACATTTTACGGAAACACCATGTCCCCTGACCTGAACCGCCCTGAAATCATCGCGGAACTGACCGCCATGTCCGATCACTATGAAAAGGCGCTGGGCGAAAACGACATCCCGGAACTGGATGCCCTGTTTTACCATGGCCCTGAAACCGTGCGGTATGGTGTCGGGGAAACGCTGTACGGATTTGATGAAATTGCGGCATTCCGCCGCAGGCGTGCAGGGGGTTCCCCCCCGCGGGATATGCTGCGCCGGCACATTACGGCCATCGGCACGGATACCGGCACGGTTGACCTGGAATTCCGTCGCCATGGTGGTGAACGTATCGGTCGGCAGAGCCAGACATGGATCCGCACCCCCGACGGGTGGAAGATCATCGCGGCCCATGTTTCCCTAATGGCCGATATTTCCTGATCAGGCGTGGGTACCTGACGTATGGGAATCCTGTAACCGCGACAGGGCATCGACAAAACTGGTGGCGAAGGACGCCGGGCCGGACGCATCGCGAGCCGCGATTTCCGCCGCCCGCGCATACAACGCATGAACGGCTGCCACCGCCACCAGCCTGTCCGATTCCATGGGAACGGTTGCCAGAACGGCTGCGACCAGCCCGCCCAATGCACAGCCCGCGCCTGTCACACGCGTCAACAGCCGATGACCGCCGGGCACGATAATATGTCGGCCATCCGGGGCCAGGATATGATCTTCCGGTCCGCTGATGGCCACAATCACCTGATGGCTGCGGGCAAGTTCCTGTCCCATTGGCACTGCCTGCGCGATTGAAGCCGTGGTTTCCACCCCCCGTGCCGTTGCGGCGCCACCGGCCAGTGCCATGATCTCACTGGCATTCCCCCGCACCACGGCTGGCCCCTTGGCTGTCAGGGTGCGAATGATGGCGTCGTATTCTCCCACGCCCGCCCCCATGGCCACCGGATCCAGCACCCATGGCACATGACTGGCATTCGCTGCATTCACGGCGTTGAACATGTCATCTGCCGTGCAGTTGATCAGCCCCGCCGCATTGACCCACATTGCCCCGGCCAGCCGCCCGAAACCGACCGGCCAGCCCGGCGCTGCCCCAATGGCTGGCGCCGCCCCCACCGCCAGCAGCACATTGGCACTGAGGGCAGCCGCAACATAATTGGTCAGCCCATAGATAAACGGGGCCTGCACCCGGATCCGCCGCAGGACAGGGGGGCAGTCCGGATGGTCGTAATCCATGGACAGGGTTGCAGCATGCATCAGGGGTCACTCCTTTCGCACATATCCAGACAATGGGTCGCCTGACACTGACAGGGGGTTGCCTTTTGGTTGTAATCGACTGAAAAACAAAGGACGCATCCGGTTCAATCATGCCGGGGACCGCCTGAATTCCATATATGATTTACCCGCCGCCATATCGTAGCAGGAACATGCCGTGCGACCAGCTTTCCTTTATGCCCCTGTCATTCTTGCCGCAGGATTACTGGCTACCCATTCCGCATGGGCCGCGGATGCGCTGGGACAACCGACCGCCAAAATCTGTTTCACCCTACATGATGCCGCCCTTGCGGGCGGGTATTCATGGGGCAAGGGACGCCTGTTCTTTGGCAACCATTCCTATCCGGTCAAGATTACCGGCGGTGGAGCGGTTGGAATCGGTTACAGCAAGCTGAAGGGTGAAGGGACGGTGTACAACCTTGCCCGGCTGTCGGATATCAATGGGACCTACTGGTCCGTACGGGCAGAAGCGACCATAGCCCGTGGCCGCAATGTCGCGGTGCTGGACAATAATCATGGCGTGGACATCAAGACGACCATGCACACCAGCGGCGCCCACCTTGCCGCCGCCGTGATGCGGCTGACGCTGCGTGTGGACCCGGGCCGGGAACGGGTTGATCCCCTTCCGACCACTTGTTCCTTCCCCATCCATTAAAGGACAGTTTTGGCGGCATCACGATGCTTTTTTCAAAAGTCATCACCAAATGCCGCTTTTTTAAAAAAGACGGCATCCTGAAACTTTTAGTGTTTCCTGAAGAGTTTACAAAAATCAGGGCCGGTTTCCCCTAGATCGTGCTGATTACGATTTCCACCAGGTTGGGACGACCGGACGCCATTGCGGCCTCGATAGCTGGGGCGATGTCACCCGCACGGGTAATCAGGCGCGATTCCAGACCATAGGATGTCGCCATGGCCTGATAGTCGACCGGTGGATCGCACAGGTCCATTGCCAGGAAGTTTCCCTCGCGCGCGGAAACATAATGCGTCTGTCCGCGCATGAACCCCTTCAGCACATTATATTCGCGGTTGTTCATCACCACGAAGGTAACCGGCAGCCGTTCATGCGCAGCCGTCCATAAAGCCTGTGGAGAATACAGGGCCGCCCCGTCCCCCACCAGGCAGACGACAGGCTCACGTCCCAGACCCAGCGACGCCCCGACCGCCGCAGGCATGCCCCAGCCCAGCGCGCCACCGCGCAGGAAGGAATATTGCGCAGCCCAGTCACTATCAAGGAACATGCGTGTGTAGGAGGATGTTGCAATCGCTTCATCCACAATCGCGACCCGCGGGCCAATGGCACGCACGGCTTCATGGGCGGCAACGCAGGGGGCGATGATCGGATCATCACGATGTCGGGCAACCAGCATTTCCGCCTCCGCGCGCCTGCTGGCCCGGGCGGCGGTGACACGTGCGCGGGCCGCATTGAATTCGGCCCGGCGGGGCTGTGTCGCCTGCTGCAGCAGCGGAATAAGCACATCAAGCGACGCGCGGATATTGCCCACCAGCGAAAGCGGTGTCTGGAATGTGCGGCCCAGGTCACGTACATCGGCCGAAACCTGATAGACCGCGCATCCCGGCGGCACGGGTGAGCCTTCGGAATACAGGATGGTAATCAGCGATTTGCCGCCCAGCGCGAAGATCGCATCATAATCCGCCAGCCTGCGCGCAATGTCGGTCGCGCGCGTGGGCATGTTGCCCGCCCATAACGGGCAGGACGTTGCAAACGGGATACGCGATGGCCATGACGCGCCATAAACCGGCGCGCCAAGGATCCCGGCCACTTCGGCCACCTGCGTCGCCGCATCTGCGCCATGCACCTCATCGCCCGCGATGATCGCAAGCCTGCCCGGCGTGATGCCAGCCAGCGCGCGCGCCAGTTCCGGCAGGCCGCCCGCTATGGATTCACGGTTGATGACGGATGGGGAACCGACATCGACATCACTGGGTTCCTCCATCACATCCATGGGCAGGGACAGGAAAACCGGCCCGGACGGGGCCGCCATCGAATCGTTGAAGGCACGCCGCACCAGTACCGGCAACTGGTCCGCATGCAGGACTTCCTGCGCCCATTTGACCGCAGGCGTCGCGATACTGACCAGGTCGCCAAACAGCAGCGGGTCGGAAATCGTATGCCGCGAGTCCTGCTGTCCTGCCGTCACCACCAGTGGCGTCTGTGATACGCTGGCGTTCAGCAGGTTTCCCATGCCGTGCCCCAGCCCCCCTGCCGTATGCAGGTTGAGGAAGCCGGGACGCCCGGCCGCCTGTGCGTAACCATCAGCCATGGCCACCACGCTCGCTTCCTGCAGGGCGAGGATATAGTTCAGGTCCGGGCGGCGCTGAAGCGCATCGATCAGGGGCAGTTCCGTTGTGCCGGGGTTGCCGAAAATATAGCGAACCCCCTCACTTTCCAGAATTTCCAGCAGGATATCGGCACCCCGCCGTCCCCCTGCCCGCCGTGCTGCGACCTCAAGCGGTGTAATGGCCATGCTGTCCTCTGCGTGCATTGACGGTCCGGCCATCGCACCACGTTTTCGGGATCGGGTCCACCATGGGACGGTCAGGACGGATGCCATTTTTATCTTGATAATGATAATTATTATCATTATTAACCATAACACCCGTGGGTCGCCCGACAGATTCCCAACCGTCGATTTCCCAACTTGTCCACGGAACCTTACGGCATCGCCCGCAACCCGGGTGATGCCGTTTTTTTATCCAGTGGCACGTGCCCCTGCAGGAAGATATTTTTTTACGGCAGGCAGGCAATAATCTTACACTTTCAATTGACCCACGTACCGGACGTGAAGATGATGCCATAACATCCAGCCATGAAAGTGAGCCCTTTGCCCGCTGACGGTCCCGCTATCCTGTCCGCTCCCACAACCGTTCATGACGGGACCAGTGAATGGGCGACACCCGTACCTGCCCTGATCGATGCGCTGCAGCACAGTGGCATCCTCATGGCACACCATGTGGCGGCGGCCCGGTTCTGGGCCACGGATTACCGGATTGGCGTAATGGGACAGGAAGACCCGTATCTGGTGGACCGGACATCACCGGGTCTGTCCGCGCGACCGCTGAACAGGCGCATGGGGTCAATCAACCGTTACAGGTATATTCACGACATCATCGGCAACCGCTACGAGCGGATCCTGATCGCCGCCATGATCAACAACCAGCCGCTGGATGAAATAGCCAGCCATGTCCACTACGACCCCCGGCATATGGGCAGCGTGCTGGCACTTCTGCTGGATTTCCTGACCCAGCATTATGACGCCATGCCCGGCCACCTGTGGCGCGGCTGATCCACCACGCCGACAACGGGTGGCCTACAGATAAAAAAAGGCGCCCCGGACAAACCGGGACGCCCCTTCAGGTCCTGTCAGCGATAGGCTTCGGCAAAGGCCGCCGCCGCACCCAGCAGGCCTGGCTGCGGGTAGGTAATCAGCTTGACGGGCATTTCCGCCATCATGCCCTCAAACCGGCCCTTGGCCACGAACCGTTCGGCAAAGCCGGAACTGGGCAGGTGCTGGGCCAGACGCAGGCCAAGCCCGCCGGCAATCACGACGGCGCCACCACCCTGCGCCAGCGCAAGGTCGCCCGCGACCGTGCCAAGGCTGAGGCAGAAACGCTCCAGCGCGGCCGCGGCCACCGGATCAGAACCCTCCAGCGCCATGGTCCACAGCGCCTTGTCATCACGCGCCTTGACCGACAGTTCCCCCATTTCGGCAATCGCCTCATACAGGTTGAGCAGCCCCGGCCCTGACACCACGCGTTCCACCGATACACGGCGGTAACGACGGCGCAGGACGCTCAGGATCCGGTCTTCCAGCTGGTCCAGCGGGGAAAAGTCGATATGCCCGCCCTCGGTCTCGCATACGAAATAACCGTTCTTGCGCCGTACGATATAGGCGGACCCCAGACCCGTGCCCGGCCCCACGACGGTAATCACGCCCTGTTCGGGCAGTGGCTGGTCGGGACCGCAGATATGCTGCAGGCTGTCTTCACCCACCTGCGCCACGGCATGGGCTACGGCGCCAAAGTCATTGACCAGGATCAGTTCGTCCACCCCCAGCTTGACCGGCAGCCACGCAGGCTGGATGACCCACGGGTTATTGGTCAGCTTGAGGATATCCCCCTTGATCGGGCAGGCCACCGCGATCCCCGCAGCCCTGGGCAGGGGACGGTCAACCACGCGGGCAAAGGCTTCCCATGCCAGCTGCAGGCTGGCGTGGTCGGCACATTTCAGGGTTGTGGCTTCCCCCAGCGTGACAACCCGCCCCTGATCAACCTGGGCAATGGCGAAGCGCGCATGCGTGCCACCAATATCAACTGCTACGATCTCTTTCATGTCCGGTCGCGCTCCGTGGCCATACGGCAGCTCCTTGCCCCGCTATTACAATAAAAACAGTCTGCGATTGTGCCCTTTCCCATGCATTTTATGCAACAGAACAGGCAATTCAGGTGCCGCAGACAGATCGGTTAACACATCTATCCAGAAAACAAGACCAGCTATCGTGCGATTTCATTGATAAATGTCACGAAATGGCCACAATCGTTCCGGTCAACATTAAAACATATTACATAAACCCTGCCCCGGTGGGGAATCAGTCCATCTGGTCCGCCTTGATGGCCGAAAGGATCCGCCGCTTGAACGGCCACGGCATCAGCGTATCCACCAGCCGCAGCACGGAAAACACGAAGGGGAAGACCAGATGGGGTCGGTTACGGTCCACGGCGCGGGCGATCCTGCGCGCAGCGGCGGGCGCGGTCTGCAGAAATGGCTTCGCCCCCACCACGCGGCGGCTCATGGGGGTATCCACAAACCCCGGTGAGACCAGTGTCACCCCGATCCCCAGCGGGGCAAGCGCCATCTGCTGTGCCTCGGCAAAGCGTTTCAGCCCGGCCTTGGACCCGGAATAGGCGGCAGCGAACGGCAGGGCATGGAAGGCGGCGACCGAACTGATCAGCACGATATGCCCCCGCCCGCGCGTGGCCATGCGTTCGGCCGCCGCCGCCGCCATGGCCGATGGCGTGGCATAGTTGACCAGTCCCAGATGCAGCACATCCTCCGCCCGTTCCACCACGTCACTTCCGCGGCGCATATCTCCAAGCCCCGCGGCAAGGATGGCGATATCGATCGGATGGCTGTCATCATCCTGACGCAGGGCTTCAATCGCAGCCGCGCCATCAGACAGGTCAAGGATGCGCGTATGCACCGTGACGCCAAGGCTGCGGGCGCGTACAGCCACGTTTTCCAGCCGTTCGGCATTGCGTCCCCACAGGACAAGCGGCCGCCCGCGGGCGGCGTACAGCAACGCCAGTTCCGCTCCGATCCCGCTGGATGCCCCCGTAATCAGCACATATGCACCTTCATCCATGCGTGAACCGGACCTAACCGTCATTGTCTATCTTCCTTTTAAGGGTCCTTCTGTGCCATCAGCACAACAACAGGACGGACCACCGAATCATTTCTTTCAACCCCTGCCTGCATAGCCTGCCCCGTTCCGTGACGGAATGAAGGTCGATGCGGGTCATGTTCAGGATGCAACGAACCGGTCATGAACGAAACCGATCGTCTTACTATCATACCCGTTTCCGGCTTTCGTCAGATGACCACCTTTATCCAGCTGCCCCGCCGCCTGTACGCCGGGTTGCCGGGGTATGTCCCCCCCCTGGACCTGACCCAGCGTGACCTGCTGACCCCGCGCAAGAATTCCTTTTTCCGCCAGGGACGCGCGCAGTATTTCCTGGCCATGCGGGGCAACCGGGCGGTGGGACGCATATCCGCGCAGATCGACCCGGTTTCCATGGAGCATTATGGGGAACCGGTCGGTTTTTTCGGTGCGCTGGACGCCATTGATGATCTGGAGGTGGTATCCGCCCTGCTGGACGCGGCGGGCACGTGGCTGCGCCAGTATGGCATGAAGCTCATGCGTGGTCCGCAGACACTGGACAGCAATGGTGAGTTCGGGATGATGCTGGAAGGCCACCACGCCATGCCCATGGTGGCCATGCCGTGGCACCCGCAATGGCTGCCGGGCATGATGGATGCCTGTGGCGCCACCAAGGTGCGCGATCTTGTCGCCTACCAGATGCGGACCGGCCCCGATGCGGAGGAAGCCCACCTGGTCCCCGCCAGCCTGCGGCTGGGCGAAGGGCGGCTGGGCAATGTCACCACCCGTGGCCTGCGCATGGACCGCATCGATGAGGACGGGGAGATCCTGCGCACGCTGTACAACGACGCATGGCGCAACAACTGGGGATCGATTCCGCTGGCGCGCGAAGACATGCAGTCCATGATCGTGGAGATGAAGCCCATCCTGCGGCCCGAGCATTTCGTGCTGATCGAACAGGCGGGCAAACCGGTCTGCGTGGCGCTGGTGGTGCCCAATGTGTTCGACATCTCCGCCGACCTTAATGGTGATCCGTCGCCGCTGGGGTGGCTGAAACTGGGCAAACGGCTGCTGCGACACGAATTCCATTCCGCCCGCGTCATCCTGCTGGGCGTCAGTTCCGCGCTGGACGGCACGGCGCTTGGGGCAATCATGCCCGCCCTTGCCATTACCGAACTCATGAAACGCGGTCGCAGCCTGCCCTACCGCACGATCGAACTGGGCTGGGTTCTGGAAAACAACCTGCCCATGCGCCGCCTGATCGAACGTATCACGCCCGAACCGTGCAAGCGCTACCGGGTTTACGACCTGTCGCTGGAAGACTGAGGGAACGGCCCTCAGCCCGCATCCGCCACGTGGCTCCAGCCACGGCGGGCAAATGCCATTTCGTGGCCTGCCCCATCCATGACCTGCACGCCGTTGCCCGCGACAACCTGCCCGATACGGGTCACTGGCACCCCCGCACGCGCGGCATGATCCAGCAGACCAGCCTCATGCATGGATGGCACGGCAAGCAGCAGTTCATAGTCGTCCCCGCCACTCAGGCAGGTTGGCAGCCATTGGGGACCAAGTGCGCGCACGGCAGGGGACAGCGGCACCTGATCCGCGTGAATCACGATCCCCACCCCGCTTTCACGCGCCATGTGCCCCAGATCCTGCACCAGCCCGTCGGACACATCCATCCCGGCGGACGCGACATTCCCCAATTCCAGCCCCAGCCGGGGACGTGGCAGCTGGTAACGGCCCGCCAGAAAGCCATCGGGATCGGCCACCTGCCCGCGTCGTGCCAGCAGGCCCATCGCGCCATCACCAATCGTGCCCGTGACCCATATGCCGTCGCCCACGCACGCGGTACTGCGCCGTAACGCCCGTCCCGGTGCCACATGCCCCAGCACGGTCAGCGACAGCACCAGCGGCCCGGACGTGGATGTCGTATCCCCACCCAGCAGCGTAATGCCGAACTGGCGCTGGTCACACACAAGGCCTGATGCAAAGCCTGCAAACCATGCCTCATCGCGCGCGGGCGGCATGGAGACCGTCATGAGGTAGCCCAGCGGGGTCGCATCCATGGCGGCAAGGTCCGACAGGTTGCAGCGCAGCAACTTGCGGCCAACGGTATCGGATGGGTCATCGGGCAGGAAATGCACGCCTTCGACCATGGCGTCGGCTGCGATGACCAGTTCACGCCCGGGCGGCGGCATAAACACCGCCGCATCATCGCGCAGATCAAGCGCCCCGTCCCCCGCAAGCGGCCGGAAAATACGGGCAATGAAGCCGAATTCCGCTGGCAGGCCATTATCCGACAGCGTGTCCTGTCCCATGGCCGTCATGCCTTTCTTTCGGGTTCAGGCGGGCTTGCTGTCGGGGGCGGCATCGGCCACCGGGGCATCGTCCACAACGACAACCGTTTCACTGCCCGTATCCGTCACCGGTGCTTCCGGTTCGTTGATCCGCCGCGACAACGCGTCGAGCACGCCGTTGAGCATGCGCGGCTCATCCCCGGCCAGGAAACCATGGGCAATATCCATGTATTCATTGATGATGACACGGGCCGGTATGGGATCCGCCCCCGTCATCTCGCCACCTGCGGCATGCATGATCGCCCGCAGTACCGGGTCCAGCCGGGCCAGCGGCCATGACGCGGGCAGGATCTCATGCAGCAGCGTGTCAATGCGTTCCTGCCGGGCCATGGCACCACGCACCACGATACCGAACAGCCGTGCATCGGCGTCGGGCACATGCCCTTCGGCATAATCGCACTGGTCGGATGCGGACGTGCCCAGCCGGTGGCGCATGAACTGGTTTATGACGCGCTCCGGGCTTTCGTTCCCCTGTTCGATCTGGAACAGGGCCTGCACCGCCGCGACACGCGATGCGGTGCGGGAACGGACCTTGTGCTGCCGATCACCGTCTGTCTGTGTCATGGCGCGTTACTCCTGCTGTGGCATTGCTGCGAATTCTGCGTTTCATCGCCTCTTTGCGTGGCGGGGTCCAGTTCAATCTTTATCCCCGGAGCCAGATGGGGGCAGGTCTTCGCCCTTATCGCCCGAGACGGAGGCTGAAATCGTCTCCAGAATATCCGCGAAATCCTTGGTTTCCCGAAAATCCCAGTGCACGCTGGCGAAGCGGATATAGGCCACGGAATCAATTTCACGCAGCGTTTCCATAATCAGCCGGCCGATATCGCGTGAAGGGATATCCGTCTCCCCCGTGGCCTCCAGATGACGGACCAGTCCATTGACGATCCGTTCGATCCGGTCCGCCTCGACCGGGCGCTTGCGCAGCGCAATACGGACCGAGCGTGCCATCTTGTCACGCTCGAACGGGACGCGGCGGCCATCTGCCTTGACTACCACAAGGTCACGCAACTGCACGCGTTCGATGGTGGTGAAACGCTGCCCGCACGACCCGCATATGCGCCTGCGCCGGATGGCCGCGCCATCTTCATGCGGGCGGCTGTCCTTCACCTGCGTATCGTCATTTCCACAAAAAGGGCAACGCATGCAAAACCGTTTCCTGATTACGCGATGAAACAGAACACCCCGTGTAAACCGGGCGCGATAGGCTAGGCACCGACATCAGCCAGTACATCCAGCACCGCCGCACCATAGCGGGCCAGCTTGGAGCCACCCACCCCACGGATCATGCCCAGTTCATCCAGAGTGGTCGGGCGTTCAAGGGCAATATCATGCAGCACGGCATCATGGAAAATGACATAGGGCGGAATTTCCTGTTCCCGTGCCTCACCCAGCCGCCACTGCCGCAGGGCTTCATACCGTGCCGCGGCTTCCGGCGTCAGGTCAGCCATCTGGGGACGTTGCCCGCTGCCTGACACGCGCCCTGCCGTCTTCAGGTCCTCGGTCGCGTCCTCGCGCAGCATGATCTGCTCCTCGCCACGCAATATGGGCCGGGCACGCCCTTCCTCAAGGGCAAGGGCGTTATATTCCCCCGTCACCTTTATCGCGCCCCGTGCGATCAGCTGGCGGATCACGCCACGCCAGAAGGGTTCGGGCCGGTCTTTGCCAATCCCGAACACGCTCAGCTTTTCATGTCCATGCCGCGACGCCATGTCCGACGCCTTGCCGCGCAGCACGCCCGCCACATGGACCGCGCCAAAACGCTGCCCGGTGCGATAGATGGCCGACAGGACCTTCTGCGCCGCCACCGTGCCATCAAATGTCGCGACGGGATTGCGGCAGTTGTCACAATGACCACAGGCGGTGGACAGTTCCTCGCCAAAACACGACAGCAGCGCCTGCGTGCGGCAACCCGTGGTTTCGGTCAGGGCGATCATCGCTTCCAGCCGCGCACTCATGATCCGTTTCTGGGCCTCGGGCGCGTTGGACTGCTCCAGCCAGTACCGGGCACGGGCCATGTCATCGCCGCCATACAGCAGGACGGTCTCGGCCTGTTCGCCATCGCGGCCCGCGCGACCGATCTGCTGGTAATACCCTTCGGGTGAGGACGGCATGTCCAGATGCACCACGGCACGGACATCCGGCCGGTCAATGCCCATGCCAAAGGCGATGGTGGCGACGATCACCACCGGCTCACCCGAACGGAACCGCATGAGGGCGGCGCGCTTTTCCACTGGCGACAGGCCGGCATGGAACGGCAGCGCCGCATACCCCTTGCCCGCAAGCGAACGGGCAATCCGCTCGGTCTTGCTGCGGCTGCCGCAATAGACAATGGAAGCCGCCCCGCGATGGCGGTCCAGTATGCCGGTCAGCTGGCGCAGTTCCGACGTCTTGGGCTTTACGGCAATATCAAGGTTGGGCCGATGGAAACTGGCCTTCAGCACCGTAGCATCCGGCATGGCCAGCGCGTCGAGGATATCGGTACGCGTGCGCGCATCCGCCGTCGCCGTCAGGGCAATACGGGGCACATTGGGGAAATGCTGCGGCAGGGCCGCAAGTTCGCGGTATTCGGGCCGGAATTCATGGCCCCATGCGGAAATGCAGTGCGCTTCGTCAATCGCGATGACCGACAGCGTCAGCCGCCCCAGCCGTTCCAGCATGCCGGGGGAAAGCAATCGTTCGGGCGAGACATAAAGAATGTCCAGCCGTCCGGCCATAAGGTCCGAACGGACACGGGCGGCGTCATCGGCTTCCTGTTCGGAATGCAGCGCGCCCGCATTCACCCCCAGCTGGCGCAGGGCCGCGACCTGATCGTCCATCAGCGCAATCAGGGGGGAAATGACAAGGCCGGTGCCGGGCCGCGCAAGGGCGGGCACCTGATAGCAGACGCTCTTGCCACCACCGGTCGGCATGAGCACAAGACAGTCCCGGCCTGCCATGACCTCATCCACGGCCTGCTGCTGCAGGCCACGGAAATCGGGAAAGCCGAAGACTTCCGCCAGCACATCACGCGGATTGCGTGATGCGCCGTCACCAGCCATCATATCATCAGGGGAGAAGCCGTTATTCAGCGTCCACCAACCTCGATTTCGACGCGGCGGGACGCCAGGGAACCGTTTTCGTTATTCAGCGGGCCACGCGGCTGCTGGCTGATACGGCTGGCATCCACACCATCAACCGCCAGCTGGCGGGCCACGATCTTGGCGCGGTCGATCGCCAGCAGTTCATCAGCCGACAGGTCATGGCTGGCGGCGGCATAGCCTTCGACACGTACCCTGGCATGGGTCGATACCGCACGCTGGGCCGCCTGCGTGATCACCGTCTGGGCCGGCGTATCAAGCTGGGTGGAGTTCTGGGTAAAGAACACGACATATTTACCCGGATGGCCACCAGCACATCCTGTCAGCAGACCGAGACCAAGAAGAAGGGACAGGCGACGCATGATGGATTTACTCCTGATTCAGGGATTCAAGACGGATCGCTATCACCCTTCTGGCATGCCCGATCCGGTTTTCCGCTACTTCGTGCCCTGTGGGACTAGCCGCGTCAATCCTTTCCACCGGCATGGCCACCCCGTCATGAATGGGCACTGACCACTTTCCCGCCAGAAATATGCCATATCTTATCCAGATTTTCGACACCTGTCAGGCGATGCGCGATCAGGATGACGGTGCGGCCCCGTGTCACGTCATTCAGGGTCTGGAGGAATTCCTGCTCGGTGCGTGCATCCAGCCCGGTGGCCGGTTCATCCAGTATCAGGATCGGCGCGCGTGACAGCAGCACGCGCGCCAGCGCCAGCCGCCTGCCCTGCCCGCCAGACAGGCTCGCCCCGCCTTCACCCAGCCAGCTATCCAGCCCATCAGGCAGTTCACGCACCACATCCGCAATCCGGGCCTGTTCCAGCGCGGTCCACAGATCGGCCTCACTCGCGTCGGGGCGGCCAAGCAGCAGGTTGGCGCGAATCGTATCGGCAAACAGGTGCGTGACCTGCGACAGCCATGCAATCCGTCCCCGCAGGTCATCGTCGCGGATGGTTGCGATATCCCGCCCACCCAGCGTGATGCACCCGGCCTGAGGTGCCACCGCCTTCAGCAGTAGCGCCGCCAGCGTGGACTTGCCCGCACCCGACGGTCCCAGCACCGCAATGCGCTGGCCCGCCGGGATGTCCAGGTCCAGGTCATCCAGCACCGGGGCACGGTCAGCACTCCAGCGAAAGGATACATGCCGGAAGCTGATGTCAGTGCCCGTCGGCGCGGGTTCCGTGCCTTCGGGGGGCGCGTGTTCGGGCATTTCGCTCACGGCCACGACCCGGGCCGCAGCCCGGGTAATGCTGCCCGCCAGCGCGCCCGCGCGGGTCAGGCCGCCCACGGTTTCAAACGCCGCGACCGTCAGGAACAGCACCGCCGCCGCAGGCAGAGGGGCAATGCGTGGCAGGTCCAGCCCCAATGCGGCAGCCAGAACCGCCACCACCGCCGCCTGTCCGCACAGATAGGACGCAGCCCCCGCCATGGCCAGCATCCGGGCCTGTTTCATCTGCGCGCAATACAGGGCGTCATCACGGTCACGGACATGGGCCAGCATGCGCCCTTCCGCCCCGAAGGTCGCGATTTCGCGCAGGCCACCCACCATGTCCAGCACACCGATACGCAACTGCGCGCTGGCATGGTTGACCAGCCCGCCCTCGCGCCGTCCCATCATGGCGGCGATCAGGGGCAGGACAAACGCACCGCAGGCAAACAGTCCCGCCACGACAACCGCCAGCACGGTGCTGACCATGTTGATGGCGATGAACAGGAACGGCAGCACCAGGCACGCACCCAGCAGCGGAATGATGATGCGCAGGTACAGCCCGTCCAGCGTCTCGACATCGGATACCAGCCGCGACAGCAGGTCACCCGCGCGACGAAAGCCAAGACCCGCCGCCGCACCACGCGCCAGGTTGCGAAAGAACCACACCCGCACATCCGCCAGCGCACGGAACATGGCGTCATGCGTGACCAGACGTTCTGTATAACGCAGGATGACCCGCGCACCGCCGAAGATACGCAGCGCCCCGGTCGTCACCACGATCATGCCCAGCGTCATCGCGGCCACCCGCATGCCCGCCTCGCGCATCAGCACAAGACCGATCAGTACGGCCAGCAGGGACAACAGCGCACCCGCGGTCAACAGCGGGGCGCGACGCTGCCATATATGCAGGATCTGCAGCACCGGCCCCATCACGCCTTCACGCCGTGCCTGCCGTGCGAATTCCCGGTTTTCCGAGGATTTCACGATGCATTCTCCCCACTGGTGACAATCCGGCCATGGTCAAGGTCCACCCTGTGCCCGCCGAACCCTTCCGCTGCCACGGAATGGCTGGCGAGGATAACCGTGCGATTGGCCGCAAGCGCACGCAGGCTGCTGAACACGTCGGCTTCGGTCTGCGGGTCAAGGTGGGATGTCGGTTCATCCAGCAGGAGCAGCGGCGCGTCCTTGAGGAAGGCGCGCGCGATCGCCACACGCTGCGCCTGCCCGCCCGACAGGCCGAACCCGCCTTCACCAATCAGGGTTTCAAGCCCGTGCGGCAGGTTGGCAATGAACCCGTCCGCCGCCGCTGCCCCGATGGCGGCCTGCAACTGCGCGTCCGTCGCATCAGGACGGGCGAACAGGATATTTTCACGCAGGGTGCCCGCGAACAGGACCGGCTTCTGCCCGATCCATGATGTCATGGCCACCAGTGCCGTGGGGTCAATGGTGGTCATGTCGACACCGTTGATGGTGATGCGCCCGCTTTCGGGCTGAATGAAGCCCAGCAGCATTTCGATGATGGTGGACTTGCCCGACCCCGAC
The DNA here is from genome assembly GCF_057359305.1 of Komagataeibacter ossonobensis. NCBI lineage: Bacteria > Pseudomonadati > Pseudomonadota > Alphaproteobacteria > Acetobacterales > Acetobacteraceae > Komagataeibacter > Komagataeibacter ossonobensis. The sequence goes on along the minus strand of NZ_JBXAYQ010000001.1, from coordinate 489,256 downwards.
GCCCCCCACAGCACCACCGTCTGCCCGGCAGGTGCTATAAACGAGACATCATCGAGTGTCGCGCCACGCGCGGGATCCCATGTGAAGCCCACATGCTCGAACGCGACACTGATGCCCTGCCCGGTTTCACATACGGCCTGACCCGCCGCCCGCACCGCCGTGGCATCCGGCAGGATCCGCATGGCCGCAGCCGCACCCGATGCATGGGCACGGTCCTGATACGCCAGCGCAAGGCTGCGGAAGGGGGCGAAAAATTCCGGCACCAGCAGCACGACAAACAGCCCGCGCGCCACATGGACCGCCATGATGGCGGCAGGCACGCCCTGATCATGCAGCGCCATAAGCTGCGCGCCATTGCGCAGCGCCACCAGCACAAGGGCCACAACCATCGCACAGTCAATGGAGGCCGAGGACAGGAACGCAACCCGCAGCACCTTCATGGTGCGTATGCGCAACTCCTCCGCCGCGGCGGCAAGGCGGCGGGTTTCATCTTCCGTCCGGCCCGACAGGACAATGGTGGCGATCCCGCGCACGCGGTCAAGGAAGCGGGCCTGCAGGCGGGTCATGGCCAGGAACTGATTGCGTGAGGCAACCGCCGCCCCGATCCCGAACAGCGCCTGTCCGAACGGCACGGCAATGCCGCATATCGCCATGATCAGCGCCGAACCGGGCTGCACGAATGCCGCAAGAACACCGATAACAAGCGGGGCCGCGATCCACAGCACGGAAGCGGGCAGCCAGCGGGCGAAGAAACCGTCCAGTGCCTCGATCCGGTCAACGGCCAGTGCCGTCAGTTCCCCCGTATGATGGCGGCGCAGCAGCCCCGGCCCGCCATGCAGGATGGCGTCCAGCACCCCGCCACGCAGCCGCGCGCGTGCCTTCATGCCCGCGCGGGCGGCAAGGATGTCCGACCCCATCTGCAAGACAGCGCGCACGATGGCCAGCACCACCAGTCCCGCCAGCGGCCACGTCACCGCTGCTTCCCCGCCAGGCACCAGCACGCTGGCCAGCACGCTGGCAATGCACCAGACCTGTCCCACCGCGGTCGCAGACAGGGCCAGTCCCAGCAACACAACCGGCATGGCCTGCCGGCGCCCAAGACGCGACTGTGCCTTCGTCCACGCCTTCATCACTGTCTTGTCATCGTTCATGACCGCTCCCTATACCGAAGGACACGACACAGGGACAGCCATCATCCACGGCAGAAAACCGTCCAGACCATAACTCTGCCATGCATTTTTGCATGGATTCAGCCTGCCGTTTCATCCTGTTCGGGCTGCTTTAGTGGAAAAACAAGGACATATCGTGTCCCGTTTTCCTCAAACATCTGCAGTTCACCGCCCAGTTGCCGGGCAAAGCCACGGATCAGCTGCATGCCGATGCCGCTGCGCCCTTCCTCCGTCCCGGGCTGGTTGCGCACCGCCGCCATGCCCACACCGTTATCAGCGATCCACAGGCATGCCCGACCGCCGGACAGCGCGCGCAGGCCGACTTCCAGCGTTCCATGCTGCCGATCGGGGAAGGCGTATTTGATCGTGTTGCTGACCGCTTCCGTCACGATCAGCGCAAGGGGCACCGCCTGGTCGGGTACCATCAGCAGGTCATCGACGCGGATATCCAGCGTGATGCGGCTTTCATCGGATTCACCAATGGCATGCATGATCTGGCCACACAGTTCACGCACGAAGCTTTGCATGTTCAGGCTGTACAGTTCGCCATCGGCGTAAAGATAACGGTGAAGGGTGGCCAGCGCGCGCACGCGGTCACGCGCCTGCGCGAATTCCTCACGCGCGGCGGGCAGGCGGATGCGCCCTGCCTGCAGGTTCAGCAGCGACGCCACGATCTGCAGGTTGTTCTTGACGCGGTGATGCATTTCCTTGAGCAGCAGTTCCTGCCGGGCCTGCGCGCGTTCCAGCCGTTTTTCATGCCGCGCCAGCTTGCGTGTGGCCTTGCTGAAAGCATGGGCAAGCTGCCTGACCTCCAGCGGCATGGCCCAGTTGGAACGCACATCATACATGCCGCCCAGCTGCCACTGGTTGACCGACGTGGTCAGCTGGCGCAACGGCGTGATCACCAGCACGTCGGCACTCTTGGATGCGCCCAGCAGCCCCATCAGCAGCAGCAGTCCGCTGCTGACCAGCGATATGGCGAACATCACCACCGCGTGCCGTTCACCCGCGTTACGGCGCGTCATGCTCAGCACATGGACGCCATCCTGCACGCGGCCGATCGAAAACGACCCGTCGGGCAGGGTGATGTGGGCATGTTCCTCCCCCATCGCCAGCGTGCCACGCGCCCACTGCATGATACGTTCGGGCGGATGGGTGGCCCAGTTGCAATCCGAACAAAGGGGGGCGGACGCCCGGGCATGACTGTCCAGCAGCCATATCTCGACCGGGCCGTTCTGCTGCACCAGGTCCAGGCGCGGGTCACTGGCCTGCAGTATGGCGCTGCGCCATGACAGCGGCATGATGGCCGTAAGATAGCCGGGGCGGGCTGGCCTGCCGGCATCATCATAAATGGTGGTGGAAACCGTAATACGGAAATAACCGGGCACATGGGTCACCGGATCGTTCAGCGCAACAATCCCCACATCCCCCTGGAAACGGGGCATGGCGTCCATGGTCAGCGGGGCCGACCCGCCCTGCTGCCCGACAGCGGTCAGGATGTTGCCACGGTCATCCGCCAGCGCGATCTGGCTGTAATGCCGTCCGGTCAGCGACTGCACCAGTTCAAGCATATGGCGCAGGCCCGCATCATCCAGCCGCATGCGTGAGACCGCCTGAAGTAGGGAGCTGAGATGTTCGGCTTCATGACGCAGCTCAAGGTCGATGCGCGATACCGTGAGGTCGGTACGGTCACCGGGCGCCTCAAGCGTGAAACGGTAACTATGCCATGCCTGCACGGCCCCGATCAGGGCAATCGGCATGGCGGCCAGCAGAATGATCGCCATCATCCGGCCACGCACGGCATCGAATACGCGGCCCACACGACTGAACAGGCTCCGATGACGGACCTGCCTGCCGTGGCCGGAAGATGGGAATACGGACATGCGTTATTTTGTCCGTTTCCGGTCTTCCTCAATCAGACGCAGGAGTTCCTCGGGAACGGGCTCTTTCGTCACATCATCAAACAACTGATGCAATCCACGCTTCAGCCATAGCTCGAACGCATCATCCGATCTGGTTATGGACTTCTTTCCTGGTTGCCTGGGAGGACACTTGTCCTTCAGAGCCATCGCATTATCCCGAAGTAAATTCCCACTTCACACAATCCCTGTCTATGTCAGGGCTGCATCTTACCCTGCAGATTCCAAGATACTGATGAAGACATTACTGTCAGTGCCATATTCGTGCCGTAATTCAAAGTGGGAATCCACCCGATCAGATCGACGCCGCAGGACGGGCCTGCACCCGTGTGCGCAGGCGCTGCACCGCGCCACGCAGCTCGACCGTGGAAATATCGCGTTCCTCACCATAAAGCCATGCAGCCAGCTGGCGACGGGCGCGGAAGACACGACTCTTGGCGGTACCGACGGCGCAGCCGGTTGCCGCGGCCAGTTCATCATAGCTCATGCCCTGCATCACCACCAACACCAGCGCCTCGCGCTGATCGTTGGGCAGGCGGTTCATGGCTTCGGCCAGTTCCTTGACCATCAGGCGTTCGTCATGCGCGCCGCTGCCAGCCATGGCTGATGCGGGCACATCCTCGATATTCCCGGTTTCACGCTTCTTGCGCAGGTCCGAGATGAAACGGTTGCGCAGGATGCGGTGCATCCACGCGGAAAAATTGGTGCCCGGCGTAAAGCTGTGCTGGGCGGCCAGTGCATTGCACACGGCGTCCTGCACCAGATCATCCGCCGCCGCACGGTTGCGTGTCAGTGACAGGGCCTGAACGCGCAGACGGGGCAGGATTGCAATCATCTCGTCATGAAAGCTGTTGGTCATGTTCTTCTCCCCTATGTTGTCGTTCATGCCAGTGCAATGAACGGCAGGGGCAAAAGGTTACATCCACCCATATAACGAAAACGCGAGCAGGCGACCGATGGTTCCCTCAGCCGCCATCGGGGCGGGTGTTCATGTATTCCATGATCTGCGCGCGTGCGCGGGAAACGCGGGCCTTGATGGTGCCGACCGTGACCCCGCAGACATGCGCCGCCTCCGCATAGGTCATTTCCTGCACGCCAACCAGCACCAGCGCCTCACGCAGGCGGGGGGACAGCTGCCAGATCGCGCCGTTGAGGTCACGCAGCACGTCCGCCTCCCCTTCCCCCGTGCCGTTTTCGGGCTGGTCGGGACGGTGGGCATAGTCGGACAGGACATCACGTTCGCGCTGGCCATGGCGGCGCTGTTCGTAAAAAAGGTTGCGTGCGATCGTGTACAGCCACGCCTTCATGCTGGTACCCGGCGTGAACTGGTCCAGGGCGGCCAGCGCCCGCAGCACGGTTTCCTGGACAAGGTCGTCCGCCTGCGCGGACTGCCCGGTCAGAAAACGGGCAAAACCACGTAATTGCGGCAGAAGGGACAGGATCTCCCCACGCAAGTGCGTGACCGCTGACGGATCGAGTGGTATTCTGGATTCCAGTTTGTTTACTCTTCAACTCTTGCAGCACAGTCTAACGCTGTCATGATCCGGAGTGTAACAGTTTATCTGGGGAGATGAATGCCTCATGCCGCTATCACGGCGTCAAGACCTGCTTCGCGCCCTGCCCTATGCCCGGCGTTACGCCCGGGCGTTATGTGGCAGCCAGTCGAGTGGCGACCTGCTGGTTGCCGAAAGCCTGCGCGAACTCATGGCGGTGGATGATCCATCCCTGCCACCAAGGCTGCGCCTTTACCAGTGGATATCCCGCCACCACGCCGAACATGGCAGCAGCGGGGACGCCGCGGGCGGCATGCCGCCGCTGGGGCGCAAGCTGCTGCTGCTGACCTCGCTTGAAGAACTGTCGGTCAATGATGCCGCCCGCGTCCTGTCGCTGTCCCCAGAACAGGCCGCCACCATACTGGAGGACGCCCACGCCCGCCTGCGTTCATGCGCGCAGACCAGCGTGCTGATCATCGAGGACGAGCCGATCATCGCGATGGATATCGAGGAACTGGTGCGCCAGTGCGGCCATACCATCGCAGGCGTCGCCAGCAGCGAGGCGGAGGCCATAAAGCTGGCGCGCGAAACCCGGCCCGGCCTGATCCTGGCCGATATCAACCTTGGTGACGGTGGCGACGGGATGAAGGCGGTATCGAGCATCCTGCAGCATCAGGACATTCCCATCATTTTCGTGACCGCCTACCCCGAACGCCTGCTGACGGGGGACACGATCGAACCGGCATTCGTCATTACCAAGCCCTTTGAACCGCTTACGCTGGCGGTCTCCACCTATCAGGCGGTTTCGGGTGGCGTATCCCTGAACTGACACCGCCGCATGCCAGTCCCGCGCCTGCGCCATCCCCCCTGCCTGACCCGGCGTGTATGGTGCCTGTCCTGGCCGCACGGCCGGATGGGGCTGGTCCGCCACGCGGCAGCTTATCAGAGAGGGCAGTAATGAAACGGCTGGTCATCGTATCCAATCGCGTTCCCGTTCCCAAGGAGGGGCTGCGCCCCGGTGGCCTCGCGGTTGTGCTGAAGGACCTGCTGGCGCGCAAGGGGGGCATGTGGTTTGGCTGGAACGGCACCTGCCATCCCGACGCGGCGCACCTGCCGCCCGAGATCCAGCAGGCGGAAGGGGTGGAATACGCCACCATCGGCCTGACGCCGGCCGAACATCGCAATTACTATACCGGCTTTTCCAATTCCACGCTGTGGCCGCTCATGCATTCCCTGCCCGAGCATATCCATTTCGAGCGACGGGAACTGGCCACGTACTGGTCGGTCAACGAACGGTTCTGTGAAAACCTGCTGCCGCTGCTGCGTGCGGAAGATGTCATCTGGATCCACGACTATCACCTGCTGCCGCTGCCTGCCCTGCTGCGCCGCCATGGCGTGCGCCAGCCCATCGGCTTTTTCCTCCATACTCCCTTTCCCGCACCTGACATGCTGGCCACGGCGCCTGATGGCGGCACGTTCCTGCGCGACCTGATGAAGGCGGACCTGCTGGGGTTCCAGACGGCGGACGACACGGCCAATTTCATCTTTGCCGCCACCCGCAAGGCCGGGGCCATTGCGGAAGATGACAGCACCCTGACATTCGAGGGACGCCGCGTACATGTCGGCACTTTCCCCGTGGAAATCGACCCCCAGACCTTTGCGCAGACCGCCGTTACCGCCGCCGGATCAGCGGACCTGCGCCGCATGTCGGGTTCGCTGGCGGGACGCAAGCTGGTCTTTGGCGTGGACCGCATGGACCCGACCAAGGGACTGGACCACCGGCTGGCGGGTTATGAACGCCTGCTGGAAACCTATCCCAGGCGGGAACGGCAGGTGACGTTCCTGCAGATCGCGGCCGAAAGCCGGACGGACGTGCCGTCCTATCAGGCGCTGCGCAACAAGCTGGAACACCAGATCGGCAAGCTGAACGCCCACAAGGGACAGGCCGACTGGACCCCGCTGCGTTTCCTGACACGCGGCAGCCCCCGTCCCACCGTGGCCGGTTACATGCGGCTGGCGGATATTGGCTACATCACCCCGCTGCGCGATGGCATGAACCTTGTAGCCAAGGAATTCATCGCGGCCCAGGACCCCGAAAATCCCGGCGTGCTGATCCTCTCGCGCCTTGCCGGGGCGGCAAAGCAGCTTGAAGCCGCACTGCTGGTCAACCCGCTGGATCATGACGGCATGGCCGATGCGCTGGAACGCGCGCTGGCCATGTCGCCCGAGGAACGGCGCGAGCGCTGGCAGGCATGCTGGGACAGCATCGCCAACCGCACGGCCCTTGGCTGGGGGCTGTCATTCCTGAACGTCCTTGAAAACGCGAAGCGGCATTAAGCCCCCACACCAGCCTTGCGCACGGAGTGGTTGAGAATACATAAGTGGGCATGGCCTCACCTCCCCTTCTTCTCCTTCAGGACATCACCCTGACCCTCGGCGGCGCGCCGCTGCTCAATGGCGCGGGCTTTGGCGTCGGACCCGGCGAGCGCGTCTGCCTTGTCGGGCGCAATGGCTGTGGCAAGTCCACCCTGCTTCGCATCGCGGCGGGTGAGATACAGGCCGATGACGGCACCGTTTTTGTCCAGCCCGGCACCACCGTGCGCTACCTGCCGCAGGAACCGGACCTGTCGGGCTTTGACACCACGCTGGATTATGTCCGCGCGGGCATGGGGCCGGGCGACCCGGAATACCGCGCCGAACTGCTGCTGAACGAACTGGGGCTGAACGGCACGGAAAACCCGGCCACCCTGTCGGGCGGGGAAGCACGGCGCTGCGCACTGGCCCGTGCCCTTGCGCCCGAACCCGACCTGCTTTTGCTGGACGAACCCACCAACCATCTGGACATGCCCACCATTGAATGGCTGGAGCGTGAACTGCTGTCACTGTCATCGGCCATGGTCATCATAAGCCATGACCGCAGGCTGCTCGAGACGCTGTCGCGTTCGGTCGTGTGGCTGGACCGTGGTGTCACCCGCAGGCTGGATCAGGGCTTCGCCCGGTTCGAGACGTGGCGCGAGGAAGTGCTGGAGCAGGAAGAGCGCGACAGCCACAAGCTGGACCGCCAGATCGCGCGCGAGGAAGACTGGATGCGTTACGGCGTGACCGCGCGGCGCAAGCGCAATGTCCGCCGCGTGGCCGAACTGGCCGAACTGCGCAATACCCGTCGCACCGCCATAAGGCAGCCCGGCGGCCTGAAGATGGAAGCCCGCGAAAGCGACCTGTCAGGCAAGCTGGTCGCGGTGGCGGAAGACATGTCACGCGCATATGACCCTGCCCACCCGGTCGTCAGCCATCTGGACCTGCGTGTCCTGCGCGGGGACCGGCTGGGGATCGTGGGGGCCAATGGTGCGGGCAAGAGTACCCTGCTACGCCTGCTGACGGGGCTGGACAAACCGGATTCCGGCACCATCAACATCGGCAGCGCGCTCAATGTCGTCACACTGGACCAGCAGCGCCGTTCACTTGATCCCGACACCACGCTGGCGGATACGCTGACGGGGGGCGGTGGCGACATGGTGCAGGTCGGCGATGAAAAACGCCATGTCATCGGCTATATGAAGGACTTCCTGTTCCGCCCCGAACAGGCGCGCACCCCGGTGGGCGTACTGTCGGGGGGCGAGCGCGGGCGGCTCATGCTGGCCTGCGCACTGGCGCGGCCGTCCAACCTGCTGGTCCTGGATGAACCGACAAACGACCTTGACCTTGAAACGCTCGACCTGCTGCAGGACATGCTGGCCAGCTATTCCGGCACGGTGCTGCTGGTCAGCCATGACCGTGACTTCCTCGACCGGGTCGCATCCTCCATCCTGATGGCGGAAGGCGGCGGGAAATGGGTGGAATATGCCGGTGGCTACAGCGATATGCTGGCCCAGCGGCAGGATGCCACACTGGCCGCCCGCCCCCGGCAGGACCGCGCGGAGAGCACACCGGCCAAAACCGATGTGGCCCCTTCCACTTCTCCCCGGCAACCCGCGCGCAAGATGTCGTACAAGGACAAGCACGCGCTGGAACAGCTACCCAGACAGATGGCAGCGCTGGAGACGGAAATCGCACGCCTGCGCGCCATTCTGTCCGATGGGGGGCTGTATGCCCGCGATCCCGCCGCCTTCACCACGGCCACCACCGCGCTGGAAAAGGCGGAGGCCGACCTGACGGCGGCTGAGGAACGGTGGCTGGAACTTGAAATGCTGCGCGAGACGCTTCAGTCTTCCTGAACGGGGGGGATGATCAGGCCGGACGCCTCCATCCGTGCACGGGTGGCGGCGATTCCCTGCGTCACCGCCAGTGCTGCCGCAAGCGCCCGGCGGCCCGCCACGGCGTCCACCAGCACTTTCGCACCATCAAGGCACGACGCGGCAAAGGCGGCATGTTCCGCCGCCAGCGTATCATGGTCGCGCCACGTTACGGATTCGCGCCGGAACCCGCCCGATCCCGGCAGTGGCAGGCCGCGCGTGCGCCCGATCATGGTCAGTTCACGCTTCATGAAATCAGCCGACAGGTAGCCTTCCTGTGAAAAGACGCGCATCCGCCGCTCGGTCTTGAGCGAAATGCGGCTGGCCGCGATGGTGGCCACACAGCCGTTTTCAAAGCGCACGCGGGCGTTGGCAATGTCCTCGAACGGTGAACTGACCGCCGCCCCCAGCGCATCGACACTTTCGATCGGGCTGTCCACGATGGACAGGACCAGATCAAGGTCATGGATCATGAGGTCGAGGATCACCGATACATCCGTCCCGCGCGGCTTGTAGGGCGCAAGGCGCGTGGCCTCGATATAGAGGGGACGGGAAATCCGGTCGGTAATGGCCTGATGCTCGGCGGAATAGCGCAGCAGGTGCCCGACCTGCAGCACGACGCCATGCACCTGCGCCAGATGCGCCAGTTCATCGGCCTGCGCCAGTGTGGCCGCCATGGGCTTTTCCACCAGCACATGCTTTCCCGCCGCCAGTGCGACGCGGGCGGGTTCGAAATGATGTTCCGCAGGGGCTGCGACAATAATCGCATCCGAACAGGCCAGCAGGTCGGGATATGACAGGACGGGCACGCCCCCGGCTTCCGCCGCCACCTTGCGTGCGCGCGTGGTGTCGGGGTCATGGATGCCGGTCAGGACCTCCCGCGTGGCGGCCTGTACCTTGAGCGCATGGAAACGGCCAAAGTGGCCCGCCCCCACGATCCCGACACGTAACAACCGCATTCCCGCCTGCGTCATGTCCTGCCCTTCCTGCCTGTTTCGTGTCCGTAGCTGTTTTCCGGATTAGCAGCCCGCCACGCAGGCGCACACCCCCGCTGGCCGCACGGGCGGCATGACAGGGCGGGAGAATTGCGGCAAAACGGCAACGGCGGCGGCCCTGCCGGCGTATCAGCGGTTGCATCATCAGGCAGGGACCGGCATGTTCCCGCCACTGATTTTTCGCACACGCGATACACTGACCGTGCCGGACAGGGAACCGGCCAGCCGGGCGTAGGGAGCACTCCATCAAGTCATGATGTATTACAGTCGGCTCAGAATGGCTTCGGTCATTGGCGTATGTCTGATCGGGCTGGCGCTGTGCCTGCCCAATGTCATCCGCCAGCCCATGGCGTCCCTGCCATGGCGGCAGATCCATCTGGGCCTTGACCTGCGGGGCGGGTCCTACCTGCTGCTGCAGGTTGATATGAACAGCGTGACAGCCGACAGGCTGCGCGGGCTGCAGGATGAAACGCGCCAGACCCTGCTGAAGAATTCGCTGGGTTACCGCAACCTGACCACCACCGCGCATGGCGTGACATTCACGCCCCGCACGCCGGAAGAAGCGCAGCCCGACCTGAAGGCGCTGCGCGCCATGCCGATGAACGTGCCGGGCGAATTCAAGGTGGAACAGGCGGAAGGCGGCCAGATCGCCCTCACCCTGTCAGCCGAGGCCGCGCGCCAGCGCGCCTATGACGCCGTGACCCAGTCGATCGAGATCGTGCGCCGCCGCATTGACGCGACCGGCGCCATCGACCCCGAGATCACCCGTCAGGGCGATGACCGGATCATTGTCGAACTGCCCGGTATCAGTGACCCCGAACGGGTCAAAAACCTGCTGGGCACCACGGCCAAGATGACGTTCCATCTGGTTGCCGATTCCGCCATCGGCTCCGCCGTGCCGCCACCGGGCGTGGAAATGCTGCCCATGACCGACGGGCAGACCAAGCTGCCGGTCTTTTCGCATGTGGATGTGGATGGCGCGGACCTGACCAATGCCAGCGCCTCGATCGACCAGCAGAGCGGCGAATGGGCGGTGAACTTCACCTTCGATTCGACCGGGGCGCAGGAATTCGGTGACGTGACGCGGGCCAATGTGGGCAAGCGGTTCGCCATTGTGCTGGATAACAAGGTGATCGAGGCCCCGGTCATCCGCACTGCCATTACCGGCGGCAGCGGGCAGATCACTGGCGGCTTCAGCGCGCAGCAGGCCACCGACATGGCGCTGCTGCTGCGCGCGGGGGCACTGCCCGCACCGCTGAACGTGATCGAGCAGCGCTCCATCGGCCCGTCGCTGGGCGCTGATTCGATCCGGGCGGGTGGCTACAGCCTTGCTGCCGGTTTCGTGCTGGTGATCGCGTTCATGGCGCTGTTCTATGGCCGGTTCGGCTGGTACGCGAACATTGCCCTGCTGGCCAACCTGGTGCTGATGACCGCCATCCTGTCACTGTTCGAGGCGACGCTGACCCTGCCGGGCATGGCCGGCATGCTGCTGACCCTGGGCATGGCGGTGGATGCGAACATCCTGATCAATGAACGCATACGCGAAGAAGTGGCCCGTGGCCGCAGCGCGCTGCAGGCCATGCAGGCAGGCTTCGAACGCGCGACCGGCACGATCGTGGACAGTAACGCCACGGCGCTGCTGGCGCATGTCATGCTGTTCGTTTTCGGGACCGGGCCGGTCCGCGGCTTCGCGCTGACGATCACGATCGGTATCGTGACCACCCTTTTCACCACCCTTCTCCTATCCCGGATGCTGATGGTGCGCTGGTACGCCCGCACACGTCCCAGCACCCTGCCGGTCTGAGGCGCGCCGAATGATGTTTGATCGTCCCCTTCTCCGGTTCGTGCCGCGTGGTACGAAAATCAACTTCATGCGCGGCCGCTTCATCGGGCTTGCGACATCGGCGGTGCTGTCCATTGCCTCGCTGATCCTGTTCTTCCATCCCGGCCTGACACTGGGGCTGGATTTCCGGGGCGGCATCGTGGTGGAAGCGCGCACGCAGGGACCGGCGGATTTCAATGCCATCCGCGCGGCCCTTGCCGCCCAGCACGTGACGGCCGCGGGCGTGCAGTCCTTTGGCGGGCCGGATGACGTGCTGATCCGCCTTGATACGCCGCCCGACAGCGAACCCGATCATGAGGCCCGCACGCAGGCCATGGTCGATTCCGTGCGCCATGCCATCGGCACCCTGCCTGGTGCGCAGGTGCTGCGGGCGGATGCGGTGGGCGCATCCGTGTCAAAGGAACTGTTCCGCAACGGCATGCTGGCCCTTGGCATCAGCCTGCTGATGATCCTGGCCTATATCTGGTTTCGTTTTGAGTGGGAGTTCGCGGTCAGCGCAGTGGTGACGCTGGTGCTGGACCTGACCAAGGCCATCGGTTTCCTGGTCATCACGCATTTCGAATTCGATCTGGTGATGGTGGCCGCCATCCTGACCATTCTTGGCTATTCCACCAATGACAAGGTGGTGGTCTATGACCGCGTTCGTGAAAACCTGCGCAAATACCGCACCATGCCGCTGGCGGAACTGATTGACCTGTCGATCAACGAAACGCTCAGCCGTACGCTGGGCACGTCATCGACCGTATTCCTTGCCGCATTGCCGCTGGCACTGTTTGGCGGGGCCAGCCTGTCGGGATTTGCGTGGGTGATGCTGTTCGGGATTGTGGTGGGCACGTCATCTTCCATCTTCATCGCGGCACCGCTGCTGCTACTGATGGGGGAAAAGCGCCTGCGTCGTGACGCGCGGCCACCCGTGCGCACCTGAAATCGGGCATGGGATGCCAACGCAACGGATGCGCGTGACCTGACCTGACATAAAGACGCCGCCTTCTTGAAAAAGGCGGCGCCCACAAACCTTTATTTATCAATACGCTTATTTATGGGCGGGTGTGGCCGATTGCGGCTTCCCCCGCCCTTTTGCATCAGGGCTGGCAGGACCGTTTGGCAGGCAGCTCGGCGGTGTCCGTCCCCCCAGTGTGGATGGATCGGGCTGGTTGGTGCACGCCACCATCAGTTCCACTGCCTGCTGCCCATTACGGCGCGCCTTGCGTGATGGCCTGGTCAGGGCAGCGAGGATCATGCTCTTGCCGTATTTGAGCGAGGTGGCCATGTCATACACCTGCTGGCCCGACAGGCCGCCATCCTGCAGGCGACTGACCATGCCGCCTTCGGCCATGAAATAGGACGTGATCAGCAGGTAATCCTGTGCCGGGGCTGGCAGGCGGGACATGTCCACCCTGCTGGACGAATGACAGCCCGCCAGCAGCGCTACTGCCGACAGGGCCAGCAGTCGTCTGCGCATATATCGTGTCATATCAATCATAAGCCAGCCACCTTCACCATATCGGGGGATATTGGGCAGTCCCGTCCCCCGGCACAAGGGCGGTCAGGGATGCGCCAAAAAAACGGGCACCCACCGGGGTGCCCGTTTTGCGTTCCCGCAGCCTGATATGTGGGATCAGGCCTTGGGCGCGGTCGAAGCGGATTTCTGGGCCGCTTCCGTCTTCAGCACATCCAGGATGTCCTGCAGCAGCACTTCGTTGCGCGGCGGTGCGGGCGGCGTCGCGGGCTTTTCGGCTTCTTTCTTCACCGTCAGGCGGTTGATGGCCTTCACCACCCAGAAAATCACGAAACCGATGATGATGAACTGGATCACCGCGTTCAGGAACAGGCCGATATTGATCGTAACTGCCCCGGCCTTCTGCGCATCGGCCAGTGTCGCCATGTGCGGGCCACGCAGGGTGATGAACAGGTTGGTAAAGTCGATACCGCCGATCAGCAGGCCCAGTACTGGCGTGAACACGTCCTTCACCAGGCTGTTCACGATGGCGGTGAACGCGGCGCCCACGATCACACCGACCGCAAGGTCAACCACATTGCCGCGCATTAGAAATGAGCGGAATTCTCCCAGCCAACCGGGTACATGAAGATCCTTGACGTGCAGTTCGGGCACGTGGTCCGGCAGTTTCGCCATGAATGCCAATCCTTAGTTTAATGGAATACGCCCTAGCTCTAGCAACATCGCGACATCATGACGACCATATATTATCGTGTGGCCCTTCCATTCCCCCGCATGATGCAACAGGGTAACACCATGGCCTGAAGACGGCAGGGCGGGCTTTTCTTGCCATCGGGTGTTGATCTTGCCGGCACTTGTCGTCTATACGCCTGCCGATACAACGCCCCCGGTCGGCATCGGTGGGCCCAGCGCGAAAGTGTTTGAAATGAAATCCGGCATCCACCCCGACTACCACGAAATCAATGTCATCATGACCGATGGCACCGAATACACGACCCGTTCGTGCTACGGCAAGGCTGGCGATACGCTGCGCCTGGACATCGATCCGAAGTCCCACCCGGCATGGACCGGCGTGCAGCGCATGATGGACACCGGGGGCCAGGTCGCCAAGTTTAACAAGAAGTTCGGCGCACTGGGCCAGCGCAAGAAGGGCTGATACCCCCTCCCTCCCGATCAGGTCTGAAGTCCGTGGCAATGCCCGGTCCCTTGAACAGGGGGCCGGGCATTCCCATGTCTGGACTGCGCCGGATGCCCATAGCGGGTCCATGCGCATTACCCAAAATCGCGGTTCGCCCAACCGGGGGGCCGCATGACACCAGACCTTGCTTCATGGAGGTTTCACATGGCTTATGATTTCGCGCCGCTGTTTCGCAGCGCCATAGGATTTGACCGTCTGGCCCAGCTTGTCGATACGGCGGCACAGAACCCGGTCGGTTCGTCCTATCCCCCTTACAACATCGAAAAACTGTCCGATGCGCAGTACACGCTGACAATGGCGGTCGCGGGCTTTGGCCCCGATGACATTGAACTGACGGTACAGGACAATACCCTGATCGTGTCAGGTCGTGTCAGTGACGGCACGCAGGGCAGGGAAATGCTCCACCGCGGCATCGCCACGCGCGCCTTCGAACGCCGTTTTGTGCTGGCTGACCATGTGGTGGTGGAAAAGGCGGACCTGACCAACGGCCTGCTGCGCATCGCGGTGCGCCACATCGTGCCCGAGGCGCTGAAGCCACGCCGTATCCCCATTTCCTCAGGCCAGGCCATGGCGGGCGATACCACCCCGCAGGCCGAAGCACCTCACCCCGCCATCGACGGGATGGCCGGGACAAGCACGGCAGGCGCTGCAGCCCCACAGCCCGCAGGCTGTGCCGCATAAGCGGGCGATCATAGTGTATTTGCCGCAGGGGCAGGCCACCGGTCTGCCCCTGTTTTTATTGATGGGAAACATCCGGGACGGGTGGATTGAAGTCTTGACCTTTGCCGCCTGCAACCGTCATATCACTTCCACGAGTGTTTTCTGTTTCTGGCGCGCCAGCAGGTACGCACGGTTCCCGCTTTTTCAGGGACCGTTTCAAACACCCTTTCAGGTGCCTGCGTGTGGCGCCACACGCTGTAGGACCTGAGAATGACTGCCCTGCCCTTAATGCCCAAGGCGACCGCCGTGTGGCTTATTGAAAAGACGGCGCTGACTTTTACCCAGATTGCCGCATACTGTGGAATGCATCCCCTTGAAGTCCAGGCCATCGCGGACGGGGAAGTAGCACAGGGAATCCGGGGCTATGACCCGATTGCCCACCACCAGCTGACCCAGGCGGAAATTACCCGTTGCGAAAAAGACCCCGAGGAACGCCTCAAGGGACTGCCGCCCGCCAACCCGATCAACCGCCGGTCCAAGGGCGCGCGCTATACCCCGGTGGCCAAGCGTAACGACCGTCCGGATGCGATTGCCTTCATCCTGCGCAATTTCCCGCAACTGTCGGAACAGCAGACCAGCAAGCTGCTGGGCACCACCAAGGACACCATCGAGAAGGTGCGCACCAAGCAGCACTGGAACAGCGCCAACATCAAGCCGCGTGACCCGGTCACACTGGGCCTGTGCAGCCAGACGGACCTGAACGCCATGGTCGCCGCCGCCAATGAACGGCTGGCGCGTGAAGGTCAGGCCGTGCCACCGCCGCTGGAACTGGATGACGACAGCGAACACGGCATCTGACCAACATCCCGCCACCCGGACAGGCCGGGCGGCGGGTCTGTTGTCAGCCCAGCCGGGCCAGGCGCTCGATCTCTTCCTTCACACGAAGTTTCTCAAGCTTGAGCCGCCGCAGGGCGCCTTCATCGGGCATGGGCCTGCGGTCTTCATCGAAAATGCGGGCATCAAGCCGCGCATGACGGGATTTAAGGCTGTTGATACGTGCTTCGTACGACATGGAACCCTCCAGCGTCTTGACTGCAACCCGATCAGGCTAGACCAGACGATGCTGCAATTTCCATGCTAAAATTGCAGCCCCTGGGGATCATGTCCGGCATTTCGCCTTTTGCGGCGGATATGCTTAGGATACGCCATGCCCACTTAACAGATGAGCCGCCATGCTGACAGATCGGGACACCCTTCTTCGCAAGCTGCACGAACTGCGCAGCGAACATCGCGACCTTGATACGGTCATTAGCCGCATGGCCCAGCAGGTAACGGACCAGTTGCAACTGCAACGGCTGAAAAAGCGCAAGCTGCTGCTGAAGGACGAGATCACATGGCTGGAAAGCCGCATGATCCCCGACAGTATCGCCTGATTCCCTGACGAGAGTATTGCAATCGTGAGCCTTTCCCCCCTTCCACCCTCCGGCACGAAATTCCCGCGCGTGGGGCTGATCATGGGCAGCCAGTCCGACTGGGAAACCATGCGTCATGCCACCACCGTGCTGGAAGCGCTGGATATCGCGCATGAGGTGCGTATCGTCTCTGCCCACCGCACGCCCGACCGCCTGGCGGACTACGCGAAATCGGCGCAGGGGCGTGGCCTGTCGGTCATTATCGCAGGCGCCGGGGGGGCTGCGCACCTGCCGGGCATGTGTGCGGCATGGACGGCGCTGCCGGTGCTGGGGGTACCGGTCGAATCGCATGCGCTCAAGGGCATGGACAGCCTGCTGTCCATCGTGCAGATGCCCGGCGGCATTCCCGTGGGCACGCTGGCCATTGGCAAGGCGGGGGCGATCAACGCGGCGCTGATGGCGGCGTCCATCCTTGCCCTGTCGGACCCTGACCTTGGCGCACGACTGGCTGCATGGCGGGCGAAACAGACGGAAGCCGTGGCGCAGGAACCGGTGCGATGACGCCGCTTGCCCCCGGTTCGGTGCTGGGCATTGTCGGCGGCGGGCAGCTTGGCCGCATGTCCGCCATTGCCGCCGCCCGCCTTGGCTACCGCGCCCATATCCTGACGACGGAAGCCGACGGCCCGGCTGCGCAGGTGGCGCATGCCATTACCCTTGGCCGGTATGACGACCATGACGCCCTGCGCCGCTTTGCCGATGCGGTGGATGTCATTACCTTTGAATTCGAGAATATCAGCGCCGACGGTCTGGACCTGCTGTCCAGCATCCGCCCGGTCCACCCCGCCGGTCGTATCCTGCGCATAAGCCAGGACCGTATTGCCGAAAAAACCTTCATGGCGGAAAACGACATTCCGGTGGCCCCCTGGCGGGGCGTGCATGACCGCGCCGATCTGGATAGGGCGGCGGAAGCGCTGGGCTATCCCTTCATCCTCAAGACCACGCGCCTTGGGTATGATGGCAAGGGACAGGCCCGCATTCATGATGCGTCGGAACTGGACACCGCATTCGACAGCCTGCGCCCCCACCCGCTGGTGGCTGAGGGCATGGTACGCTTCGCCTGTGAGGTCAGCGTGATGGTCGCGCGTAACGCATGCGGTGACATCGTGACCTTTGACGTAACCGAAAACCGTCACCGCAACGGCATTCTGGACATAAGTCTGGCCCCGGCCCGAATCGCGCCCGACCTTGCGGCGCAGGCCCGCGATCTTGCCCGCCGCATCGCCACGGCGCTGGACCTGATTGGCCTGCTGGGGGTCGAGATGTTCGTGGACCGCGACGGCAGCCTGCGCGTGAACGAAATTGCGCCCCGGCCCCATAATTCGGGCCACTGGACCATGAATGCCTGCCCCGTGGACCAGTTCGAGATGCATGTGCGCGCAGTGACCGGCCTGTCACTGCCCCCCGCAGGCCGCCACAGCGACGCCGTCATGAAAAACCTGATCGGCCCCGATGACATGGCCCTGTGGCCTGAAATCATGACGACCCCCGGCCTGCTGGCGCATCATTATGGCAAGGCGGAAGCCCGCCCGGGGCGCAAGATGGGGCATGTGAACGTGCTGTTCCCCAAGGGCGCGCTGCCCGGGGAATTCGGGGTGGAAGCCGCCCTTGGCCCGCTGGCGCGCCCGTTGGCTGATGCGTAACTAGACCAGCAGCCCCGCAGCACGGAAGCTGTGGGTCCGGCCATTGCCCACAATGATGTGGTCATGCACCGTAACCTGCATGATCTTGCCGATCTGCGCGATGCGCAGGGTCATTTCAATATCGGCGGATGAAGGTTCCGGCTGGCCTGCGGGGTGGTTATGCGCCAGCACCAGCCGTCCTGCCCCCAGTTTCAGTGCGCGGCGCATGATTTCGCGCGGATAAACCGGGGAATGGTTGACCGTGCCGGTGCCCATCAGTTCATCGGCCAGCAGGTGAAAGCCCTCATCAAGGAACAGCACGCGGAACTGTTCAATCACTTCATGCCCCATGCAGGCCTGCAGGTAGGCTTCCAGTCCCGCCTGCCCCGCCAGAAGATCCGTGCGCCGCACACGGGCGCGGTACAGGCGCAGCGCCACCTCCCGTAGCACCGCCAGCAGGGGCGGCAGAACGGTTTCACGTCCCGCCACTTCATCCAGCGCCCCCACATGCGCCGACAGCGCCATGCCCGCCGAACCGAAACGGGCCAGGAAGCTGGCCGCCAGCCGGTCCGGTGCGGGATGGGCTGGATCAAGCGTGCGGATCAGGCGCTGTAGGAAGGCATGGTCATCCGCCCGGCTGATACCGCCACCAAGGGGAAGTGTGACCGGTTCGGGCGATGTGTGATCGTGCAAACGGTGTTTTCCCAACAATTGCAGGACAAATACCGTCCCGATGGTGCATTATGCGCTCAGAACAAGGAGGTTATGAACCTGCATGCCGTTTCATGAAAACCATACCGTACTTTTCGACCTGGACGGAACCATCGTCCGTTCCCGCGAT
Organism: Komagataeibacter ossonobensis; assembly: GCF_057359305.1. Taxonomy (NCBI): domain Bacteria; kingdom Pseudomonadati; phylum Pseudomonadota; class Alphaproteobacteria; order Acetobacterales; family Acetobacteraceae; genus Komagataeibacter; species Komagataeibacter ossonobensis. The sequence continues at coordinate 470,356 of NZ_JBXAYQ010000001.1, read as the reverse complement.
GGCATTGTGGAATCCATTTACGCCGTACTGCGCGACCTTGGTCATGAACCCGACATGTCGATTGACCTGACATGGGTGGTCGGCCCCCCGCTGGAAGAACTGATCGCCCATATCCTCGCGCATTATGGCGATGACCGGGTGGACGAAGCGATGGCGCTTTACCGCAAGCACTACGAATCGGAAGGCATGCACAAAAGCCCGGTTTTCGACCACATGCGCAACGTGATCGAGACCCTGTCCGCTAAAGGGGTGCGGCTGTTTGTCGCGACATCCAAGCCACGCCATCTTGCGCGCAAGATCCTGCACCTGCGCAACCTCGTGCAGTATTTCGATGGCCTGTCGGGCGCGCGCGCCGATGACAGCGGCGCGGAAAAGCCCGAACTGATCGCAGCCGTGCTGCGTGAACATGACATCCGGCGCGAGGATGCGCTGATGATCGGTGACCGGCGCTTTGACATAAGCGGCGCGCACGCCAACCACGTCCGTGCGCTGGGGGTATTGTGGGGCTATGGCACGCGGGAAGAACTGACGCAGGCCGGTGCCGATGCGCTGGTCAGCCAGCCATCCGAACTGCTGGATGCCATCCGCCAGCAGTTCGCAGCGGCCGAAGCCCACCCGCACGGCTGATACGCCCTATCGCGCGATCATGGTCCGCAGGCTTGCATCCTTCCCGCCGCCGCGCACCACGCAGTCATGCACGATCAGGCCCAGCAGGCGGGCATGGGTTTCCAGCATGCGGCCGAAACGCAGGTCGGCATCCTGACCCTCCGCTGGCGGCATGCGCTGGCCGATATCCCTGATCGCAACCAGGGAGACGGCATGCAGTTCCAGCGCACGCGCCAGCACGGTCCGGCACATATCGGCGGGCGGGGCGATACTGACGGCTTCATCGGCCAGCACATGCCGCGCGGAATCAAGGTAGAACAGCCGCCACCCGTCGGGATCATGCGCGGGCAGCCTGTCGCAGTACGCCATTACCGCCGCCATATCCGTGAAAATCACCTGCCCCCGCAGGTCGGGATGCGCCAGGCGCCGCGCCACCTGCACCGGACACCCCAGCACGGCCACCCCACGTGGCCCAAGTCCCGCCGCGCGCAGGGCGGAAGGGCTGGCATCCAGAACGGCCTCAAGATCACCGAAATGGGCCAGCAGCGCCTTCGCCTGCGGCTTGGTATCGCGCCGGGGCACGGCCGCGAACAGCAGGACCTCCAGCAATTCGTAATCCGCCAGCGAATGCGCGCCTGCCGTGCGAATACGCCTGCGCATGCGCGCCCGGTGACCGCCCGGCCCCGTTCCCCTGAGCGTATTCATGCCATCGCTTCCCCCTGCGCATTTCCCCTGACCATGATTGATAGCATTGGTTACCCGGCGGCGGGATTGCTATAGAAGATAATGTCATGGACAGCCTTATCCCCACCGGCCGTGTGCCGGATTACCTGAACCGCCTCAATCCCGAACAGCGGGCCGCGATCGAGACGACGGATGGCCCGCTGCTGGTCCTTGCCGGCGCGGGCACCGGAAAGACACGGGTGCTGACCACGCGGTTCGCGCATATCCTGCTGTCGGGGCGCGCGCGGCCCAACCAGATCCTGGCCGTGACCTTCACCAACAAGGCCGCGCGTGAAATGCGCGAACGCGTCAGCGCCCTGCTGGGTGAACCGGCGGAAGGGCTGTGGCTGGGTACGTTCCATGCCCTGTGCGCGCGCATGCTGCGCCGCCATGCGGAATATGTCGGGCTGACCAGCAGCTTCACCATCCTTGATACCGATGACCAGCTGCGTCTGCTCAAGCAGGTGCTTGAACCCTACCGCATCGATACCAAGCGCTGGCCGCCACAGGCGATCATGGGCGTGATCCAGCGGTGGAAGGATCGCGGGCTGGTGCCCGACGCCATCACGGCGGCCGAGGACACGGATTTCGCCAATGGACGCTGCGCCGAGATCTATACCGATTACCAGCAGCGCCTGAAACAGCTTAACGCCTGCGACTTTGGCGACCTTATGCTGCACATGACGGAAATCCTGCGCAGACACCCCGATGTGCTGGCACAGTATCACCGTTTCTTCCGCTACATCCTGGTGGATGAGTATCAGGACACCAACACCATCCAGTACCTGTGGCTGCGGCTGCTGGCCCATCGGGACAACCAGCCATCCAACATCTGCTGCGTGGGTGATGATGACCAGTCGATCTATTCATGGCGCGGGGCGGAAGTGGAAAACATCCTGCGCTTCGAACGCGATTTTCCAGGCGCGAAAGTGGTGCGGCTGGAACGCAATTACCGTTCCACCCGGCAGATCCTTGGCGCGGCGTCGGGCCTGATCGCGCATAACGAGGAACGTCTGGGCAAGACCCTGCATCCCGGCCGCGAGGATGCGGAAGGCGAGAAGGTGCGCGTGATTTCCGTGCAGGATTCGGATGATGAGGCCCGCATGGTCGGCACCGAGATCGAACGCCTGCGCGCCGATGGCCACCCGATGGGCGAAATCGCCATCCTTGTCCGCGCGGGCTTCCAGACCCGCGCGTTTGAAGAACGGCTGATTACCCTTGGCCTGCCCTACCGCGTGGTCGGTGGCCTGCGTTTTTACGAACGCGCCGAAATCCGCGACGCCATCGCCTACATGCGCGTGGTCAACCAGCCTTCCGACGACCTTGCGTTTGAACGCATCATCAATGTGCCGCGACGGGGCGTGGGGACCACGGGACTGCAGAAAATGCACATGCACGCCCGCGAACGCCAGATCCCGCTGACCGCGGCCGTGCTGGAGATGCTGGGCACTGGCGACATCAAGGGCCGGGCGAAGGAACAGCTTGCCACCCTCATGCGCACGCTGGGCACCACGCGCGACATGCTGGGGCGCGAGGGGCATGTCGTCGCCATTGACCACCTGCTGGAGGACAGCGGCTATATCGACATGTGGAAGGCCGACAAATCCCCCGATGCGCCGGGACGGCTGGAAAACCTGAAGGAGCTGGTGCGCTCGCTGGCGGATTATGAAAACCTTGGCGGATTCCTTGAACACGTTGCCCTTGTCATGGATACCGAGGATAAATCGGGCGAGGACAGCATGAGTATCATGACCCTGCATGGCGCCAAGGGGCTGGAATTCGATACCGTGTTCCTGCCGGGATGGGAGGAAGGCGTCTTTCCGTCCCAGCGCACGCTGGATGAAGGCGGCCTGAAGGGGCTGGAGGAGGAACGCCGCCTGGCCTATGTCGGCATTACGCGCGCGCGCAAGCTGGCCATGATCAGCCATGCCGCCAATCGCCGCATATACGGCAACTGGCAGTCCGCCATTCCCAGCCGCTTTGTCGAGGAGCTGCCCGCGGAACATATCGAGACACGCGGCGACACCGCCAACAGCCGGCGCAGTTTCCTTGGCCGTCCCGCCGTGTTTGGCAGCACGCCCTTCCCGCTGGTGGCATCCCGGCGGGTGCATGACGTGACACCGTCCACCACCGCCACGTCGGGCATGAAGGTGGGGGTGCGTGTGTTCCACCAGAAATTCGGCTACGGCACCATTACCTCGGTCGAGGGAAACCGGCTGGAAGTCGCGTTTGAAAAAGCAGGCCCCAAGCGGGTGATCGATACATTTGTTGAGCAGGTATAGATGAGCCTTTCCCCCCGGCGTCACGCCACAGAACTGGAAACCATATCGGTCACGGTCCCGCCTGATGCGGTCGAAGCCTATGAATCCGCCCTGTCCACCGTCTGCACCACCATCGGCATTTTTGAAGTCGATGACAGCCAGACCCTGTGGCGCGTGGAAGGCGTCAAGGATACCGGCAGCGGCGAGGACGAACTGCGCGCCGCCCTGATCGTGGCGGGCCTGACCAGTGGCGTGGATGCCGAACTGGAACGCAGCCACACGGAATCCGAAGGCTGGCTGGCGCGCACATACGAATCCTTTCCCGAACAGCTTGCGGGCAGGCGCTTCGCCATCCGCGGCACGCACCTTGAACCCACCACCAGCCCCCAGCGCATCACCATCACGCTAGATGCGGGCGTTGCCTTCGGGTCGGGGGAACACGGCTCGACCCGTGGCTGCCTGCGCGCGCTGGAAATGGTCGCCTATCGCAGGCCACAGCGTATCCTTGACCTGGGCTGCGGGTCGGGCATCCTTGCCATGGCGGCCGCCGCCCTGCTGCACAAACGCGTGCTGGCGACCGATATCGACCCGTGGTCCGTGCGCGTGACGCGCCGTAACGCGGCCATGAATGGGCTGTCCAATCTGGTGGACTGCCATCTGGGCAATGGCTGGGCCACGCCCGCCATCCGCCACCATGCGCCCTATGATCTGGTATTCGCCAACATCCTTGCCCGCCCGCTATGCAGCATGGCGGCCGACCTTGCGCGCAACCTGCTGCCCGGTGGCACTGCCATCCTTGCGGGGCTGCTGAATACACAGGTGCGCATGGTGCTGGCTGCCCATCGCCGCCACGGGCTGGTGCTGGAACGCCACCTGCGTGAAGGGGACTGGGGCACGCTGATCCTGCGCAAACCCAATGGCTGATACCGCGTCCCTGCTGATCCGTGACGCGACGGATGCGGATATTCCCGCCATAGTCGAAATCGTCAATCACGCCATCCGCAATAGCACATCCATGTGGGAAACCCACGAAACCACCATCGCCGCCCGGCTGGACTGGCTGCATACCAGTCAGGCCAGCGGGTTTCCGGTACTGGTGGCCGAAACGCCCGATGGCCATGTGGCGGGCTACAGTAGCTGGAAAACCTTCCGGCCCTTTTCAGGCTACCGGCATACGGTCGAACATTCGCTGTACATCGCCCCGGCCTACAAGCGCCGTGGCATTGGCAGCGCCCTGCTGCAGGCCCTGTGTGAGCGGGCAAAGACGGAGGAGGTACATGTCATGATCGCGGGCATTACCTCCACCAACATTGCGTCGCGCAAGCTGCATGAACGCTTCGGCTTCCAGCATGGAGGCCTGCTGCCTGAATGCGGCACGAAATACGGGCGGTGGATGGACCTTCTGTTCCTGTACCGCATCATGTCCGTTTCCTGATCCCTTACCGAAGGATATGCCCATGCCCACCGTCCCGAACCGCCCCGACGCGCTGCGCGCCGTGCTGAAACAGATGGGCGTTGATGGATTTATCCTGCCCCGTGGGGATGAACACTTGGGGGAATACGTCGCCCCCTGTGCTGAACGCCTGGCGTGGCTGACCGGCTTTACCGGCAGCGCGGGGATGGCGGCGGTGCTGCCGGATGTCGCCGCCGTCTTTTCCGATGGCCGCTACATCACCCAGATGGACCAGCAGGTGGACAAGCAGGCATGGGAACGGCTGCATATCCGTGACGTCCCGCCCGCCACATGGCTGGCGCGGCACGGGGCGACTTGCCGGATCGGTTATGATCCGCGCCTGATCAGCGAAAGCGCGCTGCGCCCGTTCAGTGATGCGGGGCTGGACCTGGTCGCCCTGCCCGCAAACCCGGTTGACCGGATCTGGGCCGACCGCCCCGCCCCGCCCTGCACGCCCTGCGTCCCGCAGCCCGAGGAATGGGCCGGGCAGTCCAGCCGGGACAAGCGCGCGGCCATTGCGGGCGGCCTGCGCGAGGCGGGCGATGCGGCGGTGGTGCTGAGCGATCCGGCATCAATCGCATGGCTGCTGAACATCCGTGGCCGCGACGTGCCTTACACGCCACTCAGCCTGTCCTTCGCCATCGTGTATGAGACCGGACGCGTCACGTTGCTGATCGACCCGGCCAAGGTGTCCGACACGACGCGGCAGTGGCTGGGGGATGATGTCACGATCGCACCGCCCGCAGCACTGGCGGAAAGCCTGCGCGCCCTGTCCGGTACACGCGTGCAGGTGGATCCGGCCGGCAATGCCGTATGGTTCATCCAGACACTGGAAGATGCAGGGGCCACGGTCATCCGCAGGGGCGATCCCTGCCAGTGGCCCAAGGCGATCAAGAACCGGACCGAACAGGAAGGCAGCCGCCGTGCCCACCTGCTGGATGGAATCGCCATCTGCCGTTTCCTGCACTGGCTGGATGAAAACGCAACCGACACGGCGGAACTGGCAGCGGCAGAACAGCTGGACCGCTTCCGTGCCGCCTGCCCTGACTACCGGGAGGAAAGCTTCCCCGCCATTTCCGGTTCCGGCCCGAACGGCGCGATCATCCATTACCGTGTCACGCCCGAAACCGATCGCAGGCTGCAACCCAACGAGGTCTACCTGATCGATAGTGGCGGCCAGTATCCCTTTGGCACCACCGATATCACCCGCACGGTCTGGACCGGGCCGGATGCGCCGGGGGCGGATGTGCGTGATGCCTTCACCCGCGTGCTGCGCGGGCATATCGCGCTGGCGCGCGCGCATTTCCCGCGCGGCGTGACCGGCCACGCGCTGGATGCCCTTGCCCGCCATGCATTGTGGGAAGGCGGGCTGGATTATGACCATGGCACCGGCCATGGCATTGGCAGCTACCTGTCGGTGCATGAGGGACCGGCAACCATTTCCCCCGTTTTCCGCCCCGTGAAATTGCATGCGGGCATGATCCTGTCGAATGAGCCGGGCTATTACCGACCCGGTGCGTTCGGCATCCGCCTGGAAAACCTGCATCTGGTCCAGCCGTCCCCCACGGCGGAGGCAGGACGCGATTTTCTGGAATTCGAGGTCCTGACCCTGGCCCCGTTCGACCGGCGGCTGATTGATGTGGCCAGCCTGCAGGAAAATGAAATTGCCTGGCTGGATGCCTATCATGCACGGGTTTTTGAAATGATCGCCCCACATCTGGGAAGTCAGGAACGCACATGGCTTGGCGTTGCATGCGCACCGCTGAACGCCGGATAATGTGACTGCAAAACCACGGTCATGGCCCGGTGGCCCGATTGTCACGCGGGGCTGGGGGGCCTAGGACTTTTAACCAGTTCCGACGGGGCACCCGGCAACGAACCGGGTCCGCCAAGCCGGTGCGCATGCTGAAACGCTTTTCAGTAGCAAGCACAAAGGGAGACGTTCGAGAATGTCTACAGAAAAAACAATTCCCGCCACCCTGATTCCGGGTGACGGAATCGGGCCTGAAATCGTCCAGTCCGTGACCGAGATCCTTGATGCGGTTGGCGCCCCTTTCAAATGGGAAAAGGCACTTGGCGGTGTCGCAGCCCTTGACGCCACCGGCAGCCCGCTGCCCAAGGAAACGATCGAAAGCATCCGCCGCACCGGCCTTGCGCTGAAAGGCCCGCTGACGACCCCGGTCGGTGGTGGCTTCAAGTCCATCAACGTGACACTGCGTCAGGAGTTCGGCCTGTTCGCGAATGTCCGTCCGACCAAGACGATCGTGCCCGGTGGCCGTTTCGAGAACATCAACCTTGTCATCTTCCGCGAAAACCTCGAAGGGTATTACGCGGCGATGGAAAACTACATTCCCTATGGTGATGACCCGCACGCCATCGCCACCAGCGCAGGCTACACCACGCGCAAGGAATGCAACCGCATTGTCCGCTACGCCTTTGAATACGCGGTCAAGAACAACCGCAAGCGCGTGACCCTGGTGCACAAGGCCAACATCCTGAAGCTGCTGACCGGCCTGTTCCTTGAAGAAGGCCGCAAGGTCGCCAAGGAATATGAAGGCCGCGTGGAAGTGAACGAGCGGATTGTCGATGCCTGCGCCATGCAGCTTGTGACCGATCCGTGGCAGTATGACTGCATCGTCACCACCAACCTGTTCGGTGATATCCTGTCCGACCTGACCGCCGGTCTGGTGGGCGGGCTTGGTCTGGCGCCGGGTGCGAACATTGGTGAAAAGGCGGCCGTGTTTGAAGCCGTCCATGGTTCAGCACCCGACATTGCGGGCCAGAACAAGGCCAACCCGACCTCGCTCCTGCTGGCTGCCAACATGATGCTGGCGCATGTGGGCCGTCAGGACCTGGCCACCCGCATCGACAAGGCCATCGAGAAGGTCATCACCTCGGGTGCCGTGCGCACGGGCGATCTGGGCGGCAAGGCCACCACGACCGAACTGACCGCAGCACTGAAGCAGGCGCTGGTCTGATACGGTTTTTCCTCATCATGGGGGAATAAAAAAGGGGCCGTGGCAGATCAGATGCCACGGCCCCTTTTTGTTAAGGAAGTTTTTTGGTGAAGCTTTTTTCAAAAAGCTTCAAAAGAATGCCGCCTTTAAAAAAGCGGCGCCCAAAAACTTTTTATTTTCAAATGGTTCCCTTAGCCCGCTCAGCTACCGCGATAGGTCGAAAACCCGTAGGGCGAGACCAGAAGCGGCACATGGTAATGTCCCCCCTTTTCCCCCCTGGCCACCTGCGCCATGCCAAAGGCGATGGGCACCACGTCAAGGAAGGGCGGGTCCGACAGCGCGACATCCCGGCTGCGGAAATACGCCGCCACACTGAATTCCAGACGATAGGCACCAGCTTTCATGTCCCCGGTCTGCTGGCCCAGTTCCGGGCAACGGCCATCCGCATTGGTCACGCCACGGAACAGGCAGTCCTGACCCGCCCACAGGCTGATCGCCATGCCCGCGGCGGGCTTGCCTGATACAAGGTCGAGAACATGGGTGGAAAGGGTGCTCATGGTTCCTGCTCCAGCCGCGCCAGCACATCCGCCAGCCGCAGCGCGGCAATCTTGTTGATTTCACACAGGGCGGCCTGCTGTTCGGCCTCAGGTGTGTTTTCCAGCCGGGTGCGCATTCCGTTCAGGATGCCTTCCTTGTCCGACCGCCGCACACAGATGATGAACGGGATACCGAATTTGGCGGCATAAGCATCATTCAGGGCGCGGAAAGTCGTAAATTCCTCCGGCGTCAGGCGATCCAGCCCGGCGGATGCCTGCTCGGACGCGGAAGCCGAGGTCAGGGTCGGATCTACCCCCATGCGCTGCGCCAGTTCGGGATGGGCGCGGATCAGCGCCATCTTTTCCGCCTCCGTCGCCCGGTCCAGTTCATGGCGCATGGCCGCCAGCATGGCGTCCATGTCCGCAAAGGGGCCATGGGCGCGGGCACGCTGGGCAATCCATGGGGAATGTTCGTATATCGGTCCGAATAGTTCCACAAACCTGACGGCGGAAGCGTCATTGACGCGGTCCATCACGTTTTTCATGCCGGATGCACCGCCTGCCAGTGCCGGGCAATATCCAGCCGGGTCGCAACCCAGACCTTCTCCCGCGTGGCGATATAGTCAAGGAAACGCGCCACAGCCCGCGCCCGCCCCGGACGGCCCGCCACACGGCAGTGCAGGCCAACCGACATCATGCGCGGTTTGTCCGCCCCTTCCTCATACAGTTCGTCGAAGGTGTCGCGCAGGTAGTTGAAGAACTGCTCCCCTTCGGTAAAACCGTTTATCGCCACGAAACGCATGTCATTCACATCCAGCGTATAGGGCACGATCAGCTGCGCACGGCCATGGCTGCGGTCATAATACGGCAGGTCGTCGGCATAGGAATCCGCATCATAGACAAAGCCGCCTTCTTCCGCGATCAGCCGGGCGGTATGGGGGCTGGTACGCCCCTGGTACCACCCCAGCGGGCGTGATCCGGTCAGTTTGGCATGCAGCGCAATACATTCCTGGATATGTGCGCGTTCCACCGCTTCGGGCACATGCTGGTAATCAATCCAGCGCAGCCCGTGGGATGCGATTTCCCAACCCGCTTCCTTCATCGCCGCAACGGCGGCCGGGTTACGCGCCATGGCGGCCGCCACGCCAAAGACCGTCAATGGCTGCTTACGCTGGGTAAAGATACGGTGCAGCCGCCAGAACCCGGCGCGCGACCCGTATTCATACAGGCTTTCCATCGCAATCGCGCGCGCGCCCGGAATGGACTGCGCCCCGATCATTTCCGACAGGAAGGCTTCGGACCCGCGATCACCATGCAGGACCGAATTCTCGGCCCCCTCTTCATAATTGATGACGAACTGCACTGCGATCCGCGCGCCACCCGGCCATTTCGCATCCGGCGGGTTGCCGCCATAGCCGACCAGATCGCGGGGATAGACACCTGTTTCAGACATTACGCCGTATCCCTGTTCTTATGCATTATAGGCCGCAAGGGCAGCATCGACGCCGCTGCCCGCGGCAAAAGCGTGGCCTTCGTGGCGCAGGACGGTTTCCAGCCCGCCGATGGTCAGCAGCACCTTGTGCTTTTCCGCGTTGTAGCCCATGGCCCCGATGCGCCAGATCTTGCCTTGAAGCGGACCGAAGGCGGAACCGATCTCGATTTCGAAATCCTCGCGCATGCGGCCACGCACCTTTTCGCCATCCACGCCCTTGGGAATGTACACGCCCGTGACGTTGGTCATGCGGTATTCGTCGCCACCAAACAGTTCCAGCCCGATGGCGCGCAGCCCGGCACAGACCGCGCGCGATGCACGGCCATGGCGGGCAAAACGGGCCTGCAGCCCTTCTTCCAGCACCACGCGGGCAGCTTCGCGCGCGCCATACAGCATGGTCGTCGCCTCGGTATGGTGGTTCAGGCGCTTTTCGGACCAGTAATCCATGACCATGGCCAGGTCGAAATAGTTGGACGGAATGCGCACGCGCGTACCGTCATGCGTATCCGCGCCACGGATCCCGGCCTCGACATGGCGGCGGGCAAAAATGTGTTCCGCCGCGCGGTCGGAAATGGTGATGGGGGCCGAACCCGGCGGACCGCCCATGCATTTCTGCAGCCCGCCACTGACCACGTCCACGCCCCAGCGGTCGGTCGCGACCTCCATCCCGCCCAGCGTCGCGGTGGTGTCAACATAGGACAGCACATCATACTTGCGGCACAGCGCGCCCACCCCGTCCAGCGGCTGGGCAATGGTGGTGGAGGTATCGCCATGGATGCACGCCAGCACATGCGGGCGGTGGGTGACGATCGCGTCCTCAATCTGCTCCAGCGTGGCAACCTCGCCCCACGGAATGTCCAGCGTCACGATTTCGGCGCCAATGCGCTGGGCAATTTCGGACAAAAGCAGCCCGAACCGGCCCGCGCGCACGATCAGCAGCTTCATCCCCGGTTCCACCAGCGAGACCAGCGATGCCTCGATCCCCGCGCGCGCCGTGCCATCAACCAGAAAGGTCCAGCGATTGTTGGTCATGAACACCTGACGGTACAGTTCCATCGTCTGGTTCATGTATTCGGTCATTTCCGGGTCGAACTGGCCCAGCATGTCGGCCGCCATGGCCCGCAGCACGCGCGGGTGCGCATTGACCGGCCCCGGCCCCATCAGCAGCCGGGCGGGAGGATTGATCTGGCCGAAAAAGGTCTGGGTCATCCGAAGCGTCTCTCAAAAAGTCCGATAAAGGTAATCATCGCGCGCAGGGCGGCGTCCGTGTCGGCATCGGTTACGGATTCCGCCGGGTTATGGCTGATCCCGCCCGCGCACCGGATGAACAGCATGGACACCGGGGCCAGATGCGCCATGATCATGGCGTCATGTCCCGCCCCGCTGACCAGCACGGGTGCCGGTGCATGGGTCACGTCGCGCACAGCCTGTTCCATAAGGTCCGTCAGCACCGGATCACACGGCGTAGCGTCAAGATCCTGCTGCAGCGCCACATCCATTTCCAGCCCGCGCCGGACCGCAACATCGCGGGCAATGTCCAGAATTTCATGCGCCGCACGGTCGCGCGTGGCATTTGTCCCCGCACGGACATCAATGGTGAACACCACCTCACCCGGCACGACATTCGCCGCCCCCGGCATGACATCCAGCGACCCGACAGTCGCCACCAGCCCATCCGCACCCGCGCGGCCCACACGTTCAGCAGCAAGGATGATGTCCGCAGCCCCCGCCAGCGCATCGCGCCGCAGCTTCATGGCCACGGTGCCCGCATGGCCCGCCATGCCGCGCAGTGTCACGCGGTAACGGTGCTGGGCCGCGATGGCGCTGACCACGCCAAGGGCGCGGCCTTCGGCTTCCAGCGCCGGCCCCTGTTCGATATGCGCCTCGACATAGGCCACGATCGGATCGCCCTTGCGCGACGCAGTATGCATGCGTCCCACATCCAATCCGAAACCTTCCAGCGCGCTGGCCAGCGTCGCGGTCTCGGCCCAGTCACGCATATTCGGGTCCGGTGTTTCCAGCACGCCCGCCACGGCATGGGAGGTCAGCATGCCGGAGGGAAAGCGCGATCCTTCCTCATCACCAAAGCCCACGACTTCCAGCGCGAAGGGAAAGCGTTTTCCCGATTGCGCGAAATGGGCCACGGTCTCGATACCAAGGATTACGCCCAGCATCCCGTCAAAGAACCCGCCATCGCGCACGCTGTCGATATGCGATCCCAGCAGCACCACCGGGGCGTCAGGCACAAGCCCTTCGTACCGGCCAATCAGGTTGCCCGCCGCGTCCATGCGCGTGGTCATGCCCGCATCAGACATCCATTGCGCCAGCCGGTCACAGGTGGCGCGGTAGGACGAGCCGAGATAGGGGCGGAACAGCCCGCCTTCCATTTCCGAATACGGCGCGCGTCCCAGTTCGGTGCAGCGCGCGACCGCACGCGCGCCGGATGGATGATCCATGTTGCCTGCCTGCGTTACCATGCCGCGACACACCCGTCGCTGCGCGGATCGGTCGCCCCTTCCAGCAGGCCGGAGGCATGGCGCACCAGCGCGCCCGCATGGCCCATCTTGGAAGAAAACGGTGCGACGCGTTCCATCTGGTGGCCCGCAGCCTGCATCCGGGCAATCACTTCGGGATCAAAGCGGTCTTCGTATTTCAGGCTGACACTGCTTTCGCCCCATGTGCGCCCCAGCAGCCAGCGCGGCGCGGTGACCGCTTCCTGCAGTTCCATGCCGTAGCGCGCATAACGGGTGAAGATGGCGGCCTGTGTCTGCGGCTGTCCTTCCCCCCCCATGGTGCCATAGACCATGGTGCGCCCGTCATCGAAACGGGCACCGGCGGGGTTGAGTGTATGGAACGGCTTGCGACCGGGGCGCAGGCCATTCCAGCCCTGCGGGTCAAGACCGAAGCTGGTGCCACGGTTCTGCCAGACCACGCCGGTGCGCGGCAGCACGATGCCCGATCCGTATTCGAAATACAGGCTCTGGATCATGCTGACGGCCAGACCGTCGGAATCAATCACGCCCAGCCACACCGTATCGCCTGCCTGTGACGGCCATGGCCACGGGGCGGCCCGGTTGGGGTCGATGCTGGCGGCCATGTGGTCCAGTGCCTTGCGGTCATCAAGGATGTCCTGCGCCTGCACGGTCATGTAGGCGGGATCGCCCACATGGGTATCGCGGTAACGGAAGGCCTGCTTTGTCGCTTCGACCAGCCCGTGCAGGTAATCGAAATCATCCGCCTTCGCCGCCTTCAGCCGGTCGAACAGCGCCAGGATCAGAAGCGATGCCACGCCCTGTGTCGGGGGCGCCATGTTATACAGGTCCGCCCCGTTGATACGGGCATGCAGGGCTGGCTGGTGGGTGGCCCTGTGTGCCTGCAGGTCCGCAAGGGCCAGCGGGCTGCCAAGGTCATGCAGGTCGGCGGCCAGTTCACGTGCGACATTGCCGCGATAAAAGCTCGACAGGCCTTCATCCGCCAGTTGCCGCAACGTGTTGGCCAGACGCGGATTGTGCAGGATGTCGCCGGGCTGCGGCAGTCTGCCGCCGGGCATGAACAGGTCCGCGAAACCGGGAACATCCTTCAGTTCACCAGCTTTTTCAGCCGTGATCCCGGCTGCGCTGTCGGTAACGGGCACGCCCTGTTCGGCATAGAACATCGCATCACGCAATACGCGGCCCAGTGGCAGGGCGGGCGCCATCGCGTGGCTCCATGACAGTGCCAGATCCCAGCCCGAAACGGTGCCCGCCACGGTATTGGCCGCCAGCGGCCCACGCCACGGAATCGCATCCAGCCCTGCCGCATGGTAAAAACCGGCATCGGCCTTCTGTGCCGCAGCCCCGCAGGCGTCAATGGTTTCCACCCGTCCATCGGGCCACATGGTCAGCCAGAACGCGTCACCACCGATACCGGTCATGTGCGGATAGACCACGGCCAGCGCGGCTGCCGTCGCGACTGCGGCTTCCAGCGCCGTCCCACCGGCCTTGAGCACATCAAGCCCGGCCTGGCTGGCCAGATGGTGGGGGGATGTCACCATCCCCCGGCATGAACGCGGCGTGTTCAGCATCAGCTGTCCTTCCGTGCATATCCCGCATCAAGTGGGCGACAGGCGGCAAGCCCCGCGCGCTGCAGTTCGGCGGCTACGGCAAACAGCTTTGCCTCCCCACCCGGCGCACCGATCAGCTGGATGCCCAGCGGCAGGCCGTCCACCGCCAGCGGGGCCGCCAGAACCGGCAGCCCCGCAAGGCTGATCGGCTGCGTAAAGATGCCAAGATTGGCGCGGGCGGAAACCGTCCTGCCATCCACCACGATGGATGGCTGGTCAATACGCGGCGCGACGCCCACCGTAGTGGGTGCGATCAGCACATCCGCATGGGCCAGGGCAGCATGCACATGGTCACGGAACCAGCGACGGAAACGTTGCGCCTGCACGAATGTTGCAGCAGGCAGCATGGCCCCGGCCATAAGCCGCCCGCGGGTTGCGGGATCATACTGCATGGACCGCCGCCGCAGGCGCGCAAGGTGCAGGTTGCCCCCCTCCGCCGCACTGATCAGGAAGGCGGATGCCCGCGCACGCGCGACTTCAGACAGTTCGATCACCTGGTCCTGGCCCAGATGCGCCATGACGGCGTCAATACCCGCCGTCAGTTCCGTGCTGATATTGTTTGCAAACCAGCCACCAAGGCGAGCCACGCGCACATCACCCACATCGGGTTCGCCCACCGGGGCGCCACCGGCCATGATGGTGTAAACCGCCCGCAGGTCCTCCACCGTGTCGGCCATGGGGCCAACCACATCCAGACTGGCCACGAACGGATAGACACCGCCCAGCGGCATCTGCCCATAGGTCGGCTTCAGCCCCCACACCCCGCACAGCGAGGACGGGATGCGGATGGACCCGTTGGTGTCCGACCCCAGCGTGAACGGCAGCAGGCCAGCCGCAACCGACGCCGCCGACCCGCCTGATGACCCACCGGCCAGGCGCGCGGTGTCATGCGGGTTGCGTGTCGTGCCGGTATGGGCATTTTCGGTGGAAAAGCCGTAGGCGAATTCATCCATGTTCAGGGTCGCGACCGGCACGGCGCCTGCGGCCCGCAGGCGTTGGACCACAACCGCGTCACGCGTGGCGGGCAGGTTGTCGCGCAGCACGATGGACCCTGCCGTGGTCACTTCGCCACGAACGTCAAACAGGTCCTTCACCCCAAAGGGCACGCCCGCCAGCGGGCCGGGATCGCGGCCAGCGGCAATGGCCTTGTCCACATCCTCGGCCTGTGCCACGGCGGCGGGACCGAGAATGCGGGTGACACTGTTGAAGCTGGTGTCACGGGCTTCGATATCCGCGATCACCTCCGTCACGACCGATACGGCCCTGCGGCGGCCTGCGCGCACATCCGCCGCGATGGCAAGGGCCGCACCCATATTGTGCCCATGAACGGTCATGGCACGTACTCATAGGCAGGTTCACAGTCATCAGGCAGCACAAAGCTGCCGACCAGATCGGCATAACCATGCAGCAGGGCGGTATTCGCCACCACATCAGGCATACAGGCGGCCGGAATGGACAGGTCGATAATCCGCGCCATGTCGGCCACGGGGGGAACCTTGCGGTCATCATGCCCCCCCGCGCCGGAAAGACCCGGCGCGGAAGGGGAAAGGCGTGCTGCGCTGCTCATCTACTCAACTCTCTCCCGAATGGATGAATCTACCCGGGATGCATCATGCAACAGGAGGATCGAGACTGACCAGTTCCGGCACGTCATAGGCCAGCAGACTTTCAAGGTGCTGCCTGCCATCGGCTACATACAGGTCACGCCCCAGCCCGTGGGCCAGGCGTTCCACGCCAAAGCGCATACCGCTGATCGACGCCCCCGACAGTCCCATGCTGGGTGTTGCCGAGAACGTGAAGTTGTGGATGTTCGCCAGCATGGGTGCCAGCACGTCATCCGCCCGGCGCGGCAGGAACTGGTAGTTTTCACCCAGGTAGGGATAGCTTTCCAGCACGGCGCTTTCCGACCCTGCTGGCGCGGTATAGCGATCGCCCCACAGGGCGACGGAAGGTGCAAAGGACTGCGTTTCCGGCCGGCGCGACAGGTCGGTCGTGAACCCGGTGCCGATGATCACGAAATCAAAACGCATTTCCCCGGTGGGCGAATCGACCACGATCTCGTCCCCATCCATGCGCGCGCCCGTCCACGGGCATCCGGTGCGGAAGGAGAAGTTTTCATGCCGGCGGCAGCGCCAGAACGTATCCTGCGGCGGCGGCTGGTTGAGTTCGAATATCCGGCGCATGAAGCCCCAGCGCAGGTCATCCGACAAGGCGGGGTAGTAGGCGAGGAAGCCTGTATTCTCCATCCACCGGTACGGGTTGATGGACGGGATTTCCTTGCGCCGCAGGCACAGCGTCACACTGCCCGCACCATCTTCCAGTGCCGTGGCCGCGTTGTCGAATGCGGAAGCCCCGGCCCCCAGCACGCCAATGCGCTTGCCCTTCAACGCCGCGAAATCAATGTTTTCCGACGTATGGGCATAACGTGCGCGCGGCAGGCCGTCACGGATGAAATCGGGCACATGCCACGAACCACAGCCCTCAATCCCGGTGGCCAGCACCAGCTTGCGGGCATAATGCACATGGGTGGACCCGTCGGGACGGCGGAAGGTCAGGCGCAGCAGGCCATCTTCCCATGTAACACCCTGGAAATCATGATCATTGGCGACCGGCAGCTTCAGGATGTCGCGGTACCAGTCCAGATAATCCTGCCACTGCCCGCGCGGGATCTTGTCCAGCTTTTCCCACGCTTCGGCCCCATACTGTGCCTCGTACCACGAACGCGGCGTGAGCGAGGGCACGCCAAGGTCGGGGCCGGTCACGTATTTGGGCGTGCGCAGCGTGATCATGCGCGCGAATGTCACCCACGGACCTTCGCCACCCTTTGCCGCACGGTCGAAAATCCGGACATTGGTGATGTTGTTGCGCTTGAGCGCGAAGGCCGTGGCAAGACCGCCCTGCCCCGCCCCGATAATGGCCACGTCCAGCACGCGCTGGCCGTCACGTTCCATGGGGGGAACCCATTCCTTGCGGGGATAGCGGATGATTTCCAGATCCCGGCGCACCGCCGCATCAAGGGCTGCAAGCCCGCTATCCATCCCGGCATTCGGCGGCGTTGTGGTGTCCATCTGCGGGTTCCCATCATGTTTTACTGTTTGTCGATGCAGCCCGCATGGCGTCCCCCGACGCCATGCGGAATAGTCCCCAACCGCACCATGATGGGTAAATCTAATCAGTCCGCCACGTGTTCCGTCTAGTACAATGATTCGACCGTTCCGTTGCCTAAAACGCAACGCAAGGTCAGACCACCCGTTCGTCGCTGACCCCCTGCACGCGGCGCAGTTCAAGCCGCAGTTCCTCGATCACGGTTTCCAGCAGGGGCGGCAGCCAGCGCGATTCGCGCACATATGCCCCAAGGTCCGTTACCGCACGCGTGTCACGCAGCGGCACATGGCGCAGGCTGTCCTGTCCCGGCTGCACGCCCACCGCCAGCGGTGACTGGAACGCCAGCCCGGCCCCGGCCCGCACCATGCGGTTGGTCAGTTCGATCGACCCGGTCTGCAACACCACGTTCAGCCTGTCCTGCCACGGACGCAGCATGGGTTCCATGACACGGTACAGCGACAGCGTGCGCGTGGGCAGGATCAGGCGATAGGCGATGCATTCCTCCACCGTGACAGTGCGCAGATGCGCCAGCGGATGGTCCGCGCGCACCACGGCACCCACCGGAAAATGCCCTACCGCCACACGACGCAGTTCGGGATACAGCGCCAGCGAAAACGCGATGCCCAGATCCACCCGCCCGTCCTGGAGGGCAGATACGATGGTCTTGGGCGCGCCGACTTCCACATGCAGTTCCACGGACGGATAGGCGGAAATGATGCGTTCCAGCAGGGCGGGCAGCAATTGCCCCGCGATCCCTTCCACCGCCATGATACGCAGCCGCCCGTCATGGCGGCCGGACAGGGCATTGATCTGTTCTTCCGTCCGGGCGGCATCCTGCATCACCGTCACGATATGGCGGGCCATGATCGTACCCACTTCCGTCAGGACCATGCCATCGGGCAGGCGGTCGAACAGGGGCGCGCCGATTTCAGCTTCCATCTGCGCAAGCTGGCGGGTCAGGGCGGATGGCGTGACGTTCAGCCTGCGCGCGGCTTCCCGGATCGATCGGCATTCCCGCACGGCATTGAAATAGGAAATGCCCCGCGCATGCAGCCGCATCATGCGGGGAGTACGGGAAAGCGGATCATTCATGGACTGGTGTCATCCCCGTTTGCATGACCGCCTGCCTGCACCGGATGCAGGAAGCGGGTAACGATTTCCGCCGCGACCAATGCGGCAATGACGGCAGGCCGTTTGTCACGTATGTCACGATCCCCGATCGGGCAGACCATGGCGGCGATCCGGTCTTCGGGCAGGCCGATCTGGCGGAAGCCCGCCTCGAACCGGCGGCGTTTCGTGTGCGAGCCTATCAGCCCGACATAACGAAAATCACCCCGTTCGAGGAGAGATGCAACAATAAGGCTGTCCAGCGCGTGACTCTGCGTCAGCACCAGCGCACCGGAACCCGGTGGGGCGTGGGCGACAAGCGGTTCCCATGCGCCATCATCATGCACCGCGACACCCGGGGGGATGGAGGGACCGAATTCATGCGGGCGCGAATCGCACCATGCCAGCCGCAGCGGCAGCGGGGCCAGCACATGCGCCAGCGCGCGCCCCACATGCCCCGCGCCAAACAGCAGCAGCAGCGGCTGCGTGCGACGCAGATGCTCAAGCCGCGCCATGATACCATCCAGCCCGGCACAATCCGGCACATCAAGGGTCAGCTGGACCTCACCACCGCAGCACTGCCCCGAATTCCCGCCAAGACTTATGCGCTGCACCAGTGGCTGGCCGCCCGTCTCCAGCAGCCTGCGGGCCTGATGGATGGCGTTCCATTCCAGATCGCCACCACCGATCGTGCCGGACTGTTCCGTGGGCGTGACCAGCATGAAGGTCCCGGCCTCACGCGGGGTGGACCCGCGTGCATCCGATACACTTATCCGGGCGACCGGCCGGCCTGACAGCCGCCATCGCACCAGATCCGCGCGCATTTCCATGCTCATGGCAGTCAGGCGGCGGGCGGGTTGCCGTGCCGCATGCGTTCGGCCACGCGCAGGATCATTTCCGGCGTGGCGGGCGCGTCCAGCCGCGGGCACGTACGGTAACCATCCAGACTGGCCAGCGCATCAGACACCGCCTGCAGCACCGATACGCCATGCACGAAGGGCGGTTCCCCCACTGCCTTGGAGCGGAAAATGGTGTGTTCACGGTTAGGTGCGTTTTCCAGCAGTTCGACATTGAACACACGCGGGCGATCAGAACAGGCCGGGATCTTGTATGTGCTGGGCGCATGCGTACGCAGGCGACCCGCCTTGTCCCAGACCAGTTCCTCACATGTCAGCCATCCGGCCCCCTGCACGAAGCCGCCTTCGATCTGACCGATATCCAGCGCCGGGTTCAGCGACTGCCCCGCGTCATGCAGGATATCCACGCGGTCGATCTTCATCTCACCCGTCAGCAGGTCGATCACGACCTCCGAACAGGCCGCGCCATAGGCGAAGTAATAGAACGGACGGCCCTGCCCCGTGTCCCCGTTCCATGAAATCTTCGGCGTCTTGTAAAACCCGTTGGCGGACATGGACACGCGCGCGAAATAGGCCTGCCGTGTCAGGTGCGAAAATGCGATGACCCTGTGCCCCACATGCACACCATCGGGCGCGAAGCGGACTTCGTCTTCACCCACATTCCAGTGGCCGGCCGCAAATTCCACCAGCCTGCGCTTGATACGGCGCACCGCGTCCAGCACCGCCATGCCATTGAGGTCCGCGCCGGAAGACGCCGCCGTGGCCGATGTATTGGGTACCTTGCCGGTCGTGGTGGCGGTAATGCGCACCTGATCCGTGCCCAGCCCCAGTTCGCGCATGACGACCTGCACCATCTTGGTATGCAGGCCCTGCCCCATTTCGGTGCCGCCGTGGTTCACCTGCACCGACCCGTCGGTATAGACATGCACCAGCGCACCGGCCTGGTTGTAATGGGTGGCGGTGAAGGAAATACCGAATTTGACCGGCGTGATCGCGATGCCACGCCGCAGGTAGGCGCTGCCGGCATTGAACGCGCGGCAGGTTTCGCGCCGTTTTTCGTAATGGCAGCGCCGCGCCAGTTCGGGCAGCAGTTCGGCGGTGATCGAGTCCTCGACCACCATGTTGTAGGGTGTGACGTTGCGGTCATGCGTGCCGTAGGCGTTGCGCAGGCGCACCATTAGCGGGTCAAGGCCGGTGGCGAACGCGATTTCCTCAATCACGCGTTCAGCCGCGACAATACCCTGCGGGCCGCCAAAACCGCGATAGGCGGTGTTGGACTGCGTATTGGTCCGCAGGGGTTCGGAACGCAGCCGCACATCGGGATAGAAATAGGCGTTGTCGGCATGGAACAGCGCGCGGTCGATCACCGGGCCGGACAGGTCGGCCGACCACCCGCACCGCGCCGCCAGCACCATGTCCACCGCAACGATCCGGCCTTCGTCGGTAAAGCCGACATCGTAATCAATGACAAAATCATGCCGCTTGCCGGTCATGATCATGTCGTCATCACGGTCCAGCCGCATCTTGGCCGCACGTCCGGTGCGCTCAGCCACCAGGGCGGCAAGGCAGGCACAGGCATTGGCCTGCGTTTCCTTGCCGCCAAAGCCACCGCCCATGCGCCGGACCTCGACCGTAACCAGGTTGGCGGGACGGTCCAGCACATGGGCGACCATGTGCTGGGTTTCGGTCGGGTGCTGGGTGGATGAAGTGACATGCATCTCCCCCTCCTCACCCGGTCGGGCCAGCGCGACCTGCCCTTCAAGATAGAAATGTTCCTGCCCGCCCACGATCACGCGGCCCGACAGCCTGCGGGGCGCGTGTTCAAGGCCCGCCACCACGTCGCCGCGCTTCATTTCCATCGGCCGCCAGACCAGCGGACTGCCAGCGGCACGGGCCTCGGCCACGTTCAGGATGGCGGGAAGATCCTCGTATTCCACCTTCGCCAGACGCACCGCCCGGCGCGCGGCGCCACGGGTGGTAGCGGCAACCACGAACAGTGGCTGGCCGTAAAACGAGACCTCGGTCGTGGCCAGAAGCGGTTCGTCCCCCTTGCCCACAGGACTGATCTGGTTGTCACCGGGAATGTCGGCGGCGGTATAGACACCCACCACGCCGTCCGCCTGACGCACGGCGTCAAGGTCCATGGACAGGATGCGGGCATGGGCGCGCGTGCCCAGCCCCGGGACCAGATGCAGCGTGCCGCGCGGTTCTGGCAGGTCATCGATATAGGTGGCGCTGCCCTGCACATGCATGGCGGCACTTTCATGCCGCAGGCTGTCTGATGCGCCACCGGCCACAATGCCGCCGCCCGCCGTGGGGGCTGCGTTGGCAAAGCTGTTTCCATCAGCCATGGGCGTGTCCTCCCGCATTGGCGCAGGCGGTGCGCACGCTGATAGCGGCGCGTGCGTTTTCCGGCCCGCAATCGGCATAAAGCCGGGTCAGCAGATTGGCCGCAACCGTGCGGCGGTACCAGTCGCTTGCCCGCATGTCGGTAATGGGCGCGAAATCATCCATGATGGCCTGGCGTGCCGCTGCCAGTGTAGTCTCATCCCATTTCCGGCCTTCCAATGCGGCTTCCGTCCGGCTGGCGCGACGCGGGGTGGCTGCCATGCCACCAAAGGCCACGCGGGCATTGGCAATCATGCCATCAGGGGCAAGTGTGAGGGAAAACACGCCAAGGATGGCGGAAATATCCTGATCGAACCGCTTGGAAACTTTCCATGCACGCACAACCGTATCCGCGCCGGGACGGGGAATGCTCACACCTTCCACGAACTCACCGGGCGCACGGTCCTGCCTGCCGTAATCAATGAAGAAATCTTCCAGCGCGATGACACGCCGCGTATCGCCGCGCCGCAGGTGCAGCTGCGCCCCCGCCGCAATCAGCACCGGCGGTCCATCGCCAATGGGGGAGCCATTGGCGATATTGCCGCATACCGTACCGCTGTTGCGCACCTGCACCGAACCAATGCGGCGGATGACCTCCGCATCCGGCTGCGGCAGGATATCGGCCAGAACGGCCCGTGCTTCCTGCCATGTGACGGCGGCGCCGAGGTACACACCCTGCGTATCGCATGCGATACGGCGCAGGTCGGGCACCTGCCCGATGGTGACGACATGCGGCAGGTCCCGCATGCCCTTGGTCACCCACAGGCCCACATCGGTTGCCCCCGCCACGATCCGTGCATCGGGATGCGCCATCATGGTCCGTGCCAGTGCGTCAGCATCTGCGGGAATGGTCAGGCGGTCCGCAGGCCCGTCGAGTTCGACCGTCGCCCCGTCACGCAGGGCACGCAGCCGGTCGGCAATCTCTCCCGCCATGGTGTCAAAATGGTCCGGTCCCGCCTGCATGGCCTGTCGCATGGCCCGCACGATTGGCGCATATCCGGTGCAGCGGCACAGATTGCCGGCCAGCATGTCATCAATCGCGTGTTCATCCTGCGCCAGCCCATCGGCCTTGCGCCCTGCCACCATGGACATGACAAAACCGGGCGTGCAGAAACCGCATTGCGAGCCATGCTGGTCCACCATTGCCTGCTGCACCGGATGCAGGCTGCCATCGGGCGCACGCATGTCCTCGATGGTCAGGACCTGCGCACCGTCCAGCATGGAGACAAACTGGATGCACGCATTGACCGCGCGCCAGACCAGACGGTCCCCTTCCAGCCGCACCACCAGCACGGTGCAGGCCCCGCAATCGCCTTCGTTGCAGCCTTCCTTGGTGCCGGTCAGGCCACGGTCTTCCCGCAGCCAGTCCAGCAGCGTACGCGTCGGCGCGACATTGGCCAACGTATGGCATTCGTTTCCGACATAGAAACGGATGCCGTGTCTGATCCCCGTCAAATCTGTTCCCTCTATCATGGCCACAGGACTGCCTCACCCCCCTCAAGGCAGACAGCCGGAACAGCCTTTCATTCTGATCTGTGTAATATATGGAACCCGGTCCGGTCTTGTCACCCCGGCAAAGATTTCAGGAGACTGCCTGAAAAACCTGCCTCTGGAACATCCTGCCAATCATGCGGAACGCCACCTTTTTAAAAAAGGCGGCACCAGAAAAATTTTATTGTTTTTTATCAAATGGTTATCTTCATACCATCTATCAAATCCGCCGCAACAGGCGACCAGTCAGATAGCCTGGGGATTTTTGATAACGCTTTTTCAAATAAGGACATGAATAATCGTCGCACATAATATTTTATTCATGTTTATCAAAATATTATATTGAAACAATATCCAATGCCACGACGCTATATTTCACCGTCACGCATCGACAGGTGCGCAGCCCTGCGCATGTGTTGCGACAGTTGGGGGCGGAAGGCCGGACATGGCACATAGGCCCCGTATCCAACGCCTTCGCACGGCATGTCATCCTGCCACACCGTCACCCCGCCGCGAATGACCCGCACCGCCCGGCCACCCAGCGTGATCCCGGCATACAGGCCGGACGTGCACGTTTCCTGCGCATCGGGATCCCACAGCACGATATCGGCGTCAGCCCCTGGCATGATCGCCCCCTTGCGGGGATAGATGTTGAAGGCACGGGCTGCCGCCTGCGATGTGACGGCCACGAATTCCTCCACCGTCAGGATGCCCGCGCGCACGCCGTGCTGCCAGACCACGCGCATGCGCTGCGCGAGGCCGCCCATCACCCCGTTTCCTGTAGCACCAGACGGGCGGAAACCACTGGCGACCATGCCGATATTGCCCGACGCCAGCCCACCCCATAACGCCCGCCGATGCATGCCGTCGCGAAAGGGCGGCAGGGTAATGTAGGGATCCGGGGCCACGTCGCCTTCGGGATCATAGACCGCTTCATCCACCACCAGGTGCGGGGCCAGCACATGCCCCTCCACCCGCTGCCCGCGCAGGCGCGCATGCGCAAGGATGTCCGTGGCGCCAATGGTGGATACCGGTCCCACATGCACCGGCCCACCGGCCAGTCCCGCCAGCATGATGGCACGGCCCACCGCTTCACCCTCGACCTGCGGCGGGGCGGACAGCATGCAGGCCTCGTTGCCGGCAATGCCTGCATGATCCAGTTCCGCCCGCAGATAGGCCACGGCCTGTGCATTCTGGGCCTCGATCATGCACAGGGCGCCCCGATCGGCGGCATGGCGGGTCAGTTGCAGAATATCATGATCAGACAGTCCGTCCGCCATGGACAGGTGGAAGGCATTCACCCCCCTGTCCGCCACCAGTTCATCCATGCACTGTAGAGCGGATGCACCAGCACCGGGCAGCGCCATATGCAGCCCGACATCGACATGGGCATGGCGTGCGGCATGCCGCCAGTCCCGCCATGCCGCGTCCAGTCCGCCACCGTCGGGACGCATGGTGTCGAGTATGGTGGTGGTGCCACCAGACAACGCCGCCACCGTACGGGCAAAGCCTGTTTCATCCGCGCCAATGCCGGTCTGCGGGTCTACCCCGCCGGGCAGGACCAGCAGGCCCCCCGCATCCACCACCATGCCGCCGGTCGGTCTGTCCAGATCGGGGCCAACGGCCAGGATCTCGCCCTCGCTGCCGCACAGTACGTCAACCCGAAACGACGCCTGCGCCGTCACCACCGTCCCGCCCCGGATCAGCAGCAGGTCGCGCATGTGTCCATGCCGTATGCCCATGTCGCGTTATGTCCTGCCCATGGCCTGAAGAGACCGTCTGAAAAGCCCGTCTTTGCGCCATCGTGCAAATTACAAAAAAGTTTTCTGGATGCCTCCTTTTTCAAAAAGGCAGCATTCCTTTGAAGCTTTTTTGAAAAAAGCTTCACCAAAAACTTTTATTGTTTTCCAGCGTCAGACAGATCAGTGGTCGCGGATCCGGACCGTCATATCCAGTGCACTGCCCAGGCGTTCCAGCCTGCGGCGCACGCTTTCGCCCTGCACCACATCACGGCCCGGCGCAAAATGCAGGGACAGGATGCGGTCCTCACATTCCAGCCGGGTGCCATCCAGCAGCGCCTCGGTCCCGCCACTGACGGTATAGGCCAGCCGCAACGCCTGCCCCAACGCCACGGCACGGCCAAACTGCACCTGATCCAGCAACTGGCGCGATGGCTGCAGGTACGCCACCGACAGATCGGCCCCGTACCGCACCGCAAGCGTCAGCGACAGGAACGCCCGGGCCTGATGGGTAAAGCCCACGCCCTGCATGCGCAGGATACGCAGATAGGTCTGTTCCGCCCGGTATTCGGGGTGGTCATGCGCGCCCACATCCGACAGCCAGCACGCAACCCCGCGTAGGCGGGTCGCCACATGTCCCTCATCGGGGAACAGGGGCGCGGTCCATTCCGCCAGCCGTTCCGGCAGGGTCACGCTGCGGCCCAGCATGCAGCACATTTCCCGCGCCACGGCATCCTGCGGGTCGTTATCGGCAACGCTTGCGGCAACATTGCGCATGTACCACCCTTCGCGCAGGCCATCGACGCAGAACACCAGCCCCGTCGAACGCGTTCGCCGCATGAGCCTGCGCAGCACGGTCGCGGCATAGGGCGCGTCCTCCAGCCGTTTGCGCGGCACGCCGGGCAGGCGTTCAAGCGACCGCTTGCCCGCGCCGATGATCCAGTCCGCCATTTCCCGCCCTGTATCAGGGGCAAGACGATAGAGATGGACGATATTCAGCGGATAGGCCGTGCGCGCGATCTGCATGCGCGCCAGCGCGCGGAATGCGCCGCCCACCAGGTAAAGATCCTGATCCTGCACATCATCCAGCCAGCCCACGCGGGCCAGATCCTCATCCACCAGCGCACGTGCGCGGGCCAGGTCGCCATCAGCCCGGTCGTTCAGCCGGATCACACCCAGCGGCAGCGTGCAGGCATTGAGCTTGCGCCCGTTTTCCAGCCGGATCAGTTCCAGCGACCCGCCGCCGATATCAGCCACCAGGCCGTTCGCGTCCGGTATGCCGCACAGCACGCCGGTGGCGGAATAATCGGCTTCCTCCTCCCCGCTCAGGATACGGATCGGCACGCCGGGCAGGCGTGATTTCAGCCCCGCCACGAATTCCGGCCCGTTGCTGGCATCCCGCACGGCGGCTGTGGCCAGTACCTCAAAGGGGCTTGCCTCCATCCCGCGCGCAATGGCGTTGAAACGGGCCATGACCTCCATCGCCAGCGGTACGGCTTCTTCATTCAGGCGCCCCGTCGCGTTCAGGCCCCGTCCCAGCCGCAGGACCACCTTTTCATTGAAAATGGGGGCCGGATTGCGTGAAATCCCGTCAAACACCACAAGCCGGACAGAATTCGATCCCAGATCTATGACCGCCGAACGGCGAAACCCGCCATTTACCGTCACATCCGGCCCCATACGTCGTCCGCCCATAATGCCATGACCGCACCCATACCGTAATCCTCAGTCCTCAATAGTCTGTTCCGCATGCCATGGCTGCGACGCGCTGACCCGGATCGGGGCTTCCCCCGCCGTGGCGCCACGCCCCGCGTGAACCGGATGTTCCATGAAATATTCATGCGACGAAAATGGCCTGCGCCCCGGCTCCAGACGCCGCCATACACCATTGCGCTGTAGAATCCATGACTGCAGGTTGTCCTTGAGGTCAATCATCATGATCTGGTCCAGCACGCGGGCATGCACCTGCGGGTCCAGCATGGGGACCATGCTTTCCACCCGCCAGTCCATGTTGCGCTGCATCCAGTCCGCCGACGAGATATACAGCTTTGCCTGCCTGCCGGGCAGGCGGTGCCCGTCGCCAAAGGCATAGATGCGCGCGTGTTCCAGAAACCGTCCCACGATCGACTTGACGCGGATGTTTTCCGACAGTCCCGGCACGCCGGGCCGCAGGCAGCAGATGCCCCGCACCACCGCCATGACCTTCACCCCGGCACATGACGCGGCATACAGCCGGTCGATCAGGTCGGGATCCACCAGGGAGTTCATCTTGAGCCAGATCTGCCCCGGACGCCCTGCCTGCACATGGGCGATTTCACCCGCAATCAGGTCTTCCAGCGTGCGGCGGATGGTCACGGGCGAAAACGCGATCGCCTCCATCCGCGCGGGCACGGCATAGCCGGTCATGTAATTGAACAGCCGTGCCGAATCGCGCACCAGTTCCGGGTTGCAGGTGAAGAACGACAGGTCGGTGTAAATCCGCGCCGTGATCGGGTGATAATTGCCGGTGCCGAAATGGGCGTAGGAACGCAGCGCGCCACCCTCACGCCGCACGACGAGGCTGAGCTTGGCGTGTGTCTTGAGGTCGGAAAAACCGAAGACCACCTGCACACCCGCCGCTTCCAGCGCGCGGGCGAGACGGATATTGGCCTCCTCATCAAAACGGGCGCGCAGTTCCACCATGGCGGTCACGGCCTTGCCGGCCTCTGCCGCCTCGATCAGGGCCTTGACGATGGGACTGTCGCGCGACGTGCGGTACAGCGTCTGCTTGATCGCCACCACGGCCGGGTCAATGGCCGCCTGCCGCAAAAACTGCACCACCACGTCAAAGCTTTCGAACGGGTGGTGGACGATCATGTCGCGCGCACGGATGGCGGCAAAGCAGTCCCCGCCACAATCGACGATCCGTTCGGGAAAGCGTGGGGTATAGGGCGGGAACAGCAGGTCGGGCCGGTCATCAACGATCAGCTGCTTGAGGTCCACAACCCCGATCAGCCCGGACTGCACGAACACCTCATCCGGTGGCGGGGCCAGCCCTTCGGCCATTGACCGGGCCAGATCCTCGGGCATGCGGGATTCGATATCGAGGTGGATCACCACGCCACGCCTGCGTCGCTTGAGCGCACTTTCATACGAACGGACCAGATCCTCGGCCTCGTCCTCGAATTCCACGTCCGTGTCGCGCACCACGCGCATCACGCCCCAGTCCCCCGCCACAAGGCCGGGGAACAGGCGGTCGATGCACATGACAATCAGGCGTTCCAGCAGGATGAAGCGCGTCACCCCCGGCGGCGACAGCGCGTCAGGCAGCCGGATGAAACGTTCGATCCGCGCGGGTAGCAGGATCAGCGCCTCCATCACGAACTGCCCGGTTTCGGCGTTCATCAGCCGCAGGGCCTGCGCAATGCCCATGTTGGGGATGAAGGGCAGCGGATGGGCGGGGTCGATGGCCAATGGCGTCAGGACGGGAAAGACCCGTTCCATGAAGCAGTTTTCCAGCCAGGCCTGTTCTTCTTCGGTAAAGGAGATTTCGTCGCATACGACAATGCCCGCGCCCTCCAGTTCACGCTGCAGGTCGCGCCAGATGCGCTGCTGTTCCTGCAGCAGGCGGCCGGTGCGTTCGCGCACGGCGGACAGCTGCTGTTGTGGCGTCAGCCCGTCGGGCGAGGTCTTGACCAGCCCCTCACGCACCTGCCCCACCAGCCCCGCCACGCGCACGGAATAGAATTCATCAAGGTTGCTGGCGCTGATCGACAGGAAGCGCACGCGTTCCAGCAGCGGATTGCGGGGGTTGTCAGCTTCATCCACCACGCGCTGGTTGAAATCGAGCCACGACAGTTCACGGTTGATGAAGCGTTTGGGCGACGTGGCGTCGGGCATGGGTTCCACCGGCGTGCGCACCGCGACCTGTCGCCCGGTCGCGGCCTTGCGGCTGCGTGTGCGGGTACGGGGCTTGGGGGCAGTACCATCAGGGGCTTTGCGTGGCGTTCTGGCCAATGGATTCGATCTCCCGTTCGGGGGTAATATTCCTTGTTGCATACGACCCTAGGTCAGTGACACGCCACTTGGCCAGAGCAGGCTGCCCGTTCAGGCGCCGGGGTCCATATCCGTGGCCGCCATGGTGTCCCCCATCAGCATGTCGGCCAGCACGCGCGTGGCCAGGGCGCGGGTCACGGGGCGGCCGGATGCAAGGGCGGCATGGTCCAGCCGGTCCACTGCTTCCTGCATGGCCACTGCCGTGCGCGGCAGGTGGCGCAGCAGCCATTCCACGACCGGCTGCGATACGACAATCTGGCGTTCGGCCAGCAGGCGCAGCAGCAGCACGCGCAAAAGCCCGTCACCGGGCTGGCGTATGGCCACCGCCATGGTCGCCCGCAGCCGGCTTGCCAGGTCGGGCAATGCCACCGGCCAGCGCGCCGGTGACGTGCGCCCGCCCAGCAGCAATGCGATCCCCTGTTCACGCGCCGTGTTCAGCAGGTGCAGCAGCGCGCGTTCGTCCGCGCATTCATCGGCCCGGTCCACCGCCATGGCCATGACCGGCACCCCGGTGGCGCGGGCTGCGAACAGCGCCGTGACATGGGCATGCGACAGGCTACCGCCATGAAGCAGCACCGCATCATGCATGTGCGCCCATATTTCCAGCATGTGGGTCTTGCCCGTTCCCGCCGCCCCCCACAGCGCCAGCCTGCGCTCGGGCCACGGGGTCGGGCCAAGCAGCCAGCTGCGCGCGGCCGCGTTGGAGGCGGAAAAGACAAAATCCCCCGCGGCGAAACGGGGCGTGTGGGCAAACGGCAACACCAGTTGCCCGATCACGCCCGCAACCGCATTTTCATCCGTTTTCAGCTTCGTGCGCTCAACCACCGCTTTGTGCGTTGCCCCGCCTTGACGTAAGAAGGCCGGAAGTCCCTCTGACCCCGGTCCCGCATGACGGTTTTCATAGCCCGCATGCGGGAGTCCGGGAAAGTGATAGTTTGATTACGGAAAAAAGGCCCCCGCATGACATCCGCCCCCTGCCCGCCCAACGCGTCTTCCGCCACCCCGTCCGGCGCCACCTACCGGGATGCCGGGGTGGATATTGAAGCCGGTGATGCGCTTGTCGAAGTCATCAAGCCCGCGGCCCGGGCCACGGACCGCCCCGGCACCATGGGCGGCCTTGGCGGTTTCGGGGCGCTGTTCGACCTGAAGGCCGCTGGTTTTTCCGACCCCATCCTTGTTTCCTGCACCGATGGCGTGGGCACCAAGCTCATGATCGCCATTGAAAGCGGGCTGCATGAGACGGTGGGCATCGACCTTGTCGCCATGTGCGTCAACGACCTGGTGGTACAGGGGGCGACACCGCTGTTCTTCCTGGATTATTTCGCCACCGGCAAGCTGTCCATCGAGGACGCGGCCAAGGTGGTGCGCGGAATCGCCAGGGGCTGCGCCGATTCCGGCTGTGCGCTGGTAGGCGGGGAAACGGCGGAAATGCCGGGCATGTACGCGCCCGGCCATTACGACCTTGCCGGGTTCTCGGTGGGGGCTGCGGAACGCACGGCGCTGCTGCCTGGTGATATCCGCCCTGGTGACACACTGATCGCCCTGCCATCGGCGGGTGTGCATTCCAATGGCTTCTCGCTGGTGCGCAATATCGTAACCCGCAGCGGGCTGGCATGGGACGCGCCCTGTCCATTTGCCGATGGCCAGACACTGGGTCAGGCGCTGATGACGCCCACCACGCTGTATGTCCATCCCGTGCTGGACCTGCACCGTGCCGGACTGCTGGTGGGGGCGGCCCACATTACAGGCGGCGGCCTGCCGGGCAACCTGCCGCGCGTGCTGCCCAAGGGCGTGCGGGCGGTGGTCGATGGCACGGCATGGCCGATCCCGCCGGTGTTCCCGTGGCTGGCCAGCACCGGCAATGTCACGACCGAGGAAATGCTGCGCGTCTTCAACTGCGGCGTGGGCATGGTGCTGGTGGTGCGGGACACTGATGCCGCCATGGCGCGCCTGAGCGCGCGCGGGCAGCAGGCCTTTGTCATCGGCACGATCACGCAGGGCGAAAGCCCCGACAGCCCGGCCACGCTGAGCTTTGACGAACTGCCCGAACTGCGCGACTGAACCGACCCGTGATCCACAAGACACCCATCGCCATCCTGATCAGCGGGCGTGGCAGCAACATGCGCGCGCTGATCGAATCGTGCGCCCGCGACGATTATCCCGCCCGCATCGCCCTGGTGCTGAGCAACAACCCCGATGCGCCGGGGCTGGCAGTCGCGCGGGATGCCGGCCTTGCGACACAGGCCATTGACCACCGCGACTACCCCCGCGACCGGCCCGCGCATGAACGCGCGCTGGATGCGGCCCTGCGCGCGGCGGGCGTGGAATATGTCTGCCTTGCGGGCTACATGCGCCTGCTGACGCCATTCCTGACCACGGCATGGGCGGGACGGATGCTGAACATCCATCCCAGCCTGCTACCGGCCTATCCCGGGCTGCATACGCATGAACGGGCACTGGAAAGTGGTGCGCGCATCCATGGCTGCACCGTCCACTGGGTGACGGAAGGCATGGATGAAGGCCCCATCATCGGGCAGGCCGCCGTGCCCGTACTGGCCGATGATACGCCCGATGTGCTGGGCACGCGTGTATTGCGGCAGGAACATCGCCTGTATCCCGCCGCCCTGCACCGCGTGCTGGTTCCCGACGGGGCACCTGCCGCAACCGCATCAGACTGCCTGCTGTCGGTCTGATCACGGACAAGAACAAAAGTTTTTGGATGCCGCCTTTTTTCAAAAGGGCGGCGTCTTGATGATTTGAGCGATACACCCCCCAGACATGAAAAAAGCCGGCCCAGGGGCCGGCTTTTCCATTGGCGGGGACATAGGCCCCGCCACCATGATCCATAAGGATCAGGGCAGGATTTCCGTGCCAGCGAAGAAGAAGGAAATCTCGTTCTTCGCGTTTTCAAGGCTGTCGGAACCGTGGACGGAGTTTGCTTCGATGCTTTCTGCAAACTGCGCACGGATGGTGTGGGCTTCGGCCTTCTTCGGGTCGGTGGCACCCATCACTTCGCGGTTCTTCAGGACAGCGTTCTCACCTTCGAGAACCTGCACCACGACCGGGCCGGAGATCATGAAGGACACCAGGTCGTTGTAGAACGGGCGTTCCTTGTGCACTTCATAGAACGCACCAGCAGTCGCCTTGGTCAACTGGATGCGCTTCTGGGCGACGATGCGCAGGCCATTGCCTTCGAATACGGCATTGATCTTGCCGGTCAGGTTACGGCGGGTCGCATCGGGCTTGATGATCGAGAGGGTACGTTCGACTGCCATGGGACAGCTCCTTTCAAACGGGTTCTGAAATATACGAGGCGGCATTGGACATAAGCCGACATCACCTTACAAGCGCCATCTAGAGCATATCGCCGCAGACTGGTAGGTACAACCCGCACGAAACCAGCCATGCACCCCATATTGCCGGAGTTTTCCGCCCGTGAGCCTGCTCGTCATATCCGATCTGACCCTGCGCATCGCAGGCCGCACCCTGCTTGATGGCGCCAGCCTGAGCATTGATCCGGGCCGCAAGATCGGTCTGGTCGGTCGCAACGGGGCGGGCAAATCGACCCTTCTGGCCGCGATCGCGGGGGATATCGCACCTGATGGCGGCACGATCCACATGTCGGCGCGCGCGCGCATGGCACGGATCAAGCAGGAAGCACCCACGGGCTATGGCTCGCTGCTGGACACGGTGCTGGCGGGCGATACCGAACGGACGGACCTGCTGCGCGAATCCGAAACCACGACCGACCCCGCCCGCATTGCCGACATCCATGAACGCCTGCTGGCGATCGACGCCCACAGCGCCCCGGCGCGGGCGGCCGCCATCCTGTCCGGGCTGGGGTTCGATGCGCAGGCACAGACCCGCCCGGTATCGGACTTTTCGGGCGGGTGGCGCATGCGCGTGGCCCTTGCCACGGCGCTGTTCCTCAACCCCGACCTGCTCCTGCTGGATGAACCGACCAACCATCTGGACCTTGAGGCCACGATCTGGCTGGAAAACTGGCTGGCGCGGTTTTCGGGGGCGGCGCTGATCGTCAGCCATGACCGGGGGCTGCTGGACCGCGCGGTGGACGCCATCGCCCATCTGGACCACGGCAGGCTGACACTGACGCCAGGCGGGTATGAGGAATTCGTGCGCATCCGCACCGAACAGGCGCTGCAGCAGGCCCGCATGGCCGAACGCATCAACGCCAAGCGCGCGCACATGCAGTCCTTCGTGGACCGTTTCCGTGCCAAGGCCACCAAGGCCAAACAGGCGCAGGCCCGCATCAAGGCGCTGGAAAAACTGCCGCAGATCGACAGCGTGGTGGAAGATACGCCCAGCCACTTTTCCTTTCCCGAACCCTCCCCCCTGCCGCCGCCCATGCTGGTGATGGACCGGGTTTCAGCCGGTTATGGCGATCACACCATCCTGTCCAACCTGTCACTGCGTATCGACATGGAAGACCGGATTGCCCTGCTGGGGGCGAACGGCAACGGCAAATCCACCTTTGCCAAGCTGGTGGCGGGGCGGCTGGAACCCCAGTCAGGCACAATCCAGCACAGCCCGAAGCTGAAGGTCGGCTATTTCGCCCAGCATCAGGCCGAGGAACTGCGTCCCGATGAGACCCCGGTGGACCACATGGCCCGCGCCCTGCCCGACGCCACCCCACCCGCCGTGCGCGCGCAGCTTGCCCGTTTCGGCCTGGACGCGGAACGCGCGGAAACGCCCACGCGCGACCTGTCGGGGGGTGAGAAGGCGCGCCTGCTGCTTGCACTGGCCACGCGCGATGCGCCGCACCTGCTGATCCTTGATGAACCGACCAATCACCTTGACCTTGACGCACGTGACGCGCTGATCCGGGCTTTGGCGGAATTCGAGGGCGCGGTCCTGCTGATCAGCCATGACCCACATCTGGTTGAACTGGTGGCCGACCGGCTGTGGCTGGTGGGCGATGGCACGGTCCGCCCGTTCGAGGGCGACATGGCGGAATACCGCACATGGCTGACCGAACGGGCGCGGGCAGTCTCGAACAACGACCCCGCCCGTCCTGCCGCAGCCCCAAAACGCGATGACCGCCGCGAACGCGCCGAAGCCCGCAAGGCCACGGCCCCCCTGCGCAAACGCATCCGCGATGCCGAACAGCTTATGGCCAGACTGGTGGCCGAGCGCGCGAAGCTGGAAGCCCGTCTGGCGGACCCCAAACTGTATGAAAGCGGCAAGGCGGATGAAGTCACCGCACTGAACACCCGCCTTGCCGCCATTGCACGCGAACACGACCGGGCGGAAGAAGACTGGCTGGCAGCGGAAACGGAACTGGAGGCCGCCAGCGCGGAATAGGCCCGCCTCCCCATCCACGCGCCTGCCTGATGAAGTCATTCACAGGCAGGCGCATGCGGGCGGATCAGAAATCCGACCTACGTGGTGAACGCGCCATCCTGCCATGCAATGCCATCGCCTGCGGAACTGCGTCATCATATCGGACTGAGATATCTCGATCCCCACGCGCGCTGCATTCCATATGATTGACACATCGGCCGTTTTTTCCGGATTCGTTCACCGCATTCATGATCCGGGTGGGGTAAAGGCCGCGCGGATGCGACCCAAATACGGTCATGTCGTCATCTTCTCCCTGCCCGTTGCATGGACTGAAGTCAGGCATATCGGCTGATCTCAATTACGCGGCAGACAGACATTGAAGATATTACCAGACGTCAATAGTAGTGCTGGAAATTTTCAGATACAGGAAGATACAAACAGTTACAAATGCAGGCTGTCATAAAATGAAAAAAGTCAGTTCCCTCATTTCATCCAGCGTCTTATGTGCGCTTCTTGCGGGATGTTACGGTACTGTTGCCAAGGAAGGCATAAAATACAGGCACCTATCAAAAATGTCCGAGGAACAGATACAGGCGAAAACAACCGTAACCAACCAGCCATGGTCAAAAACCGCGACAGTCAGTCAGGAAAAACTATACAACAATGGTAAAAACTGGGATCATTTTGGAGATAATAAAGTATTAACGGTTGATCTTACTTCATTTCTTTACTCTGTTATTAAAAAAAGCGATAGATCGGCAAATTATTATTTAGGTATTGATACAGATATTGGCGGCGTTGCATATCAGCATATGGAATACACCGAAGATGGCGTCAAAAAATATACCAATGTCACCAATATTGATAACGAAACAAGCTGCGATGGAGCGAATGTCTATGCGGGCCGCGTCAGTCCGGACTGCCATTACGAAACAAATGCAGCCTTCCCCATCAGCAAGGAACTTCTGGAAAAAATAGCCGGTTCAGATCAGCCATTTAAAGTATTGTTTGTATCCGAAAATTCCACAGTCGTCCCGTTTGATGACATTATCGCCCCATCAGAAGCCCGCGCCCTGCTTGACCGCGTGCAGCAGGAAGCCGCCAGCGTCACCCCCGCGACCGAAGCACAACCGGATACCCCATCGAAATAACATCATCCCTGACCACTCCGGGACGACCGACATTTTTCCGGAGACTGCCTGAAAGCAGCCTGATGGCGGGGCATTGCGCGCGATGGGATAACCCAGGTGGCAATATGCCGCATCCGCCCCGCCATTCATCATGGGTCACGCATTCTGCCAGCAGCAAATTCCTGACCTAGACCGGGCCACGCGCTCCCGCACGCTGCACCAGCAGTCCGGTCAGGAAAATCGCCAGCCCCGCGGCCGACAGCCCGGCCCCGGCCCATCCCACGTCCTGCGCACCATAGCCTGCGGCAATCACCGTCCCGCCCAGCCACGCGCCAAATGCATTGGCCACGTTGACGGCGGAATGGTTCAGCGCCGCCACCAACCCCTGCGCATCGGCCGCCACATCCATAAGCCGGGTCTGCAACGCGGGCAGCAGGGCAATGATGCCGCCCATCAGGCTGGTTACGATCAACACCAGCACCATGCTTTCCGCGCATACGGAAAACAGGCACAGCATGATGGTGCTGGCCGCCAGCGTCACCACCACCGCCAGCGTGGGGCTGATATCCACCAGCCGGGCACCGGCCATGTTGCCCGCCACCATGCCCACGCCCCACAATGACTGCGCCAGCGGCACGACATAAGCAGGCACGCCGGTCACGCCCAGCAATACCGTGGACAGATAGGTGCCGACACAGAACATGCCGCCAAACCCGATCGCCCCCGTCGCCAGCGTGAACCATACCTGCGGTCGCCGCAGCGCACCCAGTTCACGCCACAGCGAACCCTGCGGATCGGGCGCCACGATGGGCACCGTACGCGCGATCATGACAAGGGCCAGCAGTTCCATGACCGCGATGAAGGCGTAAACCGCCCGCCAGCCCAGCATCTGCCCCGCCCATGTCACCAGCGGCACCCCGACGACATGGGCGACCGTCAGCCCCACGAACACACCGGCTACCGCCCGTCCCCGTCGCGCGGGGTCGGCCATGCCCGCGGCCACCAGCGCCGCCACACCGTAAAAGGCCCCATGCGGCAACCCGGTCAGGAAACGTATGACCAGCAGCGTCCCGTAACCCGGCGCCAGTGCCGATGCCGCATTGCCCACGACAAACATGGCCTGCAGCGCCAGCAGCAGCCGGTAGCGCGACAGGCGCGCGCCGATCAGGGCGGCCAGTGGGGCACCGATCACCACCCCCACCGCATAGGCACTGATGACATGCCCCGCCACCGGGACCGACACGCCCAGCGAACGGGCGACACCGGGCAGCATCGCCATCAATGCGAACTCCCCCGTGCCTATGGCAAAGGTGGCGACAGCCATTGCCCATCCTGCCCCCCCGGACCGTACGGGCGGGACCGGATGCGATGAAGAAATATCTGGAGTACTCACATGTCCGCCCTTTTCCGACAGCAGATATTGGCTTACGCCTTAAACGGTCACGAAGGGAGTGTACCTGCGCGACCCCACGTTCTGGCCTGCCGCCAGTTAGTGGAATTTTAGGACAACGCAATCCATACCCCTTCCCGGACGTTATCCCGGCTGCGGCTGTGCTGGCGTTCACGTTCCACGCAGCCCCTTTCATGGCCACCATACGGACATATAGATGACCACCTCCTCCCCGCTGGATCCCACGCCTGACGCCCCTGCTTCCCGACCTGCCCCGAAAAAAGACGAAATCCCCGATCCCCGCGCCCAGCAGCTGGCGCGCATCTATGCCCTGCTGCGGCTGACACTGGTCATCACCATCGTGGTCATGCTGATCTGGGTGGTGGGTGACGTGCTGATGGTCATTTTCGCCGCGACCCTTGTTGCCGTGATCCTGCACAACCTTGCAGGCATTGTGGAACGCCACACGCGCATGCCCTACTGGCTGTCGCTCACGGCGGTGGTCGTGGTCATAATCGGCGCGCTGACCGGACTGATCTGGAGCAGCGGGCCAGAGATATCGGAACAGGCCGTAAAACTGCGCACCGCGTTGAGCGAGCAGGCCCATAACCTGCGTGACAGCATGGGCCATTCCTCCACCGGACGCATGATCCTTGACAACTTGCCCACGACGCTGGGGGGGAATGAACAGGCCGCCAGCAGCAGCGGGTTCGGATCACTGGCCGGGTCCATGACCGGTTTCGTCTCCTCCGCGTTCGGGGCTGCGGGCACGCTGGCGGTCATCCTGATCGCGGGGCTGTATTTCGCCATATCACCCGAACTGTATGTCAATGGCATGCTGCGGCTGATCCCGCATGAATACCGCCACACATCGCGCGAACTGCTGCTGACGGCAGGGCGCACCCTGTGGGCATGGACGGCGGGACAGGCGCTGGACATGACCGTGGTGGGACTGCTGTCCTTCATCGGTCTGTGGTGCATTGGCGTGCCGCTGGCGCTGGCGCTGGGAGTCGTGGCGGGCATGGCCAACTTCATTCCCTATATCGGCGCGTTCGTCGGCGCGGTGCCCGCCGTGCTGATCGGCCTGTCACAGGGCACGCGCGAAGGGGTCATGGTGCTGTGCCTGTATGCCGCCATCCAGTTTTTCGAGGGCAATGTCATGGCCCCGCTGATCCAGCGCCACGCGGTCAAGATGCCACCGGGACTGACCATCCTGTCCCAGACGATCTTTGGCACCATCCTTGGCATTCCGGGGCTTATCCTGGCCTCTCCGCTGACGGCGGCCCTGCTGGCGACCGCTGACCGCGCCACCCCCAAGCTGAAGGACAACGAACGGGTATAATTGATTACCTTGAAGCATTTTCTGAATAAAAACAGGGACGGGAGATCATACTCCCGTCCCCGTTGTGCATTCATCCGCGCTGTCTTCTTCAGGGCAGCAGCGTATTCACATCCACATGCGCCATGCCCGCGCGGGTGGCGGCCAGCATGCCCTCGCGGCTATCCTCGAATACCAGACATGATGCAGGCGGCAGCGCCAGCCGGCCCGCCGCCAGCAGGAACATGTCCGGCGCGGGCTTGGGGTTTTCCACGTCATCTATGGTGATGATGGCATCAAAAAGCCGTTCCAGCCCAAGGTGGCGCAGGCAGGCGGACACGATCTGCCGTGACCCGTTGGATGCCACCGCCATGGGCAGGCGGCCATGGTACTGGCGGGCAATGTCCGCCACCACGGTAATTTCACGCAGCACATGCAGCCTGCGCAGCATGCTGTCGCGCGCTTGTAAAATGATGCCGTCGCGGTTCACGCTGCGGCCCAGTCTGGCCTCGACAATATCCAGCACCATGTGTTCGGACATGCCGCCATGGCCGTGGAACCATTCGGGCGGCACGTTCTGTTCTATGGCGTCCTCAAGGGCCGCGATCCAGCCTTCGCGGTATAACGGCAGGCTGTCGACCAACGTGCCGTCACAATCAAAGATCAGACCTGCCGTATCCGCACGCACCGGGCTCATGGAAAGGCAGACCGGGGATAATCGTACTGGTTGACCAGGTCACGCAGGGCGTTGAAGTCCTTGTCCTTGAAATGGTGGAAGCGGATGACCGCACCGGGCCGTTCCTCGACAAACACGGTGTTGTTCCAGTCAGCGGCGCTGATGCCGGTCCACAGCGTGATGCGGTAGGGGACTGCCGGATCACCGGCTGGCTGCTGGCCCTTGTGCTCGACCTGCATTTCCAGCACCGCATCCCCGCTGGATGGCGGGGTCTGCCCCAGCGGGCCCCAGCCTGCGGTATGGGCCTGCAGCCAGTCATTGAGCGTATGGACCTGTGCCGCCGTCAGCGTGCGCTCCCTGCGCATCGGCCCCACGGCAATGGTGCCCGTTTCCATGGTGGGAAAGCTGAGGGGCCGGAAATTGGGCAGGGCGATAAGCCACAGCCCCGCCGCCGTACCGATCGTGATAACCAGGAACCCGATCAGCAGGGCTGTCTCGCGTCTCATTTGCGTATGATCTCCTTATGCACGCACGGCCGCAACGACGCGGCCCACGTCATGATCCGACAGTTCCGCATGCAGCGGCAGCGCCATGATCCGGCGCGACAGGTCTTCCGACACCGGCAGCGCCACGCCATCATGGGCGGCGACATAGGCAGGCTGCTGGTGCAGCGGAAGCGGGTAATAGATGGCCGACGCCACGCCATGGCTTTTCAGCCTGTGCTGCAGGGCGGCGCGGTCTTCCGCCCCTTTCGTCAGCACGGAATAGATTGCCCATGAACCATGGCTGCCTGCCACGCGCGCGGGCGGGGTCACGCGGCCCGTAATACCCGCGTCATACGCATCGGCAATGGCGCGCCTGCGTTCAAGTTCCATGTCAAACACATCCAGCTTGGCCAGCAGGATCGCGGCCTGAATGGTGTCCAGCCGCGCATTCATGCCGGTGCGCAGGACCTCGTACCGGGTCTTGCCTTCGCCATGCGTGCGCAGCGAACGGTACAGTTCGGCCCGTTCGGGATCATCGGTCAGGATGCCGCCTGCATCGCCATACGCACCCAGCGGCTTGGAAGGGAAGAAGGACAGGGTGGTTGCCACCGCCTCCCGCCCCAGCCTGCGGCCCGACAGCGTCGCACCGAATGCCTGCGCGCAGTCGGCCATGAGGAACAGCTTCTCCTCCGCCGCGATCGCGCGCAGTTCGGGCCATGGGGCGGGCTGGCCAAACAGGTCCACGCCGATCACCGCGCGCGGGCGCAGCTTTCCGGCCTTGCGGACATCGGCAATGCGCTTGCGCAGGCTGGCGGGATCGATCTGGAAGGTGGCAGGATCCACATCCACGAAAACCGGGGTCGCGCCCAGCACCAGCGGCACCTCCGCCGTGGCGGTATAGGTGAAGGCGGGCAGGAACACGGCATCACCGGCACCGATTCCCTCGGCCATCAGGACGATCTGGATGGCATCCGTGCCCGATGAGACACCAACACACTGCGCCGCCCCGCTATAGCTGGCCAGCCGGCCTTCCAGTTCGGTGACTTCCGGCCCCATGACAAAGCGGCAGTGTTTCATGACCGCATCGACACGCTGCCTGATTTCGTTGGCAATCAGGCTCTGCTGCTGGGGCAGGTTCAGAAAACCTATGGGAGCTTCCGCCGGAGCGTTCATGATGCATTCCTTTCCACATCGATCTGCCCCGCTGTGTCCGGAGTGGCCACACCATGCGGGTTATGGGCAAATTCGGGGACAAGCCTGCGGACAAGGTCCAACGCGCGCGCGCCATCACCATCCCGGCATGCCAATGTAAGTGCATCCATGATATTGGCGACCTGCGCAAGGTCCACCGTACGCGGCGTTGCCATCTGCAGGCCGGGACAGTCGGTGGGTTGCAGGATTTCCTGCTTGTAAAACAGGTCCTCGGTCAGCTTTTCCCCCGGCCTCAGCCCGGTAAAGCGGATCTGCACGTCCCGGTCGGGCCGCAGACCGGCCAGCACGATCATCTGGCGCGCCAGATCGACAATGCGCACCGGCGTGCCCATGTCCAGCACGAACACCCCGCCACCACGCAGCAGTACCGCCATGCCATCCGCCCGCCCCCCCGTACCGCGGGCGCTGGCCTGCAGCACAAGGCCGACCGCTTCGGACACGGTCATGAAATACCGCGTCATGCGCGGGTCTGTTACCGTAAGCGGGCCACCACATTCCAGCTGGTGGCGGAACAGGGGAATGACCGAACCCGTCGATCCCATGACATTGCCAAACCGCACGGTCACGCACTGCATGGCGTGCCCGTCGTCGCGGTTGCGTGCTTCCATATCCAGCGCCTGGCAGTACATTTCCGCAATGCGCTTGGATACCCCCATCACACTGGCGGGGTTGACCGCCTTGTCCGTCGAAATCAGGACCATGGCCCTGACCCCATGCCGGGCGGCGGTATCGGCCACGATGCGGGTGCCGGTCACGTTGGTCAGCAATCCCTCGCACGGGTTTTCCTCCACCATGGGTACATGCTTCAGCGCCGCGGCATGGAACACCAGTTCGGGGCGGAAACGGGCGAATACACGCTCCATCCGTCCCGCATCGCGTATATCGGCCAGGACAAGGTGGCGCGTAATGTCAGGGGCCTTTTCCGCCAGGTCTATATCCACCTGCCATAACGGGAATTCGCCAATATCCACCAAAATCAGCTGATCTGGGGCGTAACCTGCGATCTGTCGGGCCAGTTCGCTGCCGATTGACCCGCCAGCCCCCGTAATCAGCACGCGCCGCCCGCGCAGCATACCGGCAATGCCCTGCCCGTCCGGTGCAACAGCCGGACGGTTGAGCAGGTCCGACAGCCTGACCGGATGCAGCGGTGCCATGCCGCCCCCGGCGATACCGGACAGATCGGGCATGCAGCGCACCTGCGTGCCGGTTTCCTGTGCCATCCGCAGGACAGCAGACAGACGTTCGCCCCGAAAGCGGGGATCGGCCACCACCAGCAGCAGTTCATCTTCCGCCCTGAATGCCGACAGGATACAAGGCAGGTCCGCCACCTGCCCCAGCACCGGCACGCCACGCAGCCTGCGGCCGGGGCGGCGCTGACGGCCTTCGACCACCATGCCCACGACCAGACCGCCCATATCCGGCATGAGGCTGAGGAACCGGCTGGCGTCCTCCCCATCCCCCAGCAGGATCACACGCCGGTCGCCCCTGTCCCGGCCATCCCGACAGGACCGCCAGCACTGGTAGCCCGCGCGTGCCCCCGCCATGATAACAAAGGCCGCCATGGCATACGCCGCGCCAAACGCCGCCGCGCGCGGCCCACCCGACAGGCCAAGCATGCCCGTGGCCACCATGCCTGCCAGCACGCACGCGCCCGCCAGCCGCCAGTAATCGGACCGGCCCGCAAAACGCCAGTGCTGCTGGAACACCCGGAACGGCCAGCCCGCGACCCCGATGGCGGCCATGCCCAGCACAGGCAGGCCCCACCATGGCCATACAGTGTCACGACAGGCGCACAATCCCGTCGCCACGATTGCGGCAAGCCCGCCCATGAACGTATCAAGGGTGCTGTTTACGGCCAGTGTCCGTATCCTGCGCAGACACTCCGCCAGGCCGCCGCCGCTTGAGGATTGCGTAACCATCACCCTCCCCCTATAGCCGAGCAGAAGCAGGGCAAGAAGGAGAGATCATGCGCCCCTTCCAGCTTTCATGACCATGTTCCATTCATTTCATGCCGAAAACGTCTTTTTCGGGCTGTTCTTACTGGTGGCGGGCCTGATGTCCGCCGTGCTGTCGCGGCGGGTGATCGCGATGCGCGTGC
Organism: Komagataeibacter ossonobensis; assembly: GCF_057359305.1. Lineage (NCBI taxonomy): Bacteria > Pseudomonadati > Pseudomonadota > Alphaproteobacteria > Acetobacterales > Acetobacteraceae > Komagataeibacter > Komagataeibacter ossonobensis. The sequence goes on along the minus strand of NZ_JBXAYQ010000001.1, from coordinate 427,894 downwards.
TGGATTACCCGACCGGACGCAGCGCCCATGACAGGCCGGTGCCAAAGGGGGGCGGGCTTGCGATCCTGATCGTATTCGTGGTGGGCGTGCCGCTGGGCCAGATGATCTGCCACCGCCATGCGGACATGACGGATGTGACGCTGCTGCTTGCCACGGTGGGACTGGGACTGTTTTCATGGCGCGATGACATGCAGCCCATGCCGCCCTTATGGAAACTGGGGGCGCAGATTGCAGCCGCCACGCTGGTGGCGTGGGGCGACATGGCTGGCGGGACGGTCCATGCGCTGACGCCGGGCGGGCTTGGGCTGCGGGTCGTGTGGCTGGTGGCCCTATGCAACTGCATCAATTTCATGGACGGGCTGAATGGACTGGCCAGCGGGTGCACGCTGATCGCGGGCGTGATCGCGGCGGGGCTGTTCATGCTGGCGGGCGGCGGGGTGGAAACATGGGGCAGCGCCCTGATCCTGGCCGCAGCCTGTGCCGGATTCCTGCCCTTCAACTTTCCCCATGCGCGGCTGTTCATGGGGGATGTGGGCAGCCAGTGCTGCGGGCTGGTGCTGGGGGCGCTGGGCCTGCGCATGGCGGGCATGCCACAACTGGCCCATGGGGCATGGCTCATGCCACTCATGCTGTCGGGGCTGCTGCTGGATGTCATTGCAACCCTACTGCGGCGGCTATGCTGCCGCCGTCCCGTCATGCGCGCGCACCGGGAACATTTCTACCAGATGGCCCATCGCAGCGGCATGCAGGCCGCCGATATTACGGTCGTGACATGGGCGGGCACCGTGTGCGGCGGCATGGGGGCGGTTGTCGTGGGCATGGGATGGGTCCGCCCCGGCCCGGTCGTGCTGGCTGTCAGCATGATCCAGCTTGTCTGGATTGCCGCCGTCATATGCCGGGTGGGGCGTACGCCCGGCCTGTCGTGGTAGCAAAAAAACAGGGGGGAACAGCCTGCTGGCCATTCCCCCCTGTTTCTTTTGTCCTGACAGCGGATCTTATTTGCGCAGGGTAATCTTCATGCCCTGTGCCGCGGCGGCCAGACGGCCACCGGAACTGGACGTATCAAGGCGGATACGGACGCCGGCGGGATTGTTGAGCAGCACGGCGCCCACGCCGGTCCCGGCCGTGACATCCCCGTTGACGGCGGCATAGCTGCCTTCAAAATCCTTGACCTTCGTCAGGTTATAGACCTCACCCTGGCCACTGATGTTGGCATAGCCCACGGCCGCCAGCGAACCGCCCTCGATCTTGAATCGGTAAGTGTGGTTCTGGAACACCAGCTTGCCTGTGCCCCACGTGTGGCCGACCCCGATATCAAGGGACTTGAACTTCATCGTGACATGCCCCGACAGCGTGCCAAGCGATGATTCCGCGGCCCGGGCCAGTGTCGGCGCAGCCGCAAGCGGCGCCATGACCATGGCAAGGGCAACCAGACGTCGTGAGATACGCATGGAATTGAAACCTTCCGTCCGTTTCAGCATGAAGTGAACCCTCATGTAACTCAGCCAGCGCGGCGCTGTTCCTCGGTCCGGCGGGTACGCGTGGTCTTGCGCACGGGTGCCGCCGCCTTATCCTGCGTTGCCGCTTCATTCACGATGCTGCACAGGTCGCGCAGGTAGGCCTTGCCCTTGATCGTGTGCTTGATCAGCACGGAACGGCGGTCCATCGGGTCCGGCGCGCGGCGGGCCAGATCCAGTGCCTTCAGCCGGTCCAGCGCGCGGGTGATGGCGGGCTTGGACACGTTCAGTTCGGCTGCAAGGCCACGCACGGTGTGCGAGCCGTCGCCACGCAGGTAGCAGGTCAGGAAAACCGCCAGCTGGCGTGCCGACAGGTCGGGCCCGTCACGGCGGACCATCGCGACAATGGTGTCGCGCAGCGAATTGATCATCTGGTCCGTATTAGCGTCTGATGACTTGCTCATCGGTGAAAATCCCCTGTCAGAAATCAGCCTGCACACCGGCACGCATGGATGCGGAATCGGGTGGACTGGAATGGTGCGTCTTGGTTGTGCCTATATAATTGGCATTTACGGCATATATAAGTCGCAACAACCAAATTAGTTCGCATCCGGCATTGTTTCTTTAGTGATGCATTCTGTCCTCGATATTAAATATTTTTAACATTCCTTCATAAATCGCTCTTAAACCAAGACTTTCTCCGCCTTCTGGCCGTCCGGGCCGTGACGAATCATTCCATCCGTAGGTATCGATATGAACCCAGCGCACATCAGTTTTGACAAAATTTTCTAGAAAAAGTGCCGCTGTGATCGCTCCGCCCATGGGTTTGGATGAAATATTGTTCATATCTGCCACCGGACTGCGCAGCCATTTCCGGTACCCCGGCCACAGCGGCAACTGCCACAGCGGGTCCCCACAGGCCAGGCCGGACGCCACCAGCACAGCCCCCGTCGCGTCATGATTGGTGAACAGGGCCGGCACATCCGGCCCCAGCGCCACGCGGGCCGCCCCGGTCAGGGTCGCGGCATCCACCAGCAGGTCGGGCTGACGTTCGCAGGCCGCGTGCAGCAGGTCACACAGGACCAGCCTGCCTTCGGCATCGGTATTGCCGATTTCGACCGTCAGCCCCGCGCGGGTCTTCACCACATCAGATGGCCGCATGGCATGGCCCGATACGCTGTTTTCCACGCAGCCCAGACGCAGTTCCAGCCGGACAGGCAGGTCACGCAGCATGACCAGACGTGCAAGGGCCAGCATGATGGCTGCGCCCCCCATGTCCTTTTTCATCCGCAGCATGGAGGAAGGCGGCTTGAGGTCATACCCACCCGTATCGAAACACACGCCCTTGCCCACCAGCGACAGCAGTGGTGCCGTCTCGGTGGCGGTGCTGCCCTGCCAGCGGGCCTCAACCACGCAGGGCGCGCGGTCCGATCCCGCGCCAACATGCAGTACGGTCGGGAATTCCTGCGCCAGCCGCGCCCCGCGAATAACCGATACATCCGCCCCCAGCGGGGCCAGCGCCATCTCGGCCGCCTTGGCCAGATCATCCGGTCCCATGAGGTTGGGCGGCGTATTGATCAGCGAACGGGCAAGATTGATGCAGCGCGCCATGCTGGCCGCCGCCTGCCCCGCCCCTTCCACCACCAGCCGCGCAGGCGGGGCGGCGGGCGCCATGTCGCGGCCAAAAGCGGGCATGCGATAGGCGCCAAGACAGAAACCCAGTGCGATATCGCCTGCCTGCACATCCGCCGGGACACTGACCCGCCATGATCCGGCAGGCAGCGAGTCGGGCAACGCCCCGAACACGAACGGGTCGGTGCCATCCGTCTGCTCCGCAATGCCCAGCAGGGCCGTCGTGACCGTGCCATCCACACCGGGCAGCAGCTGTACCTGACCATACCGGGCGGCAAAACCGGCCTGACGGGCAAAGCGGGCCGCCACTTCACCCACCACTGCGTCCATCTCCCCCAGTGCCGAGGGGCGGATGGCATGCACCATGCCCACGGCCCCGTCCCGCACATCGGCCGCCGCGACCAGACAGTCCTGCGTTTCCAACGCGTTCATCGCATGTCCCTTCCCTGCATATATTCCTGTTTGCAGCAGGGTGCGTCCCCTGTCCGGGCAACGCAACACCCCAGCGCCGCCGACATGTGGTTTTACTTGCATTTGCCGCCACTTGGCCGGAGCATGCATTCATGACGGGTGTACCCACGGGCACTGGCAGCCCCCATCGCGCAGCGGCAGGACATGGTTCCGGCCCCCATTCCGATATGCTGGTCCGGGCGGTGCTCGGCCCGACGAATACCGGAAAGACCCATCTGGCCATAGAAAGGCTGCTTTCACATTCCAGCGGCATCATTGGCTTTCCCCTGCGGCTGCTGGCGCGCGAAAACTACGACCGCATGGTGGCGCAGAAGGGTGCGCATGCCGTCGCCCTGATCACCGGCGAGGAAAAGATCATCCCGCCCAAGGCACGCTGGTTTTCATGCACGGTGGAGGCCATGCCGCTGGACCGGCGCGTGGAATTCGTGGCGGTGGATGAAATCCAGCTTTGTGCCGATCCCGATCGTGGCCACATCTTTACCGACCGGCTGCTGCATGCGCGCGGCCTGTCGGAAACGATGTTTCTGGGCGCGGACACCATACGCAACCTGATCCGCCGCCTTGTGCCCGGTATCGAGATCGAACACCGCCCCCGCCTGTCGCAACTGACGCATGCGGGGGCGTGCAAGCTGACGCGCCTGCCGCCGCGTTCGGCCATTGTCGCCTTTTCCGCGGGCGAGGTTTACGCCATTGCCGAACTGCTGCGCCGCAGGCGGGGGGGATGCGCCATTGTCATGGGACAGCTTTCACCCCGCACCCGCAATGCGCAGGTGGCGCTGTATCAGGAAAAGGAGGTTGACTACCTCGTCGCAACCGACGCGATCGGCATGGGGCTGAACATGGATGTCAACCATGTGGCCTTTGCCAGCCTGTCCAAATTCGATGGCACGCGCATCCGTCCCCTGACAGCGGGGGAAATCGCGCAGGTGGCGGGCCGCGCCGGACGCGGGCTGCGTGATGGCACGTTCGGCACCACCGGGACCTGTCCCCCCCTGTCCGAGGAACTGGCCGAAGCGGTGGAGGAACACCGTTTCGACCCGCTGACCCGGCTGGCATGGCGCAACAGCGACCTTGATTTCTCCTCCCCCGACCGGCTGCTGTCCAGCCTCAACCGCCCTTCCCCCCGCGTCGAACTGATTGCAGGGCATGAAGCAAGCGACGTACTCGCCCTGTCCGCGCTGTCGGGAAACAGCGATATCCGTCCGCTGGTCCATTCCCGCGCCGCGACGCGCCTGTTGTGGGAAAGCTGCCAGATACCCGATTTCCGCAAGCTGGGCGACGACAGCCATATCCGCCTGTGCGGACGGATCTTTACCCACCTGATCCACGATGGCCGCATCCCGTCGGCATGGATGGACAGCCAGATCACCCATTTTTTCCAGACGGCGGGTACCATAGACTCGCTCATGCAGCGTCTGGCGGGCATTCGCGTGTGCAGCTATATCGCCGCCCGTCCCGGCTGGGTCGCCAATGCCGAACACTGGCAGGCCCGCACGCGGGAAGCGGAGGACAGGCTGTCCGATGTCCTGCATGAACAGCTGACCGCGCGCTTTGTGGACCGTCGCGCCACCACCCTGATCCGCCGACTGGATGAAGGCGGGCACGACAACCTGCTTTCCGCCGTGACGGCACAGGGCAATGTCGTGGTCGAAGGCCATGAGGTCGGCCGCATTGCCGGGCTGGACCTGATCGCGGGCGAACATACCGATGCGGAGGACGGGCGCCTGCTCATGCGCGCGGCACGGCGGGCGGTCCGCAGCGAAATCCCGCGCCGTGTCGCGGCCCTGGTGCAGGATAATGACCAGCAGTTCGCCTTTTCCACCGATGGGGCGCATATCCTGTGGCAGGACATGCCCATTGCGCGGATGCTGCCGGGCAGTGACCTGCTGTCGCCGCGCCCGCAGGTGCTGGATAACCCGTTGCTGGACAATGCCCAGCGCGAACGAATCCGCAACCGCCTGCAGACATGGCTGGGACAGGTCGTGCGTGAGCATCTTGCGCCGCTGTTTGCCGTTCAGGCCGCGGTGGCCAGCACGCCGGATCTGCGCGGCATCATCCATCGCCTTATGGAAGGTGCCGGGGTTGCCCCGCTCCATCGCGGCGAACGTCCCGGACACGACATGATCCATCGGCTGAGACGGCTGGGGGTACGGGTGGGACACTACAGCCTGTTCATGCCGGCGATCCTGAAGGAACGCCCCATGCAGCTACGGGCCTGGCTGGTGGCGATCAGCCTGAATATGCCCTGCCCACCCCTGCCCGCCATGGGGCGCGTTACCCTGCCGCCAGATGCACTACCGCCCGCCTTCATGGACCGGATGGGATGGCTGGATGCGGGACCAGTGCGGATCAGGCTGGATATCGCGGAAAAATTTGTCATCGAACTGGCGCGCATGACACGGCGGGCCCCCATACCGCTACCGCCCCACCTGGCGTCCCGTCTGGGGATACGACGCGAAATGCTGCCTGCGGTGATGAAAGGGCTGAACATGCGTGTGTACCATCCACGCCCCATGGCGGCCAACCGCTACGGGCCATCCGCCCCGGTCATGATCCGATTCCTGTCCGAGCACGAAAATGGCGGCCGGGAAAAAACCGTGGGGACCGCATCAGCCCGCAATGGCAGGCGACCGGCGGCAGCCCAGCGTCCGCGACGGGCCGACAGCCCCTTCGCCGCTCTCGCCACCCTGTTCAATCGCTCCTGACCGCCATGACACAGACCCCTGATCCCATCATGACCCAGCGGCTGGACCTGTGGCTGCTTCATGCCCGTTTCGGTCGCACCCGCAGTATCTGTGCAAAGATCGCATCAGGCGGCCATGTCCGCATCAACCGCCAGCGCGTGACCAAGGCGCATGCGCAGGTGCATGTGGGCGATATCCTGACCCTGCCATCCCCGGACCGGCAGACCGTGATCGTCATACGTGTTGTGGCCTGTGCCGGGCGGCGGCAATCCGCCCCACTTGCACAACTTCTGTATGAAATTGTTCCGGAAACTGTCTGAATATTGTGGCCAACAGGCCAATACAGACCATGATTATGCATTAGCCGTCGTCTTGGGCTTGCCACGGCCCGAAAACACTCTCATATCTTCCGCCATTCCTGATGAGGTCATGCCCCATGCGGTACCTCATCCCTTTTAATGGCCGGGCCTATTGCCGCAGGCCGAACAAATAATGATCGGAGATAGGCGATGACCTATGTGGTCACCGAAAACTGCATTCGCTGCAAATTCACAGATTGTGTCGAAGTCTGTCCGGTTGACTGCTTCTACGCCGGTGAAAACTTTCTGGTAATCAACCCGGACGAATGCATCGACTGCGGTGTGTGCGAACCGGAATGCCCGGCTGAGGCCATCTTCCCCGATAGCGATGACCGTGCGACCCCCTGGGCCGAACTGAACGCCAAATATGCCGCCGTGTGGCCCAACATCACACGCAAGATCGACGCCCCGGCCGATGCCGAGGAATGGAAAGACAAGCCCAACAAGAAAGAGATGCTTTCCCCCGAACCCCAGAAAGGCTGATCGCCGCCTTTCCCATCGGGTTGCACCATAAAAAAAGACCGGCACGATTGCTCGTGCCGGTCTTTTTTTATGCCGTCTGGCCCGGGGGCAGTTCCCTGCCCCCGCACCCTGACATGACACCGCTTAGCGCGACATCATGTTGATGGCCGTGTCATGCATGATGAACATCGTGCCGGCCACAAGGACCAGGACCGAAAGCACCGTGAAGACAAATGCCATGACGTTCCAGCGCTGTTCGGACGAACCGTTCATGTGCAGGAAGTAAATGAGGTGAACAACAATCTGCACCACCGCCAGCAGGGCAATCGCCCCGCCGGTGCCGGCCGGTGACATCGCATGCGACATCACCAGACCGAAGGATGCAACCGTCAGGATAACGGCAAGTACGAACCCGGTAAGGTAAGACCCTACACTCCCGTGGCTCTCTCCCGAGGAAGAAATATGGTCTGCCATCAGATCACACTCATCAGATAGACAAAGGTGAAGACACAGATCCAGACGATATCCAGAAAGTGCCAGAACAGGCTGAGGCAGGTCAGCTTGCCGATCATGCGTTCGTTCAGCTCGGTCTTGCCAGCCGTCTGGAACAGCAAGACAGCCATCCACAGCAGGCCGCAGGTGACATGCAGACCATGCGTGCCAACCAGCGTGAAGAAGGCGGACAGGAACGCACTGCGATCCGGGCCATTGCCTTCGGCAATCATGTGAGAGAACTCACGGATTTCCATGAACAGGAAGCCCAGCCCCAGCAGGAAGGTCACCCCGAGCCAGGTCCGCATGGTGCTGACCTTGTTCTCATGGGCGGCAATCATGCCGAAACCGTAGGTGATGGAGCTGAACAGCAGGATTGCCGTTTCAATGCCAACACCCGAAAGTTCGAACACTTCGTGGCCGGTCGGACCGCCGGCAAACTGGTCACGCAACACCGCGAACACTGCAAACAGTGTACCGAAGATGATGCAGTCCGTCATCAGATACAGCCAGAACCCGAACACCACGGGAGATTCGTGGTGTTCATCATGGGCATGGGCTGCATCAGCAGTCATGTTTTGCGCCATTATTCCGCTGCCTGTGCTGCCATAAGGTTATGGGTGTGCTCCTGCTCAATGCGAACCACCTCGGACACCGGCACATAGTAATCGACGTCGTTGTCGGACGAACGGGCGATCACCGTAGCAATGACACCGATCAGACCAACAGCCGCCAGCCACCAGATGTACCAGATCGCACCGAAGCCAAGCACGAAGCTGAAGGCACCGATCAGGAAACCGCATGCCGTGTTTTTCGGCATATGGATCGGCTGATAGTTGCCACCGGCCTGACGCGTGTCGATACCGGCTTCCTTGTCATGGGCAAAGGCGTCCAGTTCGTGGACTTCCGGCAGGATGGCGAAGTTGTAGAACGGCGGCGGCGAAGACGTGGACCATTCCAGCGTACGTGCGTTCCAGGGATCGCCCGTCAGGTCACGGTTTTCAGCCAGGTTACGATCACGGATCGAGACATACAGCTGGGTCAGCTGGCACACGATACCAAGCGCGATCAGAACCGCACCCGCTTCAGCAATCAGCAGCCAGGGATGCCATTCGGGGTTGTCATAGTGGTTCATACGACGGGTCATGCCTTCGAAACCGAGGACATAAAGCGGCATGAACGCAACATAGAAACCAACGAACCAGCACCAGAACGCGCGCTTGCCCCAGGCTTCGTTCAGCTTGAAGCCGAAAGCCTTCGGGAACCAGAAGTTCATGGCAGCGACGTAACCGAAATACACACCACCGATAATCACGTTATGGAAGTGGGCAATAACGAACAGGCTGTTGTGGAGAACGAAGTCAGACGCCGGGATTGCCAGCATGACACCGGTCATACCACCGATGGAGAAGGTGATCATGAAGCCGATCACCCAGTACATGGTCGCGTGGAATTCGATACGCCCCTTGTACATCGTGAACAGCCAGTTGAAGATTTTCACCCCGGTCGGAACCGCGATGACCATCGTCATGATACCGAAGAACGCGTTGACGTTCGGGCCGGCACCCATGGTGAAGAAGTGGTGAACCCAAACCACCAGCGACAGGACCATGATGGAAGCGGTCGCATAGACCATGGTCTTGTAGCCGAACAGCGGCTTGCGGGAGAAGGTCTGCGTGATTTCGGAGAAGGCACCGAAGGCAGGCAGGACAAGGATGTACACTTCCGGATGGCCCCAGCCCCAGATCACGCTCAGATAGAGCATCTGGTTGCCGCCGCCGTCATTGGTGAAGAAGTGCATGCCCAGGTAACGGTCCAGACCAAGAAGGCCCATGGCCACGGTCAGGATCGGGAAGGCAACCATGATCAGCACGGTCGTGCAGAAGATGGTCCAGGTGAACACCGGCATACGCATGTAGGTCATGCCCGGCGCACGCATCTTCACGATGGTCGCGAAGAAGTTCACACCCGTCAGCAGCGTGCCGACACCGGACAGCTGCACCGCCCAGATGTAGTAGTCGACACCGACACCGGGGCTGAACTGCTGTTCGGACAGGGGCGGGTAAGCCAGCCAGCCGCACTGCGAGAACTCACCGATGAACAGCGAGACGTTGACCAGCAGGAAGCTGATGGTCGTCATCCAGAAGCTCAGCGTGTTCACGAACGGGAAGGCCACGTCACGCGCACCGATCTGCAGCGGCACCACGATGTTCATCAGACCCTGCATGAACGCCATGGCCATGAAGAAGATCATGATCGTGCCGTGTGCGGAGAAGATCTGGTCATAATGGTGCGGCGGCAGGTAGCCGGGGTTACCGGCATAAGCCAGCGCAAGCTGGGAACGCATCATGATCGCGTCCGCGAAACCACGGAACAGCGCCACGAGTGCGACAACGATATACATGACACCAATGCGCTTGTGGTCGACCGAAGTCAGCCATTCACGCCACAGGTAGCCCCATTTACCGTAATAGGTGATGAGACCCACAACGGCCAGGCCAGCAATGGCCGCACCGATGAACGTCCCAACAAGGATCGGCACATCATAAGGAATGGCCGACAAAGTTAATTTGCCTAACATCTGTCCTATTCCTTCATGTTCATGTCGGACATCGCGGACTGCTGCACATGCAGCATCTTGCCGGTGCTCTTATCCATGACCATGCCGTTGTTGTACTTGGCAACGATGTCATCAAAGAGACCCGCATCGACATGCGAGAAGTATTCAACCGGGTTGGCCTCGCTCGGCGCGGCCAGCTTCGGATAGCTTGCGCTGTCCAGCTGCTCGGAAGAAGCCTTAACCTTCTCGACCCACGCGCTGTACTGGTCCGCAGGCATTGCCAGCGCACGGAAACGCATGTCGGAGAAGCCACGGCCGCTGAAGTTGGAAGATTCACCCTGGAAATCACCAGCTTCGTTCGCGATCAGGTGCAGCTGTGTCTGCATCCCGGCCATGGCGTAGATCATCGTACCGAGCTGCGGGATGAAGAAGGAGTTCATCACGGAGTCAGAGGTGATCCGGAAATCAACCGGCGTGTTCACCGGCATGGCCATCTGGTTGACGGTCGCGATCCCTTCATCCGGATAGATAAAGAGCCACTTCCAGTCCAGTGCCACAACATCGACATGAATAGGCTTGACGTTGGCTTCAGCCTCAAGCGGCTTGTACGGGTCAAGCGAATGACATGTCTGATAGGTCAGCACCGCCAGGAACAGGATGATCAGGCTGGGAACGGCCCAGATGATCACCTCGATCTTGTTGGAATGCGACCATTTCGGCAGGTATTCCGCCGCAGTGTTGGACTGACGGTACTGCCATGCGAACAGCAGCGTCAGGATACATACCGGTATCACTACCAGCAGCATCGCGTAGGTCGAGGTCAGGATCAGGCTTTTTTCCTGAGCACCGATCACGCCTTTGGGGTCGAGCGTATCCCATGAACAGCCTGCTAGCAGCGCTGCCGAAGATAGGCTCATCAGCTTCGTTAATCTTGGCAAGATTTTTTTCTTCATCTCACGCCTCGTTGGTTTCGACATCACCCTGTTTTGCTCACATCCTCGCTTCATCCACGGGCTTAGACAACAACGGCCACGTTATACGCTTGGCAGGGAAAATGCATCCGACTTTCCCCTGGCACCCAGCGACATCGCGCCTACGTCGACTTCCGAAATCGACACACGGCCTTTTTCGGTTTGCATCCGTCATGAGTTAGTTGCCGACCGGCTGACCATGATCTTGATCAATACGGCCCGCCAGACCTTACGTAATTATTACTGTCAGGGCAGATCGGACCATAAATCGCGACGCCGTCCTGTGTGCTGAAGCGCATGTTCTGTGCCGCATACCCTTTCATATAGTTTTTCTATTCAAGGGTTATCCGACCTGAATGGCCTCAGAGGCAAGCCTTCACATAATATTTCAATAGATTTCATTGCTAAAAATTTATCTAAGAAAATCATTCTTTTACAAAGGGTTGTCCGAGTGTCATGAACCTCACACTCATGTCATCTTATATTTTCTATATATGAATAAGTCTTATCTTTTTTAGCCGTGCGCATGGCTGGCAACCCTTTCCATGCAAAAAGGGCCGTCACTTGCGTGACGACCCTTCCATATTCTCATACCAGACTGAAATGGTACAGTTTCTACAGGACTCCTGTACCCTCAGTCGTTGCTGTTGTTACGCACGCCCATGAACTGCAGCAGGAACTGGAACAGGTTGATGAAGTTCAGGTAAAGGTTCAGCGCGTCATAGACCGACCGCTTCGCCGCCTGCTCCGGCCCCTCGTAATAGGCGAACTGCTGGTAATTCGCCTTGATCTGCTGCGTATCGAACATGGTCAGGCCAACAAACAGCAGCACACCCACGGCGCTGTAGACAAAATACAGACCCGGGCTGTGCAGGAACATGTTCACCACGCCTGCAATGATCAGACCGAACAGCCCCATCATCAGGAAAGAGCCGAAGCGACTGAGATCGGTACGAGTCGTGTAACCCCAGATCGACATGGTGCAGAATGTCGCGGCGGTAATGAAGAACACCCGCGTCACCGACACCCCGGTAAACACCAGGAAGATGTTGGACATGCTGGCACCCATCACGCCACAGAACAGCCAGAACAGGGTCTGCACCGCCTGCGTGGACAGCCGGTTCACGCCGAACGACATGACCAGCACAAAACCCAGCGGGGCAATCATGGCCAGCATGGACAGCGCCGTTGGTTTCAGCGCCATGCCCATCGGGGTGGGCACATGCTGGTAGAACAGGGCCTGCAGGCTGGTATTTGCGATCAGATAGGCAACCAGTCCGGTCAGGACCAGTCCGGATGCCATCCAGTTATAGACCCGCAGCATATAGGCACGCAGGCCCATATCAACGGAACCTGCGGCACTATCAGCGGCGGGGCGGATGAAACTCCGCGAATCAGGGCCAAAAGCCATTGTGTTTCCTTCCTCCACGTCTTGACTGACGTGCCTCTTCCAGCATGTGGGACTATGTTAGAACACGTTCAAGATCGGGAGCGTGTCCAATACATTACAATACGGCAAACATGCCGCGGGTACATCACCTTATATATACTGTACACCGCTCATCACGGCATATGCCTTTTTCCCTTGTCCACAGGTATTCGTCATGCGTCTTTTTGTTGGTCTTGAACTCCCGCTTCCGTCGCTTCATGCGATAGGCGAATTACGTGGCGGCCTACCGGATGTTACGTGGCGACCGCCGGAATCCTACCACCTCACGCTGCATTTCATCGGGGAGGTTACCCATCCCCACCTGCACGAGGAAATCCATCACGCCCTGTCCGCCATCCACGCCACGCCGCCTGTCCTGCGACTGGGTGGTACGGGACTGTTCACCTCTGCCCGGCCGAATGGGCCGGACACATTGTGGATTGGCTGCACGCCCGACGATGCCCTGACCGCGCTGCGTGAGAAGGTGCGCAAGAGCCTGAACCGCGCGATCCCGACCGGGGCCGAGCGGAACAGCCGCCATTTTACCCCGCATGTCACTGTCGGCCAGATGCAGCGCCCAGACCAGGACCGTCGGCAGCGCTGGCTTGCGACCACCGTTCCCCCGACGGAAGCACAGACGATCGGGCATTTCACCCTGTTCCAGTCCATACGCCATGCCGATGGGCCGTTTTATGAACCGCTGGAACATTATCCGTTATAGTTCTGATTCTCTGTTCCGGACGCCCGACATGGCTGAAAACAGGAGTCCTGCATGGCCCGGCATCTATTACATTTGTGAATAATAAAAATATTTTTCTTATCAATAATTGTGAACCACCTGCACGCGACCAACAGACACACCTTGTCATTCTTCCTGAAATATCAACAGATTTTAGGAAAATCTGAAGGATTCCGAACTATCCGTTTCATTGCTTCTGAGACAGTATGTTCACGTTTTAGTGAGGCTGAACACTAAAATGTCAGAAGACGGACGTGCTAGCCTCAGTATGTTCGGATGAAACGGACCACCTGCTTTGTCTTTGCTGCCTGAAGCCGGTTTCCTGTCTGGCCGGAAAAGAAGCGCTGGCGTGCTTTTTTGCCGGATACATTCAGAAAGCGGCTCCAGGCAGAAAGTTGCAGCGGCGGCATCCTGAATTCGAAACCGTTAGTTTTCTGAGGACATCACATATGATTTCTGCCGTTTTCGGAAAAAGACGTTCTCTGAGCAGAACGCTTACAGCCGGAACGATATGTGCGGCTCTCATCTCCGGGTATGCCACCATGGCATCCGCAGATGACGGGCAGGGCGCCACGGGGGAAGCGATCATCCATGCCGATGATCACCCCGGCAACTGGATGACCTATGGCCGCACCTATTCTGAACAGCGCTACAGCCCGCTGGATCAGATCAACCGTTCCAATGTCGGTAACCTGAAGCTGGCCTGGTATCTGGACCTTGATACCAACCGTGGTCAGGAAGGCACGCCCCTGGTTGTTGATGGCGTCATGTACGCCACCACCAACTGGAGCATGATGAAAGCCGTCGACGCCGCAACCGGCAAGCTGCTGTGGTCCTATGACCCGCGCGTGCCCGGCAACATTGCCGACAAGGGCTGCTGTGACACGGTCAACCGTGGCGCGGCATACTGGAATGGCAAGGTCTATTTCGGCACGTTCGACGGCCGCCTGATCGCGCTGGACGCCAAGACCGGCAAGCTGGTCTGGAGCGTCAACACCATTCCGCCCGAAGCGGAACTGGGCAAGCAGCGTTCCTATACGGTTGACGGCGCACCCCGTATCGCCAAGGGCCGCGTGATCATCGGTAACGGTGGTTCCGAGTTCGGCGCCCGTGGCTTCGTCACGGCGTTCGATGCGGAAACCGGCAAGGTCGACTGGCGCTTCTTCACGGTTCCGAACCCCAAGAACGAACCGGACCACGCTGCATCCGACAGCGTGCTGATGAACAAGGCCTATCAGACCTGGAGCCCGACCGGCGCCTGGACCCGTCAGGGTGGCGGCGGCACGGTATGGGATTCCATCGTGTATGACCCCGTGGCCGACCTGGTCTATCTGGGTGTCGGCAACGGTTCGCCGTGGAACTACAAGTACCGTTCCGAAGGCAAGGGCGACAACCTGTTCCTGGGCAGCATCGTCGCACTGAAGCCGGAAACCGGCGAGTACGTCTGGCATTTCCAGGAAACGCCGATGGACCAGTGGGACTTCACCTCGGTCCAGCAGATCATGACGCTTGACCTGCCGATCAATGGTGAAACCCGCCACGTCATCGTTCATGCTCCGAAGAACGGCTTCTTCTATATCATCGATGCGAAGACCGGTGAGTTCATCTCGGGCAAGAACTACGTCTATGTGAACTGGGCCAGCGGCCTTGATCCCAAGACCGGTCGTCCGATCTACAACCCCGATGCGCTCTACACTCTTACGGGCAAGGACTGGTACGGCATTCCGGGTGACCTTGGCGGCCATAACTTCGCGGCCATGGCGTTCAGCCCCAAGACCGGGCTGGTCTATATTCCGGCACAGCAGGTTCCGTTCCTGTACACCAACCAGGTCGGTGGCTTCACGCCGCATCCCGACAGCTGGAACCTTGGTCTGGACATGAACAAGGTCGGTATTCCCGACTCCCCGGAAGCCAAGCAGGCCTTCGTGAAGGACCTGAAGGGCTACATCCTGGCCTGGGATCCCCAGAAGCAGGCTGAAGCATGGCGTGTGGAGCACAAGGGGCCGTGGAACGGCGGTATCCTGGCAACCGGCGGCGACCTGCTGTTCCAGGGTCTGGCAACAGGCGAATTCCATGCCTATGACGCGACGAACGGTTCCGACCTGTTCCACTTCGCGGCAGACAGCGGCATCATCGCACCGCCTGTGACCTACCTTGCCAATGGCAAGCAGTATGTTGCGGTTGAAGTGGGCTGGGGCGGCATCTATCCGTTCTTCCTTGGTGGCCTGGCCCGTACCAGCGGCTGGACCGTCAACCACTCGCGCATCATTGCCTTCTCGCTCGATGGCAAGTCCGGCCCGCTGCCCAAACAGAATGACCAGGGCTTCCTGCCCGTCAAGCCGCCGGCACAGTTCGACAGCAAGCGTACCGACAACGGTTACTTCCAGTTCCAGACCTATTGCGCCGCCTGTCATGGCGATAACGCAGAAGGTGGTGGTGTACTGCCTGACCTGCGCTGGTCCGGGTCCATCCGTCACGACGATGCGTTCTACAATGTCGTCGGCCGCGGCGCGCTTACCGCCTACGGTATGGATCGCTTCGACGGTAACATGAACCCCACCGAGATTGAGGACATTCGCCAGTTCCTGATCAAGCGTGCGAACGAGACCTATCAGAGGGAAGTTGATGCCCGGAAGAACGCTGACGGTATCCCCGAGCAGCTGCCGTAATCTCCCGGTTTTGACAATTTTTCGCATCAACGCGACGCATGATGGTGAACATAATGATCAACAGACTTAAGGTGACATTCAGCGCGGCAGCGTTTAGTCTGCTGGCAGGGACGGCATTGGCACAGACGCCAGATGCTGACTCCGCGCTGGTCCAGAAGGGGGCATATGTCGCGCGACTGGGTGACTGCGTAGCATGTCATACTGCTCTCCATGGACAGTCGTACGCAGGCGGGCTTGAAATCAAGAGCCCGATCGGTACGATCTACTCCACGAACATCACACCGGACCCGACCTACGGTATCGGCCGCTACACCTTCGCCGAATTCGACGAAGCCGTGCGCCATGGTATCCGCAAGGACGGCTCCACGCTGTATCCGGCCATGCCGTATCCCTCCTTCTCGCGTATGACGAAGGAAGACATGCAGGCGCTGTATGCGTACTTCATGCACGGGGTGAAGCCGGTCGCACAGCCGGACAAGCAGCCGGACATTTCCTGGCCCATGTCCATGCGCTGGCCGCTGGGCATCTGGCGCATGATGTTCTCGCCTTCGCCGAAGGACTTCACGCCGGCGCCGGGCACGGATGCGCAGATCGCACGTGGCGATTATCTGGTTACCGGCCCCGGGCATTGCGGTGCGTGTCATACCCCGCGTGGCTTCGCCATGCAGGAAAAGGCGCTGGACGCAGCTGGTGGACCTGACTTCCTGTCCGGTGGCGCACCGATCGACAACTGGGTTGCGCCGAGCCTGCGCAACGACCCTGTCGTTGGTCTGGGCCGCTGGTCCGAGGATGACATCTACACCTTCCTCAAATCCGGTCGTATCGATCATTCCGCCGTATTCGGTGGCATGGGCGATGTGGTGGCATGGAGCACCCAGTACTTCACCGATGACGACCTGCACGCCATCGCGAAGTACCTGAAGAGCCTGCCGCCGGTGCCGCCGTCACAGGGCAACTACACCTATGACGCGTCCACCGCGAACATGCTGGCTTCGGGTAACACCGCCAGCGTTCCGGGCGCCGACACGTATGTGAAGGAATGCGCCATCTGTCACCGTAACGACGGTGGTGGCGTGGCCCGCATGTTCCCGCCGCTGGCTGGCAACCCGGTCGTCGTGACCGAGAACCCGACCTCGCTGGTGAACGTGATTGCGCATGGTGGCGTGCTGCCGCCAAGCAACTGGGCACCGTCCGCAGTGGCAATGCCGGGTTACAGCAGTTCGCTGTCCGCCCAGCAGATTGCTGATGTGGTCAACTTCATCCGTACCAGCTGGGGCAACAAGGCACCCGGCACCGTTACGGCCGCGGATGTCACCAAGCTGCGCGACACGGGCGCGCCGGTTTCCAGCTCTGGCTGGAACAGCATGAGCAGCGGCTGGTCGGTCTTCCTGCCGCAGCCTTACGGCTCGGGCTGGACGTTTGCTCCGCAGACGCACACCGGTCAGGACGCCGCACAGTAAGGCGGATGGGTGGTCCCCCACCGGGGGCCACCTTCTCCTGATACAGTGACTGAAAACCGCCATGGGTTCCGCCCATGGCGGTTTTCTTATGTACGGCAATCCCCCACACTGGGTCGGGCAACCGACAGGGAAAATGTCATCATGCAGCGTATCGTGGCCCTGACCGGGGCGGGCATAAGCCAGGAATCGGGATTACAGACCTTCCGGGGCGCGGACGGCCTGTGGAACCATGAACGGATCGAGGATATCTGCACACCACAGGGCTTCCAGCGTGATCCCCTGCGGGTGGACCGTTTCTACAACGACCTGCGGGCCCGTTTGCCCACCGTCCATCCCAATGCCGCCCATCTGGCGCTGGCGGAACTGGAACGCGCGGGACGGGAAGGACGCTGGGACGGGCATATCACCATCGTCACCCAGAATATCGATGATCTGCATGAACGCGCCGGCAGCCACAACGTCATTCACATGCATGGTGAACTGCTGCGCCTGCGCTGCACCGCCTGCGGCGCGACCCCGGTATGGCGCACGGACTGTTTCCCCGATACGCCGTGTCCTGACTGCGGTCAGCCGACATTACGGCCTGACATCGTCTGGTTTGGGGAAATACCCTACCATATGGAGACGATTGCCCGGCATCTGGCGGCATGTGACCTGTTCGTCGCCATCGGTACGTCCGGCGTGGTCTACCCTGCCGCCGGTTTTGTGGACAGCGTGGCCGGACATGCGGATACGATGCTGTTCAACCTGGAAATCCCGCCCGGTCCCTCCGCCTTTGACCAGGCCATTGCAGGCCCTGCCACACGCACCGTACCGGCATGGACACGCGACCTGCTGGAAGCGTAAAGCTGGGCCATGGCCGAAACACTGGAAGACCTTCTCGATGCCATCCGCGCGTGCCAGACCTGTGCCGCCCACCTGCCGCTTGGACCGCGTCCGGTGCTGCATGTCTCGCGCACGGCGCGGCTACTGATCGCAAGCCAGGCCCCCGGCACGCGCGTGCATGAAACAGGGCAGTCCTTCAACGATGCATCAGGTGACAGGCTGCGTGGCTGGATGGGAATCGACCGGGCCACGTTTTATGATTCCAGCCGTGTCGCACTGGTTCCCATGGGGCTGTGTTATCCAGGCAGGTTGCCAAAGGGTGGTGACTGTCCACCCCGGCCCGAATGCGCACCGCAATGGCGCGCGCGCATCATGGCGCAGATGCCCGATATCAGGCTGACACTGGTGGTCGGATCCTATGCCCAGCTGCATATCCTGGGCAAGGGACGCGTCAGTGACCGCTGCCTTGATTTCCGGCGTTACCTGCCCAGGTATTTCCCCCTGCCCCACCCATCATGGCGCACAGGGGCATGGGAACGGCGCACACCCCGGTTTGGCGCTGATGTGCTGCCTGCGCTGCGGGCCTGCGTGCGGGCCATACTGGCGGGTAATGACCTGCCGGACATCCCGCCGTTATCCCCTGCCTTCAGCCAGCCATAAGCAGGACGGCCCGCGCGCTGGACAGGATCACGCCCTGTATGCCGGTAATCAGGATCTGCACGCCAATGGACAGCAGGATCAGTGCGGCAAGACGCGAGACAATCCGCGTGCCGGTCGTGCCCAGCAGGCACAGAAGCTGATCGGCATAGGTATAGGCGGCCCATACGATCGCGGCCACCAGCATGGCGGCCAGTGACAGCACACCATAGAAAACAATGTGGTGCCCGCCCGGCGGCCCTTCCGACCCCAGCGCAATGGCGACCGCAATCGTTCCAGGCCCCACGGTAAAGGGCATGGTCAGGGGAAAGAATGCCTGCCCCATCATGTTGCTGCTGGCCGGCGCATTACTGCCCTGACTGGCCTGTGCCTGCTTGCGGGCTTCTTCCGTTTCAGGGGCCTGCAGCAGGGACCATGCCCGCACCGCCACAACCAGCCCACCCGCGATACGCAGGGCATCGATGGTGATGCCAAAAAATGAAAGAACCAGCCCGCCGATCCAGATCGAGGCCAGCATGAGCATTGCGGAATAGAACGCCACCTGCCGTGCCAGCGCCATGCAGGTACGCCGGTCATGTCCTGCCGTGACCTGCGCGAAAATCAGCGCGGCCCCCAGCGGATTGACAATGGAAAACAGCGCCGGAAATGCCATGAGGAAGGCACCGGACAGGCTGGGCAGCCCCACCACGGTGGAAAAATGGGTCAGTAATAATCCCGCATGGCTGGTCATGACCGCCCCCTCCTGCCACACGGCCCCCGCATGCCCTTATTGTCCCGTCTGGGATAGAACATGGAATGACGGACGCATCAGGCTGCGGACCATGGTCAGGTCCTCCGCCGCGGCACACAGGTAGCCGGGATGGGTTGGATGCCCCTCTTCCGTCAGGGGCCACGGTGTCAGGCCCAGTTCGTTATAGACCGGCAGCAGGCTGATCCCGACATGCCAGAAAACCGGCTGGCGCCCTTCCTGCAGTGCAAGGTCACGCAACCACCATATGGCGGATGTGCAGTCATCCGCCTTCCCTGCCGGGTCACCCAGCCCGACCAGATAAGGCCCCAGCCGGACAAACGGCAGAAGGGCGCGCCTGCGCGCGCCCGGTATCAGCCCCACCGGCACCGGTGTCATCTGTCCCAGCCCATCCAGCGAATGATCAAAGCTGTGATACAGGGCCTGCGTCTGGGCATTCCATGGCATGACGTGAATACGACCCGGCCGGACCAGCCGCACGATCGTGACCAGCGCCAGCATGACCGCAAGCCCCAGCGTCCACTGCGCGATGCCGGGACGCGTGGCGAACAGCATGATTTCCCACCAGCTGCCACCTGCGGAATCATGCGGTCCCGCCATGACCAGAATCACGATGGAACTGATCAGCAGTACCAGCGACACGATGGTGTTGGAAGAAAGTGGTTCGCTCATGATCCGGGCATGGCGGTAATACGACCCGCGGAATGGCGCGATCAGAATGCAGACCAGCATGAGCAGCCCCGGCACCGCCATGGGCGATCCGCGCAGCAGCGTCAGCCCGCACGCCCCCGCCAGCAGTACCATCGTGGCCTTCCACGCCAGCGTCACACGCTGCGACAAACCGATGCCAAGGCCGATCAGCACCACCCCGATCAGTGACAGCAGGTAATCCCCCACCGTCGCGAACAGGGGCTGCATGCGCCCCGTATTCAGCCAGTTTTCCGGGTCCAGCAGGGTTAGCGCCAGCAGCAGCCCGCCACACAGCGAGACTGCGCCGGTTGCCACCGCCACGGAAAAATCGGCCTCGCTTTCGCGTATGACCTGGCTGGGGCGCCCCATGCGCGGTCCCCGCACCGGGCTGCGCGCGCCCACCTTGCGCGACAGGGCTGCATCCCCGCGCAGGAACAGTTCGTGGGCAGCGAACATGATCCCCGCCACGAACAGCGGCACGATGTAATAGAACAGGCGAAAAATAAGGATGGCCGTCACGATGCGGGTCGCGGGCACATAAGGCCCCAGCGCGAACATCATCGCGCCATCAAAGACACCAAGGCCACCGGGCACACTGGCCACAAGGCCCGCCGTGTAGGACGCAATATAGATGGAAAGGAACGTGCCGTAATCCAGACCGGGCGCCACCGGCAGGAAGGTATAGGCAATGGCCGCAGTGGCCGCGACCTCCAGCGTTGCGACAAGCGTCTGCATGATCGCCATACCCGAGGAGGGAAAGGTGATCTGCCACCGCCACAGCCGGATTTCGTTCACATAACGGCCCATGACGACATAGGCGATGACCCCGCCCCACAGCACGATCCCCACCAGCCGCATGAGGAAGCCGGGCAGCATATGACCCACAAAGGGCACCGTACCGGGTTCCAGCACCAGCACACTGCCAATCAGCACCGCCGCCCCCAGCAGGTAGGTGGCCGAGCAGAAGGCGATGATCTGCGCGATCTGGAACGGCTTCAGCCCCCAGTTGCCATACAGCCTGAAACGGACCGCCGCACCGGAAATGGCGGAAAAGCCAAGGTTGTGCGACAGCACATAGGAACAGAACGCGGCAAACGCCGTGCGCCTGAACCCAAGCGGGCACCCCACCTGCCGCACCGCAAGCCAGTCATAGAAGGACAGGACAAGGTAGGACAGCAGTGTAAACCCCGCCCCGGCCCATAATGTACCCACCGGGATGGCGGCCAGCGCGTGGCTGATGTCGCGCCAGTGCAGGTGGCGCACCTCGCGCTGCACCACCACCACGGCGCCGATAAGCAGCAGCAGGCCCAGCACATGTGGCAGGTGCCGCAGCAACGGGTGCCTTGGCGGTGGCGGCACGCTTCCCCCGGTCGCATTGTCGTCCCCGGCCTGTGGCGGGGGGGGATCGTGCAACGAACGGTCGGACATGGGCTGGCCCTTAGGCCACGGTCCCTTCGCTACGGGTCAACGCCGCCCCGATCAGGGCCACGGTTTCCGCAATCCCGTACAGCGCCACGAAAATCCCGAAACGCGGCCCCTCTTTCTGCCCCAGCAGCACTTCATACAGACAGCCGAACCACGCCCGCAGCGGTTCGAAACCGTGGGTCTTGCCGATCTCGAACACAAGGTTCTGGCAGGTATCGGGGGACACATCCTCCCCTTCCAGCCCACGCAGGGCTTCGGCCAGGGCCGCCAGCGCCGTGCGTTCATGCGCGTCGGGCGCACGGTAGTGCTTCGTCGGGCGGACAAAGTCGGCGTAATAGACGATGGCATGATCCACCAGCCGCGCCAGCATGGGGCAGCTTTCGGGGGTGGCCTTCGCATCATAACGCTGGATGAACTTCCACAGCACGTCCGGCGTCTCGGCATTGGCGACGGAGGCGAGGTTGAGCAGCATGCCAAACGTGACCGGGCTGCCTGCATCCGCCGGGATTTCCCCCTTGTGGATGAACCATGCCGGGTTGGTCAGCAGGGCGGGATCTTCCGCCGCCAGCGTCTTTGCCTTGGCCACATGGGCCAGATATTCGTCCGTCGCCTTCGGGATCACGTCAAAGAACAGGCGCTTGGCGCGCTGTGGCGCATTGAACATGTACTGCCCGAGGCTTTCCGCCGGGGCGTAGCGCAGCCATTCCTCGACCGAAATCCCGTTGCCCTTGGACTTGGAAATCTTCTGCCCGTTCTGGTCAAGGAACAGTTCGTATGTCAGGCCCGCAGGCGGCTGGCCGCCCAGGATACGGCAGATTCTGCCCGACAGGCGCACGCTGTCGATCAGGTCCTTGCCCGACATTTCGTAATCAACACCCAGCGCATACCAGCGCATGGCCCAGTCCGCTTTCCACTGCATCTTGGCATGGCCACCGGTAACCGGGGTCTCGAACGTCTCACCGTCTTCATCAGTCCAGCGCACCGTGCCCGCCACGGGGTCAATGGCGTCCATCTTCACCTGCATGACCTGACCGGTGCGCGGGTGGATGGGCAGGACGGGGGAATAGGTGGCGCGGCGTTCCTCACCCAGCGTGGGGGCGATCACGGCCACAATCTTGTCATGCACCTCCAGCACGCGCTTCAGGGCCGCATCAAAACGGCCACCTTCGTAATACTGCGTGGAGGATGCGAATTCGTATTCAAACCCGAACCCGTCAAGGAAGGAGCGCAGGCGGGCATTGTTGTGCGCGGCAAAGGATTCATGCGTGCCAAAGGGATCAGGCACGCGCGACAGCGGCTTGCCAATATACTGGCGCAGCATATCCTGATTGGGAACGTTGTCCGGCACCTTGCGCAGGGCGTCCATGTCATCGGAAAACGCCAGCAGGCGCGTGGGCAGGCCAGTCAGCTTCGTGAATGCCTGACGCACCCAGGACGTGCGCGCGACCTCGCCAAACGTGCCGATATGGGGCAGCCCCGACGGGCCATAGCCGGTTTCCAGCAGGACGGGCCGCCCGGCCGTGACATCACGCGCGCCAACATGCGTGGACAGTTTGGCGGCCTCCTCAAACGGCCAGGATTTGGGGAGGGGCGAAATAAGGGGACGATGCTGTTCTGACATGGACCGGCAAGCTATGGACAGGAAGGGCGCGGGTCAATCTATCCTATTCCACACCCGGGGGTACAGCAATAATAATGACATGACACACGACGGGCGACATTCGTCCGCCCGTACCCTATATCATTTACCGACATGCCAGACACCCCGCCCCTGCCGGACAGTGCGCCGGCGCTCATTCCCCGGCACGGCGCATGGTCGGTGCTGACCCCGGACGGGGAAATCCTGTCCATGTCGGCCGACGACATACGGCGCGAACTACCCCAGTGGCCAGCCCCCATGGTCATCCATGCGCCCGCGACCGCGCGCAGGCTGGACCTGCCGCCACCGCCACGCCCCAGTCCATGGCTGGACCTGCTGGAACTGTTCGCCTTCACCCTGCCCGCCCACAGCGTGCCACCCACCGCACGCGGTCTGGGAACGGCACTTGGCATTGCCGAAAGCAGGCTGGACGCGCCGGAAGCCAACCTGCTGCCTGATCTGGTGTTTGAACTGCTGCGCCGGATCGCGGCCAGCCGCAATACACCCGAAGGCAGCATAAGGGCCGCGCTGGCGTGGGGCATGCGCCGCGCCGGGTGGGCATGGAGACCATCAGTCTGCGCCGCACTGGGACTGCCGCCCACAGGCGGCCTGCCGGCGGGCATGATCCAGCCCAACGAGGCGCTGAAGGTCTGGACCCGCCTGCCCAAATGGGAAGAAACCGCACCCCGTCCCGCCCCCGCAGCCCATCCGGTCACGGGGGAGGAAGCGCGCGCCCACCTGCGCACCATCCTTGGCGAAGGGGCGGAGCACCGCCCGGCACAGGAAGCCTTCAGCCACGTTGCCGCCCGCGCCTTCGCCCCGCGCACGACACAGGGCGACCCGCACATGGTGCTGGCGGAAGCAGGCACGGGCACGGGCAAGACCCTTGGCTATGTCGCCCCCGCCACCATCTGGGCGCAGCGCAATGGCGGGGCCGTATGGGTCAGCACCTATACCCGCCACCTGCAGCGCCAGATCGAATCGGAACTGGCCCGCGTCTATCCCGACCCGGACATCCGGCGCAGCCATGTGGTGGTGCGCAAGGGACGGGAGAACTACCTGTGCCTGCTGAACATGGAAGAAAGCGTGAATATCGCGCTTTCGCGTGGGCAGGCGGGAAACGCGTCCTTCATCGGACTGGCGCTTGTGGCGCTGTGGACGGCGCATACGCGTGATGGCGACCTGTTTGGCGGTGACCTGCCCGGATGGTTTGCCGACCTGTTCGGCCGCGGCCTGCTGAGCAGCATTGCCGACCGGCGTGGCGAATGCATCCACGGTGCGTGCCCGCATTACCAGCAGTGCATGGTCGAACATTCCATCCGCCGCGCCCGCACGGCGGATCTGGTGATCGCCAACCATGCGCTGGTCATGTCACAGGCGGCATGGCACGCCATGGACGGGACGGACACCAATAACGAGGACAACACCCCCACCCGCTACATCATGGATGAGGGCCACCATATCGCCGATGCCGCCGACAGCGCCTTCGCCCTGGAACTGTCGGGGCTGGAGGCGGCTGAACTGCGGCGGTGGCTGCTGGGGGCGGAAGGCGCACGGTCGCGCGCGCGCGGATTGCGGCGCAGGCTGGAAGACCTGCTGGTGCATATCCCCCGGATCGAGACGCCACTGGATACGGCGCTGATGGCCGCCCGCGCCCTGCCTGCGCCGGGATGGTCCGCCCGCCTTGCCGCCCTTGACCCCGGCAACAGGACGGCAGCCCCTGCCGATGCGCCGGTGGAAGCGGATGAACCCGTCCTGTCCAACCCGTCGGAAGTCCTGCTGCATGAACTGCGCCAGCAGGTGCTGGCCCGCACGCATGGCAGCCCCGAAGGGGGCGGTCGCCGCAGCGACAGCGAATGCGACCTGCACCCCATGCCCGAATCCCTGCATGGGGCAGCACAGGGACTGGAACGCGCCCTGCGACGGCTGGCCGAACCGCTGCGAACCCTGATCGCCCGACTGGATGAAGCGCTGGAGACCGAAGCGGACTGGCTGGACACCCCCATGCGTGAACGGATTGCCGCCGCCATCCGCTCGATCCGCAGGCGGGCGCTATCGCGCGTGGATGGGTGGTGCGCCATGCTGGGCACCATGCAGGCAGGCGCGCCGCCGCCGGAAGGCGAGACGCCGCAATATATCGACTATATCCGCATGGACCGGCGCGAAGGCCAGAACCCTGGCGAGCGGGATGTGGGCCTGTACCGCCACTGGCTGGACCCGACCATTCCGTTTGCCAGCGTGCTGGCGGCGCCTGCCCATGGCGTGCTGGTCACATCAGCCACATTGCGCGATGAAACAGGGGAAGATACGGCGAATGACAGCGCCGAGCGCGCATGGGACGCAGCCGAAGCCCGTTCGGGCGCGATCCACCTGCCATCCCCCGCAATCCGGTCGTCTTTTCCAAGCCCGTTTGATTACGCGAAACAGAGTCGCGCCTTCATCATCACCGATGTGGCGCATGATGACCCGGCGGCGCTGGCAGGAGCCTACCGCACGCTGTTCATGGCATCGAACGGGGGCGCGCTGGGGCTGTTTACCGCCATATCGCGGCTGCGCGAAGTCTATCGCCGCATCGTAACCCCGCTGGAGGCCGCGGGCCTGCCACTGTTTGCCCAGCATGTGGACCCGATGGACAACGCCACACTGGTCGACATCCTGCGCAGCGAGCGCAATGCCTGCCTGCTGGGCACGGATGCGATGCGTGATGGGGTGGATGTGCCGGGCGATGCCCTGCGCCTGGTGGCGTTCGAGCGCGTGCCGTGGCCGCGTCCCGATATCCTGCACCGTGAACGGCGCATTCACCTGTCTGGTGGCGCACCGGGGCGCTATGACGACAGGATCGCCCGCCTGCGCCTGCGCCAGGCGTTCGGGCGCCTGATCCGCAGCCGACAGGACAGGGGTGTATTTGTCCTGCTGGACAGGCGCACCCCGTCACGCCTTCTGTCCGCCTTCCCCGAAGGGGTGGCGGTCCGCCGCCTTGGCCTGAGTGCCGCGGCAAGGGAGATCACAGCCTTCCTGCAGGCGCAGGATACATCCGTGGACCAGCTTTCCTGATCATGACTCCCCCCCTGGGCCGCCCTGCTACGGGGGGCAGGGCGTCAGAGCGCCTTGAGGTTGGTCGCGGCGGCCTTGCCACGTTCCATGGCGATGTCGTAGCTGACAGCCTGATCCTCGTTCAGGCCACGCAGGCCGGCGGCCTGCACCGCGGTGATGTGCACAAACACGTCCTTGCCGCCATCATCAGGCATGATGAAGCCAAAACCCTTGGTTGCGTTGAACCATTTTACTTTTCCGGTAGCCATAGCCAGTCTCTTCTCCAGCGCCATCCTTGCCGGTCCTAATACCGGCAATCCGGGCGCGTGCCTTTACGGCCATGAAAAAAACGGGGCATCCGGAAAACACCCTGCCACTTTCACGTCGTTCGTGCTCACTAGGGGCAGCATGAAATGACCGCCCGTGTCAAATCATCCTGACATGCCCGGTGCGCACATCCCAGCCATGTGTACGAAAAAAAGGGGGAAGGACCACTGGCCCTTCCCCCTTTTTTCGTGGCGCTGGCCCCCGCATGCGCGGGGACCATGACATGCCCGGCCGGATCAGAAATCCATACCGCCCATGCCGCCCATACCACCCATGCCACCTTCCGGCATTGCGGGGGCCTTCTTTTCCGGACGCTCGGCCACCATCGCTTCGGTGGTGATCAGCAGGCCGGCAACCGATGCCGCATCCTGCAGCGCCGTGCGGACAACCTTCATCGGATCGATGATGCCGGCTTCCACCAGGTCCTTGTAGTCGCCGATCTGGGCATCGAAACCATAGGTGTAGGTGTCGTTTTCCAGAACCTTGCCGGCGATGACCGCTCCATCTTCACCCGCATTGTGGGCGATCTGGCGCAGCGGAGCCTGCAGGGCCTTGCGGATGATGTCCGCACCGACGCGCTGGTCGTCGTTATGGAAGTGCAGGCCACCCAGCTTGGTCGATGCGCGGGCCAGTGCCGTGCCACCACCGGGGACGATGCCTTCCTCAACCGCCGCACGGGTCGCGTGCAGGGCGTCGTCAACGCGGTCCTTGCGTTCCTTCACCTCGATCTCGGTGGAGCCACCGACGCGGATCACGGCAACGCCGCCTGCCAGCTTCGCCAGGCGTTCCTGCAGCTTTTCACGGTCGTAGTCGGAGGTGGTTTCCTCGATCTGCGCGCGGATCTGGCTGCAACGGCCCTTGATGCCGTCCGTGTTGCCAGCGCCTTCGACAATGGTGGTGTTTTCCTTGTCGATGTGCACCTTCTTCGCGGTGCCCAGCATGTCCAGCGTAACGCTTTCCAGCTTGATGCCGAGGTCTTCGCTGATGACCTGGCCACCGGTCAGAATCGCGATGTCTTCCAGCATGGCCTTGCGACGGTCACCGAAGCCCGGCGCCTTGACGGCGGCGATCTTCAGGCCACCACGCAGCTTGTTGACCACCAGGGTCGCCAGCGCTTCGCCATCAACATCTTCCGCAATGATCAGCAGCGGACGGCCGGACTGCACGACCGCTTCAAGCAGCGGCAGGATCGGCTGCAGCGAGGACAGCTTCTTTTCGTGGATCAGGATGTAGGGGCTGTCCAGATCGACGGTCATCTTTTCCGCATTCGTCACGAAATACGGGGAGATGTAGCCACGGTCGAACTGCATGCCCTCGACCACGTCCAGCTCGGTGTGCAGGCCCTTGGCCTCTTCCACCGTGATGACGCCTTCGGAGCCGACCTTCTGCATGGCCTGCGAGATCATCTCGCCGATTTCCTTTTCGCCATTGGCGGAAATCGTGCCGACCTGTGCCGTCTCGGCCGGGGTCGTGATCTTCTTCGCGTTCTTCTTCAGCTCTTCAATGACAACGCCAACGGCCTTGTCGATGCCGCGCTTGAGGTCCATCGGGTTCATGCCGGCGGCAACAGCCTTGGCACCTTCACGCACGATGGCCTGCGCCAGCACGGTCGCCGTGGTGGTGCCGTCGCCTGCGATGTCGTTGGTCTTGGATGCGACCTCACGGACCATCTGCGCGCCCATGTTCTCGAACTTGTCGGCCAGTTCGATTTCCTTGGCGACGGAGACACCGTCCTTAGTGATGCGCGGTGCGCCGAAGCTCTTGTCCAGGACAACGTTGCGACCCTTCGGGCCCAGCGTCACCTTTACCGCGTCTGCAAGAATGTCCACGCCACGCAGCATGCGCTGGCGGGCTTCACCGCCGAACTTTACGTCCTTGGCTGCCATTTTCTTCTTCTCCGATATGGAAAGTTTAAAAGGTTACTCGGTCAGGAAAGCGCCGGGTGGGTCAGGCGACCACGCCCATGATGTCGCTTTCCTTCATGATCAGCAGTTCTTCACCGTCGATCGTCACTTCCGTGCCCGACCACTTGCCGAACAGGACGCGGTCACCCGCCTTCACGTCGAGGGGAACAATCTGCCCCTGTTCGTTACGGGCACCTGCGCCCACCGAGATCACCTCGCCTTCCATCGGCTTTTCCTTGGCGGTCTCAGGGATGATGATACCACCTGCCGTTTTTTCCTCGCTCTTGAGGCGACGGACGACCACACGGTCATGCAGGGGACGAAATTTCGTCATGGATCGCTCCAAATCTCTTAAAAGGTAACGCCCTTGAATCAAGCAACGCCACCGGTTGGCGCGCGCGCCAGGCCGCATCGCGTTAGCACTCCCCTCATGAGAGTGCTAAGAACCAGATAGGAAGCCCCCCGACAGGTGTCAAGAAGCGGGACGAGACCAGGTGCGCATAATTCGCACCCCGAAGACAACAAAGCGGGATATCGAAACTTTGTTGTTTAATATCAAATAGTTAAAAGAAACAATCCAACCCCGTCAAAAGTGGAAGCCCAGCCGTCACCCCAGCGCATGATGAATGCGCGCACCGATTCCCGGCAGCCGTTCGGGGCACTGCCAGAACACCGGCGCCTGCCCCGTTCCAGACCGGGACAACAGGGAAAAATTCTCATAAACCGTCTCATCACGCGGGTTTCATATTGACGCGGAAGGGCACGGCATCATTGTGTGGCGGGCAACGAAGGAACGAATGGAGTAAAGGCATGGGCGCAGTCATCACCGTTACAGCGGCGGACGGACACACGTTTTCCGCCTACCGGGCTGGCCGGCCGGATGCCGCGCGCTGCGTTGTGGTGGTGCAGGAAATATTCGGGATCACGCCCTATATCCGCGCCGTATGCGATTCCCTTGCGGCAGAAGGCTATCAGGCGATTGCGCCAGCCCTGTTTGACCGTGTGAAGCGCGACGCCATCCTGCCCTATGACGATGCCGGCATGCACGAAGGCCTGAAACTGCGCAGCGAGATTGCACAGGCCGATACGCTGAAGGACCTTGTCGCGGCGGCGGAGATGCTACCAACGGAAAAGAAGGGGATTGTCGGCTTCTGCTGGGGCGGGAAGCTGGCATGGGAGGCGGCGTGCCATACCAAAGCGTTCGCGGCGGCGGTGGCATGGTATGGCGGCGGCATTGCCCAGACCCGCAACCAGGTACCCAACTGCCCGGTACAACTGCATTTCGGCGCGGACGACGCGCATATCCCCGCCGATGAGGTGGACGCCATCCGTGCCGCACATGAAGATATCGAGATTTTCACGTATGAAGGGGCCGATCACGGCTTCGGCTGCACCGATCGCCCTTCCTATAACGAAGCGGCCGCCACGCTGGCCATGCAGCGCACGCTGAGCTTTTTTGAACACTGGCTGTAATACAGCCCGCATAAAAAAACGCCCATGCCTTCCGGCATGGGCGCTTCTTCAAAAGATAAACGTTCCTGGTACAGCTTTTTGGAAAAAGGCGGCACCTGAAGGCTTTTATGACTTTTTCAGGTCAGACCCGGTTCAGCACGCGACCCGCAACGGCTTCCAGCTTCTTCAGCAGGGCCGGGTCGCGTTTGTCGGGTACCGTGATGATGGCGTGTTCCAGCGCGCGGTCACATCCCGCGTAACAGGGGCCACGCTTCGCACCCAGCTTCGGGATGACCGAACGGACAAGGGCGCGGGCACGACTGGCGTTTTCCTGCATGACCTTGACCACGGCATCCACCGTCACGCTGTCATGATCGTCGTGCCAGCAATCGTAATCCGTGACCATGGCGACGGTGGCGTAACAGATCTCGGCTTCGCGGGCCAGCTTGGCTTCGGGCATGTTGGTCATGCCCACCACGGAACAGTCCCATGAACGGTACAGGTTGCTTTCGGCGCGGGTGGAAAACTGCGGCCCCTCCATGACCAGATACGTGCCGCCACGGGTCACATCCAGCCCCAGTTCCCGGCACTGACCTTCCAGCACGTCGCCAATACGCGGGCACAGCGGGTCGGCCATGCCGACATGGGCCACGCAGCCGGTGTCGAAAAAGCTCTTTTCACGTGCAAACGAACGGTCGATGAACTGGTCGATCACCACGAAATGGCCCGGCGGCAATTCTTCCTTCAGTGAACCGACAGCCGAAAGCGACACGATATCGGTCACGCCCGAACGCTTCAGCGCGTCGATGTTGGCGCGGTAGTTCAGGCGCGAGGGCGGTAGCGGATGACCCCGGCCATGACGCGGCAGGAACACGCAGCGCACGCCATCAAGCCTGCCGAACAGCAACTGGTCGGACGGCTTGCCCCACGGGGTTTCGACCGTGCGCCATTCCTTGTCTTCAAGACCTTCGATATCATACAGGCCGGAACCGCCGATCAGGCCGATGACCGGCTCGATCTGTTCTTCGGTGGCAGGCTTAGTGGACATTGGACCACGTTCTCCGTTTCAGGCAGATGGAAAGAATAAGCAGGATCAGCAGGAACACGGCAGCCCCGACACCCGTACGGTGGCGTTCCACCAGATGCGGGCTGGCCGCCCATGCCAGGAAGGTGGTGACATCACGCGCCTGCTGCGCCACGGTTGCGGGCGTCCCGTCGGGATAGGTGATCGCGCCATCATACAGCGGCGGCGGCATGGCGATCTGCCCGTTCGCGGCATAGGGGTTGTAGAACAGCCCCGACGGCACGACCGTGCCGGGTGGCGGCGTCTGTCCGTAACCGGTCAGGAAGGCATAGATCCGGTCCACGCCGCCGGGATGCACCACCGCCAGCCGTGACTGGTCCGGCGGGGCGACGCCGTGATTGGCCGCGGCGGCCGTATGCGCGTCGGGATATGGCGACAGCAGATGGTCATCCATGTTGGCCGGCCGCGTGACCGGGTGGCCACTGGCGTCCACCCCCGCCGGGACGCGGTGCGCGCCCGCTATGGCGTTGATGTCCGCATCCTTCAGGCCCAGTCCCGCAAGATCACCATAGGTGACCGATTTCATGCCATGACAGGCGGAACAGACCTGCGCGTAAACGGTATAGCCGCGCTGGACCGACGCCATGTCGAAATGGCCCAGCGGCCCGGCGAAGCTCCAGTCCTGCCGGGGCGGTTCACGATAGTCATGCGCCTGCGCCATTGCCCCGCCACCTGCCATGGATGCCGGGATGACAAGGCAGGCCAGCAGCATGCCACGTCGCAACAAATTACGCGCAGATGGCGCATTGCCCTGCTGATGACCCCGTTCATGCATGTCCGCTACGTTCCCGCCGCAATTACGTGTTCCTTTTTGCGTTCCCGCCAAAAGTGTGTCCCCTTCCTAGCGGTTGCGTAACGGGTCTTGCAATCGCCCGTCTTGCAATAAGCGGAACAAACGGGCACCCGTAATACCCATTGCGAATGACCAGAACGGGCAGAACGATACAACCATGACAACATCCCGCACCCCAGTTGTCCACGATGGACTGAAGGACACGGCCCGGGCCTGGTTTGAAAACCTGCGTGACCGGATATGTAACGCCTTCGAAAAGATCGAGGACGACGCCGTGGCACAGGGCAGCCCGACCCTGCCGGGCAAGGATGCGCCCGGCCGTTTCGAACGCACGCCATGGAACCGCACGAATGATGACGGCACGCCCGGCGGCGGCGGGGTGATCAGCCTCATGCGCGGGCGCGTGTTTGAAAAGGTGGGGGTCAACGTTTCCACCGTCAGCGGGGAATTCAGTCCCGGCTTTCGCGACTCGATCCCTGGCGCTGCGGAAGATCCGCGTTTCTTCGCCACGGGCATAAGCCTTGTCGCCCATATGTGCAGCCCGCTGGTGCCCGCCGCCCATTTCAATACCCGCATGATCGTCACGACGCAGGGATGGTTTGGCGGCGGCGGCGACATTACGCCCATGTTCCCCGAAAGCGCCGAGGCCATGAGTGACGCCGCCCGTTTCCATGACGGTTTCCGCCTGGCATGCGAAAAGCATGACCCGGAATATTACCCACGCTTCAAGGAATGGTGCGACCGGTATTTCTACCTGCCCCACCGTGATGAAGCGCGCGGTCTGGGTGGCATTTTCTATGACCGGCTTGATACCGGCGACATTGATGCCGACTTCGCCTTCACGCGCGATGTGGGGCTAGGTTTTCTGGAAACCTATCCCGACATCGTGCGCAGCCGCATGATGGAACCGTGGACCGAGGCCCAGCGCAAGGCGCAGCTTGTCCGCCGCGGGCGGTATGTGGAGTTCAACCTGCTGCATGACCGCGGCACCATTTTCGGCCTGAAAACCGGCGGAAATACCGAAGCCATCCTCATGAGTCTTCCCCCGGAAGTCCACTGGCCATAAGAATAGGCCCATGCCTGCCTCACGCATCCCGTCCCGACCTGTTCCGATCCCCTGCCGCGCCATGCGGATGGACGGGACCGCACCCGTGCGTTCACGGTCATGATCGGCCGACGGACCCTGCTGGCCCTTCTGGCCGGTGGGACAATGGCAGCGCCCATGCGGCGGGGGACTGCGTCCGAACTCCCGCGTGAACGCCTGCCCATGCCTGCCGGCATGGCAGGCGGGGCAGGGCTGCTTATGGCGGGAAACCAGAGCGCCATGGCCGACCGGTGGAAGCCGCTCCTGCCCGGCGCGCTGGCGCAGGGGCTGGGCCTGCCCACCCCCCTGCCGGTGCGCGATACCGTGGGACAGGACGGGGTGACCGGGGCCAACCTGTTCGATTCCCAGTTCGCGTCCGATGGCATGATGGCGCTGGCCGCACCCGGTTCGGCGCTTGTCGCCTCCCTGTGCGGTGACCCGCGCGTGCATTTTGACTACAGCCGCTGGCTGCCCCTGCTGATCAGCACGACGATGCCGGTGGTGATCGGGCGCGCGCAGCTGCACCACAGCCTTGGCAGCTTCATACGTGACCGGCCCGTACGGATTGCCGTATCGACCCTGACGGGTATCGAACTGCCCACCATACTGGCCATGAGCCTGTTCGGGCTGCGTCCCATTCCCGTCACCGGATTTGCCACGCCACAGGCCGCGGCAGACGCCCTGCGCGCCAACCAGGTCGATACCATACAGATCACCGACCCGCTGGGCACGCCCGAGACCACCGCACTGGTCAGCAGTCTGGCACATACCGGTTTTCCCGCCCTGTTCACCCTCGGCACGCAGGCCGAGCCACTCACCCTGCCCGACCAGCAGGTCATGAGCATGCAAAGCCGCCTGCAGCAGGATGCACATTCCGCCCTGCATGACCTGCTTTACGCCGCATGGAAGCCGCTGGCGGCGGCGGCCGGCGTGGATCTTGCCCTGGTGCTGCCCATGCTGACCCAACCCGCGACACTGGCCCGGTGGCGCGCGGCCACGGCACAGGCCATACATGACAGCACCGTGCATACCATGGCGCAGGATACCGGCCGCGTCCTGCTGACCGGCACCGATGCGACGGAGACACTGCGGCTGGCGGCAGGGGATACGTCCGCCATCATGACGCTACGCCGCTGGCTGGCCGTCCATCTGCCGACATGGCGACTGGGCTGACGTTACCTGCCGTTTTTTAGAGACTGTTTGATAAAGTCAGTCCGGGAGCACCGGACAATCATAAGAAAGTTTTTGATGAAGCTTTTTTCAAAAAACTTCGAGAGAACGCCGCCTTTTTGAAAAAAGGCGACACCCAAAAACCTTTACTTTTTATCCAACAAGCTGTTTCAAACGATCTTTCACAAACCGTTGCCACGCACCGACCGGCGCAGCAGCACGCGCACCGCGCCCTGATTGGCGGCATGCGGGTGCACGACCGCAAGGATCAGCCGCCCCAGATCGCCACGCCCCAGCCAGAACGGCAGTTCACGGCGCAGGATGCCGCCATTATGGCCGCTGCCCAGCCCGGTTATGATCTCGACACAGCGCACATTGTCCGCATGCGCCTGAATCAGGAAGCCATGCAGGCGGTGAAACGCCGTCTGCGCCACCTGCCCATGCAGGTCCAGCCTGCGGGCCGGGCGCAGCTTTCCACTGACCAGCCCGCGCCAGCTTGTGTCATCCAGCCCCGGCCTGCGCACGCCAATTTCAAATGCCCCGCCCTTTCCTTTCTGCACGGTCAGGCTGTGACTGGCAGTGCCATGCACCGCATGCACGCCACCCGTTGTCAGCCGTTGCATGATGGCGGCGCGGCTCATGCCGGGTTTTGCCGGGACACTGGGGGGAATGGCTGATGGTTCAGGTGGCAGGGCCACGGGTTTTGCCTGCCGGGCGGTCCGCAATGGCGCGATCCCATGCGCGAAGGCCGCCCACAGGGCCTGTTCCTCCTCGTTCAGTCTGCGCTGCCTCACGGTATGATTCCTTTCTGCGGACCGCTATCCGTGGCCATAGAATCATACCCCGCCCGGCAGGTCCATGTTTTCGGGCATTCCCCCATACGCAAAAACCCTGCCGCATTGGCGGCAGGGCCTGCGTTCCCGAACGGACAGGAACCGTATTACGGTGCCGTATTATGCAGGGTCTCGCCCTGGTAACGTCCGGTCAGTGTGTTGAGGAAGGCCACGATATCCGCCACGTCCTGATCGGAAATGTCATGGTCGGGCGTCTGGTAACGCGCCATGTCACGCACGGCACCGTCCAGCGTCTTGATGCTGCCATCATGGAAATAGGGTCCGGTCAGCGCGATGTTGCGCAGGTTGGGCACCTTGAAACGTTCCATGTCGGCGGGATCGTGGGTCACTTCAAAGCGTCCCTTGTCCGCATCCGTCAGCTTGCCGCCACGGGCCGAGAAGTAATTGCCTTCCAGCCCCAGCGGCTCGAACGCCTGTCCACCCATGGATGGGCCGGTATGGCAGCCTGAACAGCCAATCTGCTTGAACAGCGCATAACCATGCTTTTCCTGGGTGTTCAGCGCCGCGTCATCCCCCTTGAGATACTGGTCAAAGCGGCCGTCAGGCGTCACCAGCGTCTTTTCGTATTCCCCAATGGCGTCGGTAATGGTGTTTTCATCAATCGTGTCGCTGCCATACGCGGCCTGGAAATCCGGGGCGTAGGTCGGGTCTTCACGCAGGCGGGCCGCAACCGATGTCCAGTCATGCGATCCCATCTCGACCGGGTTCATGACAGGGCCTGCCGCCTGCTGCGCCAGCGTGCCCGCACGGCCGTTCCAGAACTGCCATTTGTTGAACACCGCATCATAGACGGTGGGGACATTGATCGGCCCCTTCTGCCCATGGATGCCGGTGGCGGTGACCAGTCCATCCACGCCACCGTGCTGCAGGCTGTGGCAGCTGGCGCAGTTCAGCGTGCCATCACCGGACAGCTTGCGGTCAAAGAACAGGCGCTGGCCCAGCGCGACCTTGTGGCTGTCCACCGGCACGGATTCGGGCACGGGCTGCACCGGTTCGGCGGCAAAGCGGTCGGCAACGCCCGGCGTCGCGTAATGCTGGCGGCGCACCTGCGCGATCCATGTCAGCATGCTTTCACGCTGGGCCGCCGAGAGGTGGGCATGCCAGTGCATGAGCAGATACAGCGTGGGGGGCATGCGGTTCTGATTGATGACTTCTTCAATACGGGCCAGCGGTTCCTGATCGGGCACGCCACCGTTCTGCAGGGCATTGATGACCGGTTCCACACGGAAATGCCGCAGCCCCTGATCCCGATCATGGCTCATCAGCGTATTGGCAACGGGCAGGCTGAAATAGAACGGCAGGTCAACCCTGGCCGCGTGGCAGTAGTCGCACCGGGCTTCGCGTATGACATTCAACGCGGCAGCCGATGTCGCGTCCACCCCTGCCCCCGCAGGTGCCGGTGCGGTTGCATGATCGAAATGGGTCAGATAGGCGACCGTTCCCCCATACGCCACGATACCCGCAGCCACCAACGCCGCCACTGCT
Organism: Komagataeibacter ossonobensis; assembly: GCF_057359305.1. Lineage (NCBI taxonomy): Bacteria > Pseudomonadati > Pseudomonadota > Alphaproteobacteria > Acetobacterales > Acetobacteraceae > Komagataeibacter > Komagataeibacter ossonobensis. The sequence continues at coordinate 391,339 of NZ_JBXAYQ010000001.1, read as the reverse complement.
GTTTTAACCGACATGCATAAACCCCCTGTCCCTTGCTTGAGTGGGTTTCTGGCCGATTCAGGGATTATTTGTCAAAATAATCGTTTAAATGAAAACCATCAAAGTTTTCGATCATCTGTCCCGGCCGCGCCATCCACCTGCGCCTGCATGGCCTGCCGTACCCTTTGCCGGGCGACATTGACATAGATGGTATCCAGGTCGATTCCGATACCCTGTCCCCCTTCGCGTACAGCGGCGACCAGCGTGGTACCCGTCCCCATGAACGGGTCCAGCACCACGGGTGCCGGCTTGCCATGCAGGCGGATGCACATCTGCGGCAGCAGCACGGGAAATGTGCCGGGATGGTGGAATTTCTGTGCCTTTCCCTGCACGGTTTCATACGGGATGAACCATGTATCGCCCCGGCAGCGCCGGTCCTGCCGGTGGCCCCGGCGCACGATATTGGACTTGTCCATGTAGGGCACGCCGATATCCAGACGTTTCAGCCCGACATTGCCCGTACGTGTCAGGTGGAACAGATGTTCGTGATTGCGATTCAGATAGCGGTGACTGTTGACCGGCTTGAAATGCCCGTGCGTTTCCGTTCCCACCGAAATCGACTTGACCCAGGTGATATGGTTCTGCAGCACGAACAGTTCACGCAGCCGCACCATCAGTTCAAATGGCAGCCATGGCTGCGCCGAGGAACCGGCAACATTGAGGAAGAACGACCCATCAGGACGCATGACGCGACGCACCTCACGCGCGACCTCAACCATCCAGTCCAGATAGCCGTCTTCCTCCAGCCGGTCGCGGTACGTGCGGTATTTCAGGCCGATATTGTACGGCGGCGACGTTACGACCACGTCCACGCTGTCAGGTTCCATGCGACGCATGGCCCGGATGCAGTCGCCACGCACCAGCAGGTGCGGCCCCTCGGTATGGCGGACAGTCCGCGGCAGGCGGGTCTGGGGTGCGCAAGCCTGCCCCGCGCGGGGTCGCCCTGTCATGATGCTACTACGCTCTTCACTCCGCTCATGCGGATCTAGTGTGTGGGCTTGTGTGTCTTTTTTGCCGGCTCGGCAGCAGAACGAGGCACCAGCACGATCATCTGCCCGGTCGAACGCAGGTTGCCAGCCGCCTGTGCCGCCTCCGGCCCCCAGCCCATATACAGGTCGGCGCGGTCAGGTCCCTTGATGTCGGTTCCCAGGTCCTGTGCGAAATCAAGCCGGTTCCATGTCACGGGGTGTCCATCCACGGGCACCTGCGCCTGCACCCATACCGGGCTGCCTAGCGGAATGAAATCCCGGTCCACCGCCATGGAACGGCCCGGTGTCAACGCAACCCCCAGCGCACCCGGCGCACCGGCCTGCGTATCGTCATGATCCAGTTCGCGGAAAAAGACATAATTCGGGTTCTGTTCCATCATGTCCGTGGCCTTGTCCGGATTCGCCTCAAGCCAGCCACGAATGGACGCCATGCTTACGTCGTCGGCGCCCAGCAGGCCCTGTGCCACCATCACGCGGCCCAGCGGCACGTAAGGCTGGCCATTCAGGCCATCAAAGCCAAGGCGGATCACCTTGTCATTGGGCAGGCGCACCCTGCCCGCGCCCTGCAGTTGCAGGAAGAACAGATCAACCGGGTCCGCCAGCCACAGCAGTTCAAGCTTTTTATGCGCAAGCTCGCCCTGATCAATCTGCGCGCGGGTCCAGTACGGCACGATCCGCCCATCCTGGCTGCGACCGGTCACGACCTTGCCCTGCGCGTCGCGTTCGCGCACCAGATCGGGCGGACGGCGATAGACCGGGGTCTGGTAAATGCCACCACGATGCAGGGAACCACGGATTTCGGGTTCATAATATCCAGTGAACAGCGTGCCATCCGTCCGTTTGCCCGCAGGCAGGGTATAGGGCACGAACCACTGTTCAAAAAATGCCTGCGCCGCGGCGCGATCACCCGCGGGCACGTCGCGCGCGGCGTTACAGGCAGCCTGCCAGTCACCGACCTGCCGCCCGGCATATTTTATGCCGTCCCCGCCCAGCGTGCTGTCAGCAGGCAGGCTGCCGACCTTGTGACAGTCCTGCAGGAAGACCGGCAACGCATCTTCCAGCGCATCATCCTTCCATCCCGGCAGGGCATTGAAGGAAACGGGCCGGGCATGGCCTGATTTATGATGTCCACGTGGGGCCTGGGGCGCCCCAAGGTTGGGGCCTTCCCCGATATGACATCCGCATAGGGTAATAACGACGCACAACGGCGCCAGACGCTTCATGACTTTCATGCACACAGACTGATCACGGATTTATCGATAAATTATGGCAGGGCGGCCTACGCGCTGCGGCTGGCCCCGAGACGCCAGCCCGCGCCATCGGTGTTGACACCCAGAAGACGTTCGAACGTCCACAGGTCCGAAAATTCCGTCACGGCATCCACACCGGCCACGGGCTGGTTATTGCTGTCCACGGTCAGGCTGATCTGGTCGGACACGATCCGGACCTCGATCCGGGCCAGCGGGTTCGGGCCAGTTGCCTCGTCAATCTCCGCGCCAATGATGGCGATATCGGTAATGTCCCTGATTTCGCTGCGCAGGACTTCGCCTGCCTGCTGGCGGGACTGGATCGCGGCCTCGAAGGCGGAAAACGTCGCGGCCGTCAGGTGCTGGCGCAGCACGTTCAGGTCCCCCGCCGCATACGCGCCGACGATCTGGCGGAAGGCGGCCTCGGTTCCCCTGGCAAAATCCTGCGGGGTGAAACCGGGCTGCAGCGTGCCGATATGGGCCAGCACGCCACCCACCCGCGTATCGGGGGTGGGAATGTCATAATTGATGGCAGGCGGCGGCGGTTCGGGCTTCTGTTCCACAACATTCGCGGCCATGGGCGGCGGCGCCATGGGGCGCGGGGCCGGTTCCGCGCCAACCCGGCGGCCAAGAATGCTGCGCAGTCGCAGAACAAGGAATACAGCCACCAGCCCCAGAACAATCAGATCCAGCGGAAAATGACCAAAAGAAAAATTCATGCCGCGCGCGTCCATAATGCAGGCGGGCCCCCTGCCCAGATTACCCTGCGCAACAACATAGGCAACGGCCGGAGCCAGCACAATGCGCAAGGACCGTTAAAATTCCGACAGCTGGTATGGCATCGCCCGCGGACCCATGCTACGGCCAGAGAATACGGTATTCATTTCTTTTTTCCGCATATCTCCGGGGAATACAGACAAGCATGTCCGACACGACTCAGACGCCCACCCCTGAAAACGGCCAGAGCGCCCCTCCGGCGCTGCCGCTGGCGATCAACCTGCAGTATATCAAGGACCTTTCGTTTGAAGTGCCCGCTGGCGCGGAAATCTTCGCGACCCTGCGCACGAACCCGCAGATTTCGGTCAACATCGACGTGCAGGCCAACCGCCTGGAGCAGGATCAGCCGGTGTTCGAGGTGGTCCTGACCGTAAAGGCCGAAGCCAGTGAAGCCCCGCAGCAGGAAGGTGGCCCCGCCGGCCGCCCGGTCTTCATTGCCGAACTGTCCTATGCCGCGATCGCGACACTGAACAACCCGCCGGCCGAACTGATCGAGCCGATCCTGCTGGTGGAAGTGCCGCGCCTGATCTTCCCGTATGTGCGCAACATCCTCAGCGAAGTCACGCGCGATGGCGGGTTCCCGCCCGTAGTGCTGCAGCCGATCGACTTCGTGGCGCTGTGGCAGGCCAAGCGTAACTCCTTCGACCAGACGCCGGGCCACGCCTGATCCATACAGGCACGCACGGATACCAGCGGCTGTTTCAGGGCCACCTGACGCTACGGGACAATAAAAGTTTCTGGGTGCCCCCTTTTCCCAAAAAGGGGGATGCCTTCTGAAGCTTTTTGAAAAAAGCTTCACCAAAAACGTCCTTATCACTCTGCGGGTTTTCTGGAACAGTCCTTAATGAACGGGCCGGGGCGCATGCTCCGGCCTTTTTTCATGGCCGGGACGACGCGATTTCAGGGGGCATCATGGGGCAGGCAGTCCAGCATGGCGTCCTGATCGGGACGCGCGGCCACGCGTATGCCATCCCAGCGCGCGCCCGCACCAAGGACGGCAGCAACCCCATCTGACATGGCGATAGCCTCCACCGCCACCAACAGGGATGCAAGCGCGGGCGTCAGGGCCGCGATGAAGGCTTCCGCCGTACGGGTGGAATAGAACATCACCGCCGTAACCTGCCCCGCCTGCAAAGCCGCGACAGCATCCGGCGGCAGGCATGTTGCAGGCCGCACGATGTAAACGCAGCGCCGCAGCACCCGGTATCCCTGCCCTCGCAGCGCCACGGCCATGTCCTGCCCATAACCCTGCCCCACCGCCAGCAGCAGCCGGGACGTGGGCGACATGGCGGCCTGCAGCAGCGCCGTCAGGTCATCCGCCGTGCCGGATGCGGCCGTGACATGAACAAATCCCGCCGCACGGGCACGCCGCGCGGTGGCAGCCCCCACGACGTAACACGGAATGTCATGCAGTTGCGGGTCGGTCAGGCTACCCACGGCCTGCCCACTGGTCAGGACGATGGCATCAGGACGGAATGTGCCGATGGAAAGCGCGCATTGCCTGACATGCAGCATGGGGGCGGCGACAGGATGCAGCCCCCGCGCCGCCACCGCCGCCATGGTGGGGGCAAGCCCCGGCGGCGGACGGGTCACGATCACCCCCGCGCGCACGGCGGGGGATGGGGGCTGGTTACGGCTGTTCAACAAAAATATCAGCGGGACTGTCGGCACGCAGGCTGCGGCCAAGGTCACGGCCCAGACGCGCCGCATCCGCCGGTGCGCCACTGATCGAACGCTTGAGCAGGAAGGTCCCGTCCTCACGCGCGACAAGGCCGGTCAGGTGCAGTTCCGGCGCGCCCCCGGCCACGACCGGGATCAGGCGGGCATAGCCACCGATCGGCGTGCGGCATGATCCGTCGAGTTCAGCCAGCAGCGCGCGTTCGGCCGTGGCAACGGCGCGGGCTTCGTAATCCTCGATCGCGGACAGCAGTTCACGCAGTTCGATATCGCTTTCGCGCACCGTGACCCCGACAATGCCCTGCCCCGCCGCAGGCACCATGATGGTGGGATCAAGGATCACGTCGGCACGGTCTTCCATGCCAAGGCGGCGCAGCCCCGCACAGGCCAGCAGCGTTGCATCGCACTGCCGCGCCGCCAGCTTGTCCAGCCGCGTCTGCACATTGCCACGCAGCAGGCCGAATTTCAGGTCGGGACGCACATGCAGCATCTGCGCCTGACGCCGGACGGAGGCACAGCCCACCAGCGCGCCCTGCGGCAGGACCGCATACGGATCGGCGGGATCAGGGTCCCCACAGTCCGGGCCAAGGATCAGGGCGTCGCGCGCGTCCTCGCGCTTGAGGGTGCAGGCCAGCACCAGCCCCGGTGGCAGCGTGGTTTCAAGATCCTTCAGGCTGTGGACGGCGAAATCGATCCGGCCATCCAGCAGCGCATCGTGGATTTCCTTGGCGAACAGGCCCTTGCCGCCAATTTCCGCCAGCTTGCGGTTCTGCACCTGGTCGCCGGTGGTGCTGATCTGGTGTTCCTGGAACGCGCCCATGTCACGCAGCACGGGACAGAAACGGGTCAGCAGCGTCAGGAACGCCCGTGTCTGCACCAGCGCAAGCGGGGAAGCGCGCGTCCCGACCTTCAGCGGCAGTTGCCGGCGGTGGGGTTCGGGATGTGTGGCTTCCTTTCGCTGGCGTGCAGCGGCCTCGGCCGCGACTTTCTGTAGCGCGGACGATGGAAACGGGGCTGATGGCTTTGCGGACTCCATATCGCGTGTCTATTACCGCACCGCGATAAAGGAAAGATGACATTCGGCACATCCGGATTGTAAATTACGCCATGCCCCATACCGAACCGACATGCCCCGATCTGCCAACGCCCGTTATGGCCATTGAATCTTCGTGCGATGACACGGCCTGCGCGATCGTTACGACAGGCGGCCAGATCCTGGCAGAAGCGACATTATCGCAATCCGGCCATGTGCCATTTGGCGGGGTCGTGCCCGAAATCGCTGCCCGCGCCCATCTTGGCGCGCTGCCTGCGCTGGTGCGCGACACGCTGCGCGCGGCTGGCATGCAGCCGCACGAACTGGGTGCGGTCGCCGCAAGCTGCGGGCCGGGGCTGATTGGCGGGCTGATCGTGGGGGCCGACATGGGCAAGGGCATGGCCATCGCGCTGGACCGGCCCTTCATTGCCGTCAACCACATCGAAGCCCACGCCCTGACCGCGCGCCTGCCCGGTGTCGCCAGCAATGGCGCGCCGTTCCCCTATCTGCTGCTGCTGGTATCGGGTGGGCATTGCCAGTGCATCGCGGTGGAAGGGGTTGGCCATTACCGCAGGCTGGGCGGCACGATTGACGACGCGGCGGGCGAGGCCTTCGACAAGGTGGCCAAGATGCTTGGCCTTGGCTGGCCCGGCGGCCCGGCGGTGGAACAGCTTGCGCTTGAGGGCGACCCGCATGCCGTGTCCCTGCCACGCCCACTGATGGGGCGGCCGGGATGTGATTTTTCCTTCTCCGGCCTCAAGACCGCCGTGGCGCAGAAACTGCCCACCGAGGTCCGCGCCGCCCTGCCCCGCCAGCAGGCCGCCGATATTGCCGCAAGCTTCCAGCAGGCGGTCAGCGATATCGTGATCGACCGCCTTGGCCACGCGCTGGAGATGATGGAACGCCCGACCACGCTGGTCGTGGCGGGCGGGGTGGCCGCCAACGGCGTCCTGCGCGCGCGGCTGCAGGAATTCGCCACGGCACATGGCCTGCCCTTCGCCGCCCCGCCGCTGCGGCTGTGTACGGATAATGCGGTCATGGTGGCATGGGCCGCGATCGAGACCATGCGCGCACGCGCGGCCCTTGACCTGCCCATACCCAATGACATCGCCATGCGCCCACGCCCGCGCTGGCCGCTGTCGGAAATGGCGCAGCGCATGACGGTCGATGCCTGAAATCAATGCTTAAAAAAGTTTCTGGGTGCCCCCCTTTTTTCAAAAAGGCGGCGTTCCCTGAAGCTTTTTGAAAAAAGCTTCACCAAAAACTTCTTTATGATTTGCAGGCCGTTTTGTTAGCAGGCTGATAAGCAAACAACAAAAATGCCGGATACAGCACATAACCGTCAGGGAACAAACGGATGACCCATACCGCACGGATTGCCGTGATCGGCGCAGGCGCATGGGGAACGGCGCTGGCGCTGCAGGCCGCGCGCGCGGGCGCCGAAGTCGGCTTGTGGGCACGCAATCCCGCCACCATGTCCGCAGGCCGCGTCATGCCCCGCCTGCCCGGCTACGCCCTGCCGCCCGGCATTACCGTAAGCGACGCCATGCCGCGTCAGGCCGACCTGATCCTGCTGGCCTGTCCCATGCAACACCTGCGCGCCATCGCCCGCACCGTCCCGCCCTGCGCGCCACTGATCGCGTGCTGCAAGGGGATCGAGCAGGCGACCGGCCTCATGCCGTTGCAGGTACTGGGGGAAATATTTCCCCACAGCGTGCTGGGCGTCCTGTCCGGTCCCAATTTCGCGCATGAAATCGCGGCTGGCCTGCCCGCCGCCGCCGTACTGGCCAGCACGGAACGCATGCAGGCCCGGCGGCTTGCGGACCTGCTGACCACGCCCGCCTTCCGCCTGTATGCCAGCGACGACCCGACGGGCGTGCAACTGGGGGGGGCCGCCAAAAATGTGGTGGCCATTGCCGCAGGGGCCACCATGGGGGCGAAGCTGGGGGAAAATGCCCGCGCGGCCCTGATTACCCGCAGCATTGCTGAACTGTCGCGCCTGTCGCACGCGCTGGGCGGGCGGCCCGAGACGCTGTCGGGCCTTGCGGGAATCGGGGATCTGCTGCTGACCTGCACGGGTGCGGCCTCACGCAATTACCGCCTTGGGCTGGCGATCGGTCAGGGCATGCCCGCGCAGCAGGCGGCAGATGCGCTGGAGGGCGTGGCCGAAGGCCGGGCGACCGCCCCGGCACTGCTGCAGCTTGCCCGCCAGCATGGCGTCAACACGCCGGTCATCGCCACCGTCACCAGCCTTCTGGCGGGCACGATCGACATGGATGACGCCAGCCAACTGCTGCTGTCGCGCCCGGTCGGGCATGAATTTGCCTGACGGGCCCCCTCCGCCACATCCCACGTCTGCAAACAGGCGGCTTGACCCCCGGCATGTGACCCGGCAATCCGGTTACTCCGGCGCGCTTACGAAACCGAGCATCCCAATGACAACGATCTATGACTTTGTCCTGCCTGCCCTGAATGGTCCCGACATCGACCTGTCCAAATTGCGGGGCAAGCCGATCCTGATCGCCAATACGGCGTCCAAATGCGGGTTCACGCCGCAGTATGAAGGGTTGCAGAGCCTGTGGACCACATGGCGCAGCCATGACCTGATGGTGATTGGCGTACCGTCGAGCGATTTCGGCAACCAGGAACCGGGCACGCCCGAGCAGATCACCACATTCTGCCAGCGCAACTACAACGTCACCTTCCCCCTGACCGCCAAGAGCCATGTGAAGGGACCGCAGGCGATACCCCTGTTCCGGTGGCTGGCGCGCGAGGGCGGGTTCCTGTCGCTGCCGCGCTGGAATTTCTACAAATACCTGATCGGGCGCGACGGGCAGCTGGTCAACTGGTTCACTTCCGTCACATCCCCCGAATCGCGGCGCGTGCGCATGGCGGTCGAACGGGCGGTGATGGATCACTGATGCCCCCATCATCCCCGCGCGCGTCATGCTGACACGATGCTGAAGGGTTTCCTGACCGTCAGCGGCTGGACCATGATCAGCCGCGTGCTGGGACTGGTGCGCGACCAGCTGCTTGCGGCCCTGCTGGGCACCGGGGCTGCGCAGGATGCGTATCAGATCGCCTTCCGCCTGCCAAACATGTTCCGCCGCCTGTTTGGCGAGGGTGCGCTGAACGCCGCCTTCGTACCGCTGTTTTCCGCCCTGCTGGAACGTGAGGGGAAAGACACCGCGCGCCAGTTCGCCAGCGAGACGATGAGCGTCCTGCTGTCATGGCTGCTTTTGCTGACGGTGCTGGGGGAAATCTTCATGCCCGGCGTGCTGCGCCTGATCGCGCCGGGGTTCACGCATGGCGACGTGCGCGACACGCTGGCCATATCGCTCAGCCGCATCACCTTTCCCTACCTGCTGATGATCTGCGGGGCGGCGCTGGTGTCGGGCGTGCTGAACGGCATGCACCATTTTGGCGTGGCGGCGGCGGCCTATGTCAGCTTCAACGTCATCGGCATTGCCGCCATCGTGATCCTGCCGCCGCTGACGGGTGACGTTGCGCATGCCGCTGCATGGGGGGTGACCGCGTCGGGTGTGGTACAGTTCGGCATCCTGCTATATGCCGCGCACCGGGCGGGCATGCGCCTGCGCCTGGTCACACCGTGCCTGACACCACGCATCCGCACGCTGCTGGCGCGCATGGGTGTGGGGCTGGTGGGCAGCGGGATCACGCAGATCAACTTTCTGGTCGATACCATCATCGCCACCCTGCTGCCCGCGGGCAGTGTCTCGCTCATGTATTTTGCCGATCGGGTGAACCAGCTGCCACTGGGCGTGCTGGGCGCTGCGGCGGGCACCACGCTGCTGCCGGTACTGACGCGCCACCTTGCGGCGGATGACCTCGACGGGGCGCACCGTACCCAGAACCGGGCCATTTCCTATGCCTTGATCCTGACGCTGCCAGCGGCGGCGGGGCTGCTGGTCATTGCGGCGCCGGTCATGATGGCGCTGTTCGGGCATGGACATTTTTCAGCGCATGACGCGGTACTGTCGGCGCAGTCGCTGCGGGCCTATGCGCTGGGGCTGCCCGCCTTCGTGCTGGTCAAGGTGCTCTCGCCGGGGTTCTTCGCGCGCGGGGATACGCGCACGCCGGTGCTGGTGGGCATGGGCACGCTGGTGCTGAATTTCATCCTGAACATAAGCTTCATGCACTGGCTGGCGCATATCGGCCCGCCACTGGCCAGCAGCCTTGCGGCCATGGTCAATGCCGGCGTGCTGGCGTTCGTGCTGCTGCGGCGCGGCGCGCTGGTGCCGGACCCGACGCTGGTGCGGCAACTGGCGGGCATGATCGTGTGTGCGGCAGTCATGGCCATGGGTCTGGTCATGCTGGGCCATACGCCGCTGGGCCATGCCATGCAGGCTGGCCCGGTCATGCGGATCGTGGATGTGGGGATAATGGTCACGCTGGGCATGGGCATCTACCTGCTGGCGCTGCAGGTTCTGGGGGTTGCGGACATGCGCCAGGCGATGGCCGCAATCAGCCGCCGCCTGCGCCGCAACCGGGCGGCATAGGGGAGTGCGGTCATGAAATCCGCACTGGCGAATCCCCCATCCCGCCGCTAGACACCGGACATGACATTCCCATCCCCCGAGGGTGCCACACCCGCCATGGCGCAGTGGTTTGCGCTGAAAGCCGAACACCCCGACGCCCTGCTGTTCTTCAGGATGGGGGATTTCTACGAACTGTTTTTCAATGACGCGGAAGCAGCCGCCGCTGCGCTGGACATATCGCTGACCGCGCGCGGCACGCATGGAGGCGAACCCATCGCCATGTGCGGGGTGCCGGTGCATGCGGCGCAGGCCTATCTGGCGCGGCTGATCCGGCGCGGGTTCCGTGTATCGGTAGCCGAACAGACCGAACAGCCCCGCAAGGGGCGCCCCGCATCCAAGGGACCGCTGCGGCGCGAGGTCGTGCGCCTGATCACGCCGGGCACCCTGACCGAAGATGAACTGCTGGAGGCGGGACGGCAGAACCTGCTGGCCGCCATTATCTGCCCCACCGGGCGCGACGCCAGCGATCCCGGCCTGGCATGGATCGATATCTCCACCGGCCTGTTTGAAACCGCGGCCGTCCCCGCGCGTGACCTGAACGACCTGCTGGGTCGTCTGGACCCGGCGGAAATCCTGTGCGCGGACAACGTGGAACTGGGGGATTTCGCGGGCCGCCGCACCCCCATCGTCCCGCCCGCCAGCGCCGACGCCGCGCGCCAGCGCATGGCCGAGGCCTTTGGCGTGGCCAGCCTTGACGCCTTTGGCACCTTCAGCGACGCAGAAGCCATGGCGGCGGCAGCGGCCATCGACTACATCCGCCGCAGCCAGGCAGGGCAGCTTCCCCGCCTGTCCCACCCCCGTCCCAGCGACAGCAGCGATATCCTTGGCCTTGATCCCGCCACTCGCGCCAGCCTTGACCTGCTGCGCACGCGCGATGGCGAAACCGAACACACCCTGTTCGCCGCGGTATCGCGCACCGTCACCGCAGCCGGCAGCCGAATGCTGGCGGACTGGATCGCAGCCCCCCTGACCGATCCAGAACGCATTGCCCGCAGGCAGGCGGGGTGGGTATGGCTGCTGGACAAGCCGGGAATACGCGATGATCTGCGCGCCAGCCTGCGCGCCGCCCCCGACATGGCGCGTGCGCTGGGCCGGCTGTCCCTGGGCCGCGGGCAACCGCGCGACGCCGTGGCCATTCGCCTTGCGCTGGGTGTAGCGCGTGAAATCGGTACGATCCTGAACCGGCACGAAAACCTGCCGCCCATCATGGAACAGGCAGTGCGCCATCTGGACCGCGCGCATGACCTGCAGGACCTGCTGGGCCGCGCGCTGAGCGAAAACCCGCCCGCGCGCATGGATGACGGCGGCATCATCGCCAGTGGCTATGATGTGGAACTCGATACCCAGCGCGAACTGCGCGACGGCAGCAGGCGGGTGATTGCGGCGCTTCAGCAGGAATACGCCACCGAATTCGGCATCACCAACCTCAAGATCCGCCACCACGCCCAGCTTGGCTACGTGATCGAGGTACCTGCCGCCGCCGGTGCGCGCCTGCGCGGGCGCGAGGACCTGATCATGCGACAGGGCACCGCCAGCGCCAGCCGCTTTTCAACCGAACGGCTGGTCAGCCTTGACCAACAGATCGCGCAGGCCGCCGAAAACGCGGGCCTGCGTGAACGCCACCTGTTTACGCAGGTGGTGGGAAAGATACTGGACGAAACCGCCCTGCCGGACATGGCCGCCGCGCTGTCATGCATCGACATCGCACAGTCCTGCGCCGTGCTGGCCGGTGGCGGCATGTGGTGCTGTCCCGCTGTCGGCACGGACACGTGCTTTGTCATCCGCGCGGGCCGCCATCCGGTGGTGGAAGCAGCATTGCCCAGGAACGCGCGCTTCACCCCCAATGACTGCGACCTTGAACCCGATCACCGCGTCATGCTGCTGACCGGGCCCAACATGGCGGGCAAGTCCACCTTCCTGCGCCAGACGGCGCTGGCGGTCATACTGGCGCAGGCGGGGCTGCCGGTTGCCGCGCAGGCCATGCGCATTGGCGTGGTGGACCGGCTGTTTTCACGCGTTGGCGCATCCGATGACCTGGCGCGCGGGCGTTCGACCTTCATGGTGGAAATGACCGAGACCGCCGCCATCCTGAACCAGGCCGGTCCCCGGTCGCTGGTGGTGGTGGATGAAATCGGGCGCGGCACCTCCACGCTGGATGGGCTGGCCATTGCATGGGCGGTGCTGGAAACCCTGCATTCCACGCTGCGCTGCCGCGCGATATTCGCAACGCATTTTCATGAACTGGCCGAACTGGCGGACAGCATGCCCCGCCTGTCCCCCCACACCATGAGCGTGCGCGAGTGGAAGGGACAGGTCATTTTCCAGCACGAGGTCGTACCCGGTTCCGCCCGCCGCAGCTGGGGCGTGCATGTCGCGCGCCTGGCGGGTGTGCCCGAACCCGTCGTGCGCCGCGCGGGCCGTCTTCTGTCCATGCTGGAAAAGGAACGCGGCCGTCAGGCCCCGCCCCTGCCGCTGTTTGAACAGGCCGCAGCGGATGAGCCGGAAGCACCGGCAGCCCCCACGCTGCCGCCTGCCGCGATGGAATTGATCACGGAACTGGACCCCGATGCGTTAAGTCCGCGCACGGCGCTGGAAATGTTATATAAACTCAAAAAACTGCTGAAACCCTGATACGGCTCTGGACCTGACCCCATCAGGGGCGGCACACTCCATCCCGGATCTTTACCGTCATATACAGGACGCCATCTGACCGCGATGTCGAACGCTGCCCCCCCTTCCGCCTCCGCTTCGGTCGAGGCCATGACAAATGCCCTCCATACCGCCCTGTTCCCGTCCGGGGATGGCGGTGGCACTGCACGCGCCCTGCCGCGGGAGGACGCCATCGGCCTGGTCCGCCGCCACCTGTCGCGCTACCAGGCCCATGTGCGCGAGGAATTCGAGCATCACCGCCTGGGCGGCGCCGAGGCAGGCAAGCTACTGGCCGCCTATACCGATGGCATGATCCGCGTGCTGGCCAGCTTCGCGATGCAGCAGACGGGTATCGATTCGCATCCCGAAGCCCCCTTCGCCATTGCTGCAACCGGCGGTTACGGGCGCGGGCTGCTGGCGCCGTTCAGTGACATCGACCTGCTGTTCCTGATCCCCGATGTGCCGGAGGGACAGGGCGAGGATGTGCGTGCCTGCGTGGAATACATCCTGTATTTCCTGTGGGACCTGGGGCTGAAGGTCGGGCATGCGACCCGCACCATCAACGAATGCATTGCCGAGGCGGAAGCCGACACCACCGTGCGGACCACCCTGCTGGACGCCCGCGCCCTGACCGGCAGCGAATCGCTGTTTTCCATGTTCCAGGCCCGCTACATCGTGGCCTGCGTGCGCGCGGGCGCCGACCGCTTCATTACCGACAAGCGCCGCGAACGCGCCGCCCGCCACCACCGGTTTGGCGACAGCCCCTATCTGGTGGAACCCAACATAAAGGAAGGCCGCGGCGGCCTGCGGGACCTGCAGACGCTGTACTGGATGTGCCGCTATACCTTCGGCACGCGCCACGTCTCGGACCTGCTGGCGCCCGGCTTCAGTGAACTGGGGCTACTGACCGAACCCGAAGCCAAGCGCGCGCGCCGGGCATGGGACTTCCTGTGGCGGGTGCGTTTCCACCTGCATTACGTATCGGGCCGGGCGGAAGAACGCCTGACCTTCGACGTGCAGCCGGTCGTGGGTGGCCGCATGGGCTATACCCGCCATGGGCGGCAGGTGGGCGTGGAACGTTTCATGCGCCACTACTTCCTGACCGTGCGCGAGGTCATGCGCCTGACACTGGTGCTGGAACCCGCCGTGCTGCGCCAGGCACTTGGCCCCGTGGCCAACGCGCCCGAAGCCGACAGCCAGATGCGTGACGCGGGCTTTACCGTGCTGGATGGCCGTATCCTGCCGCAGCGCGGCACGTCATTCGAAGATGAACCCATCCAGATGATGCGCCTGCTGGACTGGGCCAAGAAGCGCAAGCTGCCCATCCACCCCATGGCCATGCACCAGTTGATCCGCTGGGAACGCAAGGCCGCCAGCCTGCGCGGCGACCCGGAAACCGCGCGTATCTTCCTTGACCTCATGTGCGGTGACCCGCCCGACCGCCCGCAGCGCGCACCGCGTGGCGAGACGGCCGAACTGCCCGATGCCTCCCCCAGCTTCCACCTGATGGATGAGGGACGGCGCAAGGGAAATGCCTACTGGCTGCATATCCTCAACGAAACCGGGCTTATGGGCCGCCTGCTGCCCGACTGGTCCCGCGTTGTGGGGCAGATGCAGTTCGACACCTATCATGTGTTCACGGTTGACGAGCACATCATCGACGCGCTGCGCATCCTTGGCCGGGTGGAGCATGGGCATATGGCCGATGAAATACCCATCGCCTATGACCTTGCGCGCAACCTGCATTCACGCCGGGCGCTGTATGTCGCGGTCATGCTGCATGACATTGCCAAGGGGCGTGGCGGCGACCATTCGGAAATCGGCTCGCAGATCGCGCTGTATGTCTGCCCCGAACTGGGCATGGACAGCGAGGAGACGGAGACCGTGTCCTGGCTGGTGCTGCATCACCTGCTGCTCAGCCACACCGCGTTCCAGCGTGACATTGACGACCCCAAGACCATCCTTGACCTGGCAGACATCATCCAGTCGCCCGAACGCCTGCGGCTGCTGCTGCTGCTGACCATCGTGGACATGCGCGCGGTGGGACCACGCGTGTGGAACGCATGGAAGGCGACACTGCTGAACGAGCTTTACATGCGCGTGGCCGAGGTGCTGGAGGGCAGTCTTGCCACCACCGAGCGTGACGTGCGCGTGGAACGCGCCAAGGGGGCAACCGCCCAGTGGCTGGTGGATGACGGCATGAACGAAACCGATGTCCAGCACTTCATGGGGCTGGGCTATGGCAGTTACTGGCTGTCGTTCGACCATGATACCCATGCCCGCCATGCCCGGCTGATCAGCGAGTCGGAACGCATGCATTCGCCGCTTACGGTGGAAACCCAGCCCCTGCCCGCGCGTGGGGTGACGGAGGTCACGATTTACGCCGCCGACCACCCGGGCCTGTTTTCCAAGATCGCGGGGGCGGTGGCCATTGCCGGGGCGTCGATCGTGGATGCGCGCATTCACACCATGACCAATGGCATGGCGCTGGATACGCTGTGGATTCAGGATGCGGGCGGTGCGGCGTTCGAGGAACCGCAGCAGCTTGCCCGCCTGTCGCTGCTGGTGGAACAGGCGCTGACGGGCCACATCAACATCAACCGCGAAATTGCCCAGTGTGGTCGCAGGCTGAGTGGCCGCAGCATGCGCGCGATCCACGTACCGCCGCGCGTGGTGATCGACAACCGCGCATCGAACACCTGCACGGTAGTGGAAATAAACGGTCGTGACCGTCCCGGCCTGCTGCATGACGTGACGGCGGCGCTGAGCGAACAGAAATTGCAGATCGCGTCCGCCCATATCACCACTTATGGCGTGCGGGCGGTGGATGTCTTTTACGTCAAGGACCTGTTCGGGCTGAAAATAACGGACAAGGGACGTCTGGACCGCATCCGCACGACCCTGCTGGCGGGCCTGCAGGAAGCGGAAGCCGCAGCCCAGCGCCAGTCATCCGAACTGGAATCGATCACGATCTGACGGACCACTTCAATCCATTGATAAAAAAGTAATAAAAGCTTTTAAGTGCCGCCTTTTCGAAAAAAGGCGGCATTGTTTTTTGAAGATTTTTGAAGAAAAGTCTCACCAGAGACTTTCAATGCAGAATCCCTGTTTCCCACGCCTGCAGGGCGCAACACAGGTCGGTCATGACCTGTGTCCACGCCTGTTGTGGGGGCTGCAGACAGGTCTGCCGGAACAGGCGCAGGCTTGGGTACCACTGACTGGCAGGCCGTAACACAGGTGGGGCATCCCCCTGCATGCCATTTTCCATTGGTGACAGGCCAGGTACCGGCCTGTCTGCCGGTGCAGGCAGGTCAAATGCCGCCGACCATCGCCAGTCCCCCCCGAAACGACACAGCAGCCAGACCGGACAGCCCATGGCCCCGGCCAGATGGGCGGACAGCGTATCCACGCTGATGACCAGATCCAATGTCGCGATCAGGCGCGCCGTATCCAGCAGGTCCGCGCCATCTGGTAGTTCTTGCCGGACAAAGGCCGGATCCACCCCATCCGTCCCCTTGGGCCGCAGGGAAACGAATTCAGTCCCGGCCATTTCCCCCAATGCCGACAGGTCCTGCACCGCAATGGAACGCCGCGCATCAAAGCGATAGGCGGCGTTACCCGCGTGGCACAGGCCAACCCGCAGTTTCTCCTTTCGCATCGTCGCCTGCCGCCATGGGCTTTCCCCCAGATACGGCATGAAAGGGGGCACGCCGTCCGTATCCAGCAGGTGCGGCAGACTGAACAGGTCGCATTGCACCGCGACATCAAGATTTTTATTTATATCATGGGTGATAATTTTCATGGAATGAAACGCATCGCCAGCCAGCGTTGCGGCCAATCGGCGCAGGATCGCAGGCACCTCCAGCACAACCGGAACCCGCTGGACCGCAAGCCGCACATATCGCAGGAAATGAACCGCATCCCCCAACCCCTGCCCTGTCATATGCACCAGCAGCTTTTTACCCGCGGGTAGCGTGCCTCCATCCCATCGTGGCAAGCGGCAGGCGGATGGATGTGGGGGCAGGAAGTCCAGCCGGGATTCCCACATTGCCCATCCCTGCCGCAGTTGCCCCTGCGCCAGACGGGCCACGCCAAGGTTGAACCGCGCCCGGGCCTGCGTGTCGTGATCCGGGGGCGGATCCCGCGTCAGTATGGTTTCGTATGCCGCGGCGGCCTGCGTCACGTTGCCGCTTTCAAACAGGCCGGTCGCATGGTTCAGGGCAATACGCACATCATCGGGCCGCAGACGCATCGCAACGGCAAAAGCGCGCTCCGCCCCGGCCATATCCCCCAGCGCCATGCGGACAAGGCCAAGGTTGCTGCAGGTTTCGGCATGCGGATCATGCGCCATGGCACGTTCCAGCACAGCCGCCGCCTGACGCATCCGCCCACCTGCAAACACAAGTGCGCCCAGCAGCGACAGGGCCACGCCATCATCGGGCCTGCGGGCCAATGCCGCCCGCAACACCTCTTCGGCCTGCTCGCGCTGATGATGTGCCAGCAGCATTTCGGCCAGTTCATGCATATGGACGGACGCAGGCACCTGTCGCGCAACATGGCGCATCTGCTGTATGGCGGCGTCACGCTGCCCCCGCCGCCACAGGAAACGGGCATGCAGCCTGCGGGCCTGCACGGCAGGCGCGGGGGACAGGGTGACCGCCCGCCCATAGGACTGTCCTGCCGCCCATGTGTCGCCCGTCGCCTCCATTATGTCAGCGCAGGCCAGCAGGACGGGCACATCATCGGGCTGACACAGGCAGGCGGCCCGGATCGCGGCCTGCGCTGCCACATGATGTCCCTGCGCCAGCAGCGCGCGGGCCAGCACTTCATGAAACGGCCCGTGGGGCGCAAGCCGTAACGCCTGACCGGCAAGATTTATGGCCAGATCCGCCCGCCCCGCCGCCAGCGCCACGCAGGCCAGGCCATGCAGGGCATCGGGATCATCCGCCCGGCATGCCCGCAGGGTTGCGAAACACGCCCGCGCGGCATTGATATCCCCAGCGCGCAGGGCCGCATGGGCACGCGCCAGAATGTCCTGTCTGTCCGTATCATGCCTGTCCGCGCTGTTCGCGTTCATCTCATCCGGCCTTCCCTTGCATGGCGGGGGACGCTCCCGCACACTCACCTGCGTTATCCATACGCGACAGAGCGTTAAGAATTTCGATCAGGAACCCGCATGAACACTCCCTCCGGCACGGCCGGCCAGCAGGCCTATGACACGTTGCGGCAGCGTTTTGCCCGCATGGGGCATATCCGCAATGCACTGGGAATCCTCGGCTGGGACAAGGACACCATGATGCCGACCGGGGCCAGCGACAGCCGCGCCGAAAGCATCGCGACCCTTGCCGTCCTGTCGCATGAACTCATGACCGCGCCGGACATGGGCAACCTTCTGGATCGCGCGCAGGCCCCCGATGACGCCATGGCGCAAGCCAACCTGCATGAAATGCGCCGCCAGCATGCCCATGCCGCCGCCGTGCCGTCGGATCTGGTGGAGGCGATGTCGCGCACGTCCTCACGTTGCGAAATGACATGGCGCACCGCACGGCAGAACAGCGATTTCGCCAGCCTGCTGCCGGAACTGGAAACCGTGCTGTCCCTGACCCGCGAAATCGCGGCGGCCAAGGCGCAGGCCCTTGGCCTTTCGCCCTATGACGCGCTGCTGGACCAGTATGACGCGGGCACGCGGCAGGCGGATGTCGATCCGGTCTTTGCCGAGCTGGCCAGTGAACTGCCCGACCTGATCAGCACGGCGCTGGCGCATCAGGCAACCCTGCCTGCCACCGTGCCCCTTTCCGGACCGTTTGATGTACCCGCACAGGCGCGACTGGGCCACGGCACCATGCGCGCGCTGGGATTCGACATGCAGCGCGGGCGGCTGGATGTCAGCCTGCATCCCTTCTGCGGCGGGGCGGAAGATGATGTGCGCATCACCACCCGGTATGAGGAGCAGGACTGCATCAACGCGCTGATGGGCATCGTGCATGAGACCGGGCACGCGCTGTATGAACAGGGCCTGCCAAAAGCATGGCGCGCCCAGCCTGTGGGGGAAGCACGCGGGATGAGCCTGCATGAAAGCCAGTCCCTGCTGATGGAAATGCAGGTCGCGCGCTCGCGGCCCTTCATGGACTGGATGGCCCCACGACTGCGCGGTGCGTTCGGGGGCAGCGACACCGACCCGGCATGGGGTGCGGACAACCTGCACCGCCTTGTCACCCGCGTGCGCCCCGGCTTCATCCGCGTGGATGCCGATGAGGTCACTTACCCCGCGCATATCCTTGTGCGTTATGAAATGGAAACCGCGCTGATCGCGGGAAAAATGAAGCTGGCGGACCTGCCGGAAGCCTTCAACACCCGCATCCATGACCTGCTGGGTCTGAAAGTGCCCGCGGACCGGCTGGGCTGCCTGCAGGATATCCACTGGCCATCGGGCGCATGGGGGTATTTCCCCACCTATACGCTGGGTGCGGTGATTGCGGCGCAACTGCGTGAAGCGGCGGAGCGTGACGATCCCACCATCATGCCCGGCATTGGCAGGGGGGATTTCGCGCCCCTGCTGGCGTGGCTGCGCCCGCGTATCCATGCCCGTGGCAGCGTGGCCTCCACCAGTGAGATCGTGCGCGACGCCACGGGCGCGGTGCCCAATACGGGGCCATACCTGCGGCACCTGCGCCAGCGCTACTGCGCGCTAGCCTAAATTTCTGATAAAAAATAACAAAAGTTTCCGGGTGCCGCTTTTTTCCAAAAAGGCGGCGCTCTTCGAAGCTTTTTGAAAAAAGCGTCACCAAAAACTTTCTTAACGGGCGGCCTTCCCAAAAACAGTCCTGTACGACAGGGCGGACATGCCGCATGTCCCCCTTGCCAATTACTGCGGTTCGTGACGAGATAATGCGCGATGTACGCAAAATCCCCATCTGCAATCCGCCGCCTGCGCTCCGCGGGTTTTCTCCTTGCCTACGGCACGTGCCTGCTGGGTGTGACCGACGCCGCCCAGGCCGCCAAACCCGCGCCGCCGCTCAACCCGCCCGCGGCGCTGGAAGACGTGGCGTCCTCCTCAACTGCCGCATGGGACCGCGTGGTCGTGCTGCCCGATGGGCGGCTGCTGGTGGAACTGCCACGCTGGGCGGGCAATACCGGGCCGGGACTGGCGCTGGTGGATGGGGACAACACACCCCATCCCTATCCCGACAATTCATGGAACGACCCTGCCACACCCGCGGCGAACCGGCTGGTGGCCCCGTCCGATGTGCAGCTCCAGCCCGATGGCACGCTGTGGGTACTCGATAGCGGACAGCCCGACCCCGCGGGCAAACCGGTGGAAGGTGGCCCCAAGATCGTGAAGATCGACAGCCATACCGGTCAGGTCATGCAGACATGGCCACTCAATCCCGACATGTTGCGCGCGGGCAGTTACGCCGCCACCATGCGTATTGCGCGCGGGCATGCCTTTATCGGGGATTCGGGCATCCCGGCCATGATCGTAGTCAGGCTGGACACCAACATCCAGCGCCGCCTTATGGAACATACCCCGGCCCTGACTGCGCACCAGCCCATTACGGTTGATGGGAAGGTGGCGACCAACCCGGCAGGTCACACCGCCATCATAAATATCAGCCAGATGGACATAAGTGCCGATGGGCAGTGGCTGTATTTCGAGCCGCTGTGCGGACCTGTCTACAAGCTGGATACCGACCTGCTGGTGGACCCCAAGGTCACCCCCATCGAACTGGAGGAAGGCCCCACCCTGTGGTACAAGACGCCACCGCTGGGTGGCATCACGGCCGGGCCGGATAGCACGCTGTATTTCAATGATGTGTCCACCGGCAGCATCTTCCGCCTGATGCCCGACCGGGTTTACCAGAAAATCGTGACCGACCCGCGCCTGCACTGGCCCGGCGGGTCGTTCGCGACCAGGGACGGGCAGCTTTATGTGCCCGCATCCCAGCTTGACCGCACCGCGCCGCTGAATGGCGGGCACAACGCCATCGAGTGGCCGGTACATATCTACCGCATCAATATCGGCAACCTGCCGCCACCAAAATTCTGACACACCACGCGCGGAATTGCATCGCGCGCCGCATCCGCCCCCTTCGCGCGGGGGGCGGTTGGGATTATGATGATGTAATGCGCTATATTTCTACCCGGGGGAACGCCCCCGTCCGCGATTTTTCGTCCGTTCTGCTGGCGGGGCTGGCAGAAGACGGTGGCCTGTACCTGCCCGAAAGCTGGCCTGAACTGTCGGTAGCCCAGTGGCGTGACCTGCGTGGCCTGCCCTATCCCGAACTCGCCGCCCGCATCATCGCCCCGTTTGCCGAAGGGTCGATCACGCATGACGTGCTGCTGAAGCTGTGCCGTGATGCCTACAGCCGATTCGACCACCCGGCCATCGTGCCGCTGACACAGGTGGAAGACGGGCTGTTCGTGCAGGAACTGTTCCATGGCCCGACGCTGGCGTTCAAGGACATGGCCATGCAGCTGCTTGGCCGCCTGTTCGACCACGTGCTGAACGAACGCGACGAGAAGGTTACCATCGTGGGCGCGACCTCGGGCGATACCGGGTCGGCCGCGATCGAGGCCTGCCGGGGCCGCGCGCGCCTGAACGTGGTCATCCTGCACCCCGAGGGCCGCACGTCGGAAGTGCAGCGCCGGCAGATGACCACCGTGCTGGAACCCAACGTGACCAACCTTGCGGTGCAGGGCACGTTTGACGACTGTCAGGACATGGTCAAGGCGATGTTCGCCGATGTCCCCTTCCGCACCGACATGCACCTGTCCGCGGTCAATTCCATCAACTGGGCGCGTATCGCAGCCCAGGTGCCGTATTATGTCTATGCCGCACTTGCGCTGGGCGCGCCGGACCGTGAGGTCTCGTTCGCCGTGCCCACGGGCAATTTCGGCAATGTGCTGGCCGCATGGGTGGCCCGTCGCATGGGCCTGCCCATCCGCGCGCTATGTGTCGGCTCCAACCGCAATGACATCCTCTCGCGCTTCCTGAATGAAAACGACATGAGCATCCACGGGGTGGTGCCCAGCCTGTCGCCATCAATGGATATCCAGGTCTCGTCCAACTTTGAACGTCTCCTGTTCGAACTGCTGGACCGCAACGCCACTGAGTGCGCGCGCATCATGACCGATTTCCGCAAGACTGGCGTGATGAAGGTCTCAACCCCGGTCTGGGATCGCGCCAACGCGCTGTTTCACGGCATTTCGCTGGATGACGCCGCAACAGAGGCGGAAATCCGCACGCTGAACACCCGCAGCCACTATCTTGCCGACCCGCATACCGCCATCGGCATTGCGGCGGGCCGCGCGTTCCGTGAGCCGGGGATTCCCATGGTGGCCATGTCCACCGCCCATCCGGCCAAGTTCCCCGATGCCATGGCGCAGGCAACCGGCATCCGCCCCGCGCTGCCCGTGTCCCTGGCCGACCTGTATGACCGGCCCGAGCGGTACAGCGTGGTGCCGGCCGACCTGAACGTGATCGAGGACAGGGTGCGCGCGGCCGTCCTGTCCAACAGCAAAGCGGGCTGATCTCCCTACCCTTTTTCCATCTTACGCAAGCAAGGGGCGGCGTGGGGCCATGATGCGCCACGTCGCCCGCAGGACCAGCATGACCGACCTGATCAATGTGACCCGACTGGATTCCGGCCTGACCATCGTGACCGAACGGATGGACCGGGTGGAGACCGTGTCCCTCGGGGCGTATGTCGCCGCGGGCACCTGCAACGAAACCGCGCCCGAAAACGGGGTGTCCCACTTTCTGGAACACATGGCGTTCAAGGGCACCAGCACCCGCACCGCCGTGGGCATTGCCGAGGAAATCGAGAACGTGGGCGGCCATATCAACGCCTACACCGCGCGTGAGCACACGGCCTATTACGTCAAGCTGCTGAAGGAAAACCTGTCACTGGGGGCCGACATCATCGGTGACATCCTGACCCACAGCACCCTCGCCCCCGATGAACTGGAGCGCGAACGCGGCGTGATCCTGCAGGAAATCGGGCAGGCGAATGACACCCCCGATGACATCGTGTTCGACCATTTTCAGGAAACCGCCTTTCCCGACCAGCCGATGGGTCGCCCCACGCTGGGCACCGAAGCGGGCATCCAGACCATGTCGCGCGCAACGCTGGTCAATTACATGAACACCCATTACCGGGCGGGCAACACCATCATCGCAGCCGCCGGCAACCTGGAACACGCCCGCGTGGTGGATCTGGTGCAGCAGCATTTTGCCGACCTGCCCGCCGGCACCGTCCCGCCGCAGCCCGCCGTCAATTACGTGGGGGGCGCCTTTACCCGCGAACGCGAACTGGATCAGGCCCATATCGTACTGGGCTTTCCGTCCATGCCATATGGCGATCCGGATTATTACCCGGCCCTGCTGCTGTCCACGCTGCTGGGTGGTGGCATGTCGTCGCGGCTGTTTCAGGAAATCCGTGAAAAACGCGGGCTGGTCTATTCCGTCTATTCCTTCAACGCGCCCTTCCGCCAGGGCGGGCTGTTCGGCATCTATGCCGGCACGGGGGAAGCACAGGTAGCCGACCTTGTCCCCGTGACGCTGGAGGAACTGCGCAAGGTGCGTCATACGGTGACGGACGCGGAACTGGCGCGGGCGCGCGCGCAGCTCAAATCCTCGCTGCTCATGTCACTGGAAAGCACGGGCAGCCGGTGCGAACAGCTGGCCCGGCAGCTACAGGTCTTTGACCGCCTGATCCCGACGGTGGAAACCGTGCGCCGGATCGACGCCGTAACCATTGCCGACGTGCAGCGTGTCGCAACGCGCATCTTCAGCGGCAGGCCGACCCTCGCCTCCCTTGGCCCGGTCAGCCATATTCCCTCCCTCGACAGCATTACCGGGGCACTGGCAGCATGAGTTCCGATCCGCTTGACCTGATTTCCACCCTCATCACCCGCGCCCGTACTGCAGGGGCCGATGCGGCGGATGCGATCTACGCCACCCGCGTCGCCCATGGCGCGCAGGTACGCAATGGCCAGACCGAAGACCTTGAACGTTCCGAAACATGCGATCTTGGCCTGCGGGTGTTCGTGGGGCAGCGTTCGGCCATTGTCTCGGCCACGGCGCTGGATCCCGAACGCTTTGACGCGCTGGCCGAACGTGCCGTCGCCATGGCCCGCGTCGTGCCCGAGGACCGCTTTGCCGGACTGTGCGCCGAGGCCGCGACCACCTTTACCGATGCCGCCGGTCTGGACCTGTTCGACCCGGCCGAACCTGCAACCGCCGACCTGGTCGCCCGCGCGCGCGTAGCGGAAGAAGCGGCGCTGGCGGTCACGGGCATCACCAACAGCAATGGTGCGTCCGCAAGTTTCGGACTATCGGACATCATCCTCATGACCTCGGCCGGGTTTTCGGGGCGATATGCGCGGACCAGCCATTCCGTCTCCGCCAGCGCCGTCGCGGGCAGCGGCACGAAGATGGAGCGGGATTACGACTACCATTCCGCCGTTCACCTGTCCGATCTTGAGGATGCCGGCCTGATCGGCCACCGCGCGGGCGAACGCACGGTCGCGCGCCTGAACCCGGTACGCCCGCGCACGGGGCGCATGCCCATCGTGCTGGACCCGCGTGTATCCACCAGCATGCTGGGCCATCTGTCGGGGGCGATCAATGGCATCGCCATCGCGCGGGGCACTTCTTTCCTCAAGGAAAAGATGGGCAGCCGCATCATGCCCGCCAACATCACCATCATTGACGACCCACGCCGCGTCCGTGGTCCCGGCGCGCGCCCGTTTGATGGCGAAGGCATGCTGACCGCCACCCGCACGCTGGTGGAGGATGGCGTTCTGAAGACATGGGCGCTGGACTCCCGCACCGCCCGACAGCTGGGGCTGAAGCCCAATGGCTGCGCCAGCCGGGGCACATCAGGGCCGCCCGCGCCGTCGCTTGGCAACCTATTCATGCAGCCCGGCACCCTTACGCCCGCTGCCCTGATGGCGGACATCAAGGAAGGGATCTACATAACCGAGATGATGGGATCCGCCATCAACGGCATTACCGGCGATTACAGTCGCGGGGGCGCGGGCTTCATGATCCGCGATGGCGTGCTGGCGGAACCGGTGTCGGAACTGACGGTCGCGGGCAACCTGAATGACATGTTTGCCCGAATGGTGCCCGCCAATGACCTGATCTTCCGCCAGTCCACCAATGCGCCGACCATCCGTATCGACGATATGGTTATTGCGGGTTCGTAAGCCAAAGACTGCTTGAAAAACAGTTCGTTGATAAAACAGTAAAAGTTTTTGGGTGCCGCTTTTTTCTACAAAGGCGGCATTCTTTGAAGCTTTTGGGAAAAAGCTTCACCAAAAACTTTCTTGTGGTTGCAGGATGCTTTGCGGGACTGACCTTTGCAGCAGTCTTTTACCCTTTCCGTGATTTCATGTGTCTGTAAGCCCGTTGCCCCTGTTATGGACGGGTGGACTTACCTATATCTGTAACAAGTGACCCGAAATCACGTGGTCACAGGATAATGATGGTTCCGACACAGGATTGCAGATACCCTGACCCAGATGAAACAGAATTCTTCGCGCCAGATGCCGCGTAAAAGCATCGTCCTTGCTGCCAGCGCGGCCCTGACCATGCTGCCGCTGCTGGCCCATCCCGATGTGGCTGATGCCCGTGCGGGTGGTGGCTTCTCCATGGGCAGCCGTGGGTCACGGACCTACAGCGCGCCCGCGCCATCACAGACCGCACCGTTCGGCGCGACCCCGTTCCAGCGCACCATGACACCCCGCCCGCAGCCCACGCCCGGCTATGGTGCGCGGGCACCGTTTGGCGCGGGTGCCATGGCCATGGCACGCCCCCGCCATCCGTTCATGAATGGCTTCATGGGTGGCCTGATCGGTGCGGGCCTGTTTGGCATGATGTTCGGGCATGGCATGTTCGGTTCCGGTATGGGCGGCAGTGGCTTCCTTGGACTGCTGATCCAGCTGGCACTGGTCTTCTTTATTGTCCGCTGGGCCATCCGCCGTTTTGCTGGCAACCGCGCCAATGGTGGCAATGCCGTGCCCTTTGGCATGCAGCGTCCGGATGCGGGGCCGGTGCCACAGGGTGGTGGCCAGCAACCGGTAGGTGTCGCCATTACGGCAGCCGATTATCAGGCCTTCCAGCAGGCGCTGATCAATATCCAGACCGCATGGAGCCAGCAGAATGTCGGGGCCATGCAGCACATGGCCACACCGGAAATGGTGTCTTACTTCAGCAGCCAGCTGAACGATCTGACCAGCCGTGGCGCACGCAATGTGATGTCGGACATCCGGTTTGAACGCGGTGATCTGGTGGAAAGCTGGCGTGAAAACGGCTTTGATTACGCCACCGTCGCCATGCAGTATTCCATGATCGACATCACTACCGACATGACGGGCCGCGTCATTGACGGCGATCCCTCCAACCGCACCACCGTAACCGAACTGTGGACATTCGTCCGCTCGGCCGGGACGGGCACATGGCTGCTGTCCGCCATCCAGCAGACCCCGCGCCGCTGACCTGCGGTTCATATCTGGAGCAGGAAAAGGCCCGCATCACTGGATGCGGGCCTTTTTTCATGGGCTGCTGCATACGGCATTGCGTCCCGATGTACCGGTTGCCTGTAATGCGAACAGCGTGCCTATCACAGAACGGGCGTGTATCTGCCCAGGTCAAAGGACGGCGGAAACCATGACCATGAACCCTGCATGGTCATTAAAGGGGATATGAAGTTCCCGCTTAATAAAAAACAATAAAAGCTTTCAGACGTCGCCTTTTTTCAAAAAGGCAAGGATATTGCCCAATCCGACTTTTCAAACCGCCTCTGAGCCGTTTTCAGGCAGTCGTTTATATATGCACAAGGCTGAGCGCATACAGGATGGCTGCCAGTGCCGAGAGTGTAATCGCCACGGCACGGATGCGTCCCTTATGCCGACGGGCAGCCTCCTGCGCTTCCATCTGTGGCGTAACCTGAACCGTTGTTGCCTGATCCATCTGCCCGTACTCCCGTATGGATGAAATTGCCCGATCAGTGGGCGATAAAGGCATGGTCGGCCAGCAGGCCAAGGAACAGGAAAAACAGGTAAGCCAGCGAATAACGGAACGAGCGGCGTGCGGGACCGTCCCCCGTCAGGCTGACACCATTCGCATCCTGCCTGTCACGCAGCACCCCGATGGCACAATAAATGAACCCGGCCCCCAGCACGCTGGCGACAACCGTGTACAGCCAGCCTGCCAGATGCATGAAAGACGGCACCAGCGACACGGCAGTCAGAATGATCGTGTACCACAGGATCTGCCACCGTGTGTGCCGCGCGCCGCGCACCACCGGCAGCATGGGAATACCGGCCCGCCCATAATCCTTGCATGCATAAAGCGACAGCGACCAGAAATGCGGTGGTGTCCACAGGAAGATGATGCCGAACATCACCACCGGCATGACTGCCATCGACCCGGTGGCGGCAGCCCACCCGATCATGGGCGGGAACGCACCCGCCGCCCCACCGATCACGATGTTCTGCGGCGTCGAACGCTTCAGCCACATGGTGTAGATGACGGCATAGAAGAAAATGGAAAATGCCAGGATACCCGCGGCCAGGGCATTCGTCGCCAGCCACATCAGGATAACGGACGCCACCGACAGGCCGATACCATAACCCAGCGCCGCATCAGGGCTTACGCGCCCATTGGGAATGGGGCGGGTTACCGTGCGCTTCATCACCGCATCGATATCACGGTCATACCACATGTTGATTGCACCCGCCGCACCTGACGCCATGCATACGCACAGGATGCTGACAGCCGCCACCAGCGGGTTAAGCGGCCCGGGCGCCATATACAGGCCGGCCGCCCCGGTAAACACCACCAGCGAGATGACACGCGGCTTGAGCAGCACCAGCCAGTCCCGCGCTTCCGTACCCACGCGGGCGGCGTCGTAAGTAATGGGGGCGGTATCAACCGCGTCGGGCGTTGTGATGGCGCCACTCATGCTCATGCATCTCCACGCGTGGGGGATGGCATCTGCCATTCAGGGGTGCGTGCACCTGGTCCCCAGTAATTGGCGGGCAGCGATGTGCCGGACTCCATGCCGACACTTACCACGATCCCGGCAAACACCACGACCGACAGGCCCATCAGCACCGCACCCATAACGCCAGGCAGGCCATGGAACGCCATCAGCGACAGGACCGTTCCCCCTACCGTCAGTCCGAAATGAACGCGGCTGGCACCCACCGGGGCCATATGGCCCGTCATCTTGCCAATCCAGTAATAGAAACCGGCGAACAGCGCGAACACGGCGGCATACAGCGTCGCCGCATGCACATCCGCCATGCCGCCCGGCAGCAGCGACATGCCAGATCCCACCAGCAGCAGCGCCACGAACCCTGCGGCCCATTCCATGGGAACCGAGGCACGGACATGCCCCGCCCGGACCGTGCGCGCCCACGCCACCAGAACCGCCAGCACCGGCAGGACGATCAGCCCAAGCTGGACACTGGCCGCAGGCGCCGCCATATGCGCCAGCCCACCATGCAGCAGGTCATGCACCCACACCGAGCCACCACCGACCGACATCACGACCAGCGCACCCAGCACCACGCGCGGCATCTGCAGCGGTGAACAGGAGAATGTTTCAATAATCTGGGAAACGATCCCGATGGACGGCAGCAGCAGCAGCGCGATTTCAGGCCCGGCGAAAACATGCAGCAGGCCGTCGATCTGCCCGGACATGTCCCCACCGGACAGTACGATGCGCGTCAGCCCACCGGCCAGCACTGGCATGACCATGACAGCCATCATGGCCGTCAGCCCCTGTGCCCATACGAATATGGGCATGTCACGCAGCCGCTGGTTCATCGGTCCCATGTTCAGGACGGTGGCCACCATGTTGATGGCCTGCAGCAGCATGCCAAGGCACCATACCATCAGCGCCAGCAGCGAGACCTGCGCGGGCACGGCAGGGGAAAGCCCCGCCAGAACGGTCACGAAGCTGGCGGCGACCAGTCCCCACCCCACCAGCGCCATGCGCGGGAAAGCCAGCGCGCGGGCGCGCAGCAGCAGCGGCACGAACCAGTTGCCAAAGCCGCCAAACAGGGCGGGCAGCGCACAGAAGAACACCATCATCATGCCATGGCGGCGCCCGATGCGCCCCGCGGCGCCAGCGATATCGCCCCCGGCCCATGCGTCGGTCAGCGTCTGGGGCAGCAATCCGGCCTGAAGGCCAACAGCCAGCAGGCCACCGACCATGCCAGCCACAATCGCCATGACGAGGTACAGCATGCCAACCGTCCTGTAACCACAGGATCCGCCAGCCTCCCGCACCGCATCGGCCCCGAACTGTGTGCCTATGGGCATACGATGTACTCCCTGCTGCCATGCGCCGGTGTCTGGCATGGCCAATCGTTACCATGATTTCATCATATACCGCGCCTTATACACAAAAACGACCCTGTGGGCCGCTCCTGTGGTCGCGCAATCGTCATTTCAGCCCTGTCACAAGGACAGGGCTGCCAGCCCCCTGCGGGGTTTACGCCACCATGGGGCTGGCGCAGCTGTCGGCTTCACGCGGCAGCGTAACCAGGGTGAACAGCCCCGCAGGCGGCACCGGCTGCAGTGTCGCGCGCCGCAGGTCAGCAGGCGGCAGCAGCGATTCAATGGCGAAATCGGGATGCCAGCCCAGTGAATGCGATGCCCGCGCCATGCCGCGTTCAACCGCCAGCCGTACGCCACCCTGCGCCAGGAAATGATTGACGAACAGGATGTGCCCGCCCGGCTTGACCACGCGCTTGAGTTCCGCCAGCAGCGCACGCGGATGCGGCACGACGGAGGCCACGAACATCGCCACCGCGATATCGAACGTGCCATCGGCGAACTTCGTTGCCTCGGCATCCATTTCCAGCAGGTCGTCCACATTGGACAGGTGCTGCCGCCTTACGCGCAGGCGCGCGCGTTCCAGCATGTCCCCGGACAGGTCGATGCCGGTAATATGCTTGTCCTTGCGGTAGTACGGCAGCGCCAGCCCCGTGCCCACGCCTACTTCCAGCACCTGCGAACCCGGCAGACCGTTGACGGCTTCAACCGCGCGCCTGCGTCCGAAGGCCGAAATACTGCCAAATACGGCGTCATACACGCTGGCCCAGCGACGGTACGCCGCCTTGACCGCAGCCGCGTCCAGCGCGGATTTGGGGGAAGGTATTTCCACGACTTTCTCGGCAGCCTCATCATGCAGAACGTCACTCATCAGGCTGCTCCCATGCCAAGGCCATGGAAGACGGCGCATCCGCCCCGCTTCCGTGCTGCATCCGCCATGATCAAATCCGTCCCGTTCTGCTGCATTACAATTCCACCTGACCTGCCCACGCGCCATCCAGCCCGCGCAACCGCCTGTAATCCCTGCCCGATGTCATGCCACATGGCACGACAGCCACGACCATCGTGCCTGCCACGGACACCGTTTTCCAATTCCTACGCGTCCACGCCGCCTGTGACCAGACGGGACACGATCGCATCCCATATCAGGCCCGCGGTATTGATACCGTCAAAACGATCGATTTCCTGCAGGCCGGTCGGTGAGGTGACATTGATCTCGGTCAACCATTCACCAATCACGTCGATTCCGACAAAAATAAGTCCCTGTTCGCGCAGCATCGGGCCAATCGCATCACAGATTTCGCGGTCACGCACGGTCAGTTCCGCGCGCACCGGCCTGCCGCCCACATGCATGTTCGAACGCGTCTCCCCTTCCGCCGGGATACGGTCGATCGCGCCAACCGGCACGCCGTCAACCAGGATGATGCGCTTGTCCCCCCGGCGCACGGCAGGTTCGTAACGCTGGATCATCAGCGGTTCCCGGGACCGGGCAAAATGCATTTCCAGCAGGGCGTTCAGGTTGGGATCATCCTCACGGATGCGGAAGACGCCTGCCCCTCCGTTGCCGAACAGCGGCTTGACGATGATGTCACGCCACTTTGCGCGGAATTCCAGTATCGCCTTTACATCCCATGTCACCAGCGTGGGCGGCATGAGGTCGGGGTAATGCGTGACCAGGATCTTTTCCGGCGCATTGCGCACGGCGGCGGGGTTGTTCACCACCAGCGCCCGGCCCGGCCCGACACCGTGGATATGTTCAAGGATATGGGTCGCGGTGATATAGGCCATGTCGAATGGCGGATCCTGACGCATCAGCACCACGTCCATATCAGCCAGGTTGATGACCTGTTCCGGCCCGAAGGTCGCATGGTCGCCCGCCCTGCGCCGCACCGTGACCGGACGGGCCCGGGCGGTGACGCGATCGGTACGCTGGCCGCCCTGCGCCGCGGTCCGGCCCTCGCTCAGGCTCAGGGCCTCGACCTGATAGACAAACAGTTCGTATCCCCGGGCCTGCGCCTCCAGCATCATGGCGAAGGTGGAATCACCATTGATGTCGATACCGCCAAGCGGGTCCATCTGGACAGCAACCTTCAGGGGGCGTGACATGGGCGGGTTTTCTCCACGCGGAACAGGACCGGTTCATGCCGGCCGCCAGGGATCGGGACCAGCCGGGAACAAACGTCATAATATGCCTTTGCCCCCACGGCCAGCCCCCTTCTTATGGCGCGGATGGATAGGAAATGGCGAGGACCTCGATCATTTCCTCGCCACGCGGGGTGACCAGGCGAACCTCATCGCCCACACCCGCGCGCATGAGCGCCCTTGCGACGGGGGAGACAAGACTGACCTGCCCCGCCGCCATGTCGGCTTCATCCACGCCAAGGATCGTAACGGTCCGTTCCGCGTCGCGTTCAGTGACATAGGTAACCGTCGCGCCAAAAAACACGCGGTCACGCTGCGGCTGGGCCGCAGGATCGACAATAACGGCGTTATCGATGCGTTTGGTCAGGAACCGGATGCGGCGGTCAATTTCACGCAGGCGGCGCTTGCCATACTGGTAATCCCCATTTTCCGACCGGTCGCCATTGCCCGCGGCCCATGATACGATTTCCACGATCTTCGGGCGTTCATCACGCAGCAGGGCATTCAGTTCCTCGCGCATGGCGGCGATCCCGCCCGGCGTAATATAGCATGACAGGCCGCCTTTCGCCGGTCCGTTCTCCTTCGTGGCGGATTGCGACCGGGTTTTCAGCATCGTACCACCGTCATTCGGATATGCCCCTCCATCACCTGTCCGGGCGCCAGCACGCGCACGCCACTATCGGCGATGGTGCTGCGGTTGAAGCCATCATTCATGTTGCTGACCGGCTCAAGCCCGATATAGGGCAGCCCCGGCGGGGTAAACAGCACGAGATGGGACAGGTCCGGGCTGCCTTCCACCGTCAGGGCATACCCCGCCCGTGGCCAGCGCAGGAAGGCGCTGCCCGACCATCCGGCATAGCAGTTGTCGAACGGCGCATGCCCCACCTCGCGCATGTGGGCAAATGACCAGTCCCCCTCCGCCGGGATGCGCAGCAGCGGCAGGTGGTCCGGTCCATTGGTCCACACGCTGCTGGCGACAAACCCCACCTTCAGCCCCGAATGGCGGGGGAAATAGGGATGGAACCCCATGCCTACCGGCTGGTCGTGCGTATCGGTGTTTTCCAAAAGAAGCCCGATCGACAGCCCCGCTTCATGCAGGTCATAGCGTAGCTGGGCGCGATAGCTGAACGGCCACTGTGCGGCATAGGCGCCAGACGGGGTGTGATCGAGGGCAAGGGTCGCGCTGCTATCGGACAGCAGCGCGATTCGCCACCGCCGCTGCCACCCGTTGCCATGGATGGCGCAGTCCTCCCCCGCGAAGCTGGGGGCAAGGTGGTAGTCCACCCCTTCAAAACGGAAATGATCGCCCGCCACCCGGTTGGAAAACGGCAGCAGCGGATAGCCCGCCACCGCGCGCCCATGCTGGGCCACGAGGTGGGGATCACTGACGGGACGCAGGAATTCCATGCCCGCTTCGTTACGCCAGAACGCGATACTGCCCCCAAGGTCAGGCAGCAGGCCAAGGCGCATGCCGCCCGCATTCAGTTCCAGCGTGGGGGACATGCTCCGTTCCCGCTGTCCAGCACAGGGCCGGGGTTGCCCGCCTGTCCTATCGTCCACGCCGCTTTCCCCTTCCCTTCACCTGTTCGGGATCATAGCCACCGCCACCCGGTCCCAGCGGCACCGGGCCACGGTTGCGCCGGGCTATGGCCTTGGGGCTGGTGCCCGGACGGCCCGCGCTGGACTGCGGCAGGGGCGGCGGCTCCATGCCCAGTTCCAGTGCCTCCAGCCTGCGGATTTCGTCACGCAGGCGGGCCGCGGTCTCGAATTCCAGTTCGGCCGACGCCGCGCGCATCTTCTTTTCCAGATCGGCAATGGCGGCCTTGTAGTCCTTGCCAACCATTTCCTGCACGCTGCCATCGGCCGTAGGCGTGACGGTAACGTAATCCTGCTCGAACACCGAGGATATGGCCTCCCCGATATGCTTGCGCACGGACTGGGGGGTAATGCCGTGTTCCTCGTTCCACAGGCTCTGTTTTTCGCGCCGGCGCGCGGTTTCCTCAATAGCGTAGGCAAGGCTGTCGGTCATCTTGTCGGCATACAGCAGCACGCGCCCATCCACGTTACGCGCGGCGCGGCCGATGGTCTGGATCAGCGACGTGCGCGAGCGCAGGAAGCCTTCCTTGTCCGCATCCAGAATGGCGACCAGCGAACATTCGGGAATATCCAGCCCCTCACGCAGAAGGTTGATGCCGATCAGCACGTCAAACGCGCCAAGCCGCAGGTCGCGGATGATCTCGATGCGCTCCAGCGTATCCACGTCCGAATGCAGGTAGCGCACGCGGATGCCGGCTTCGTTCATGTATTCGGTCAGGTCCTCGGCCATGCGCTTGGTCAGGGTCGTGACCAGCACGCGCCCGCCATCGGCAATGGTCTGGCGGCATTCGGCCAGCAGGTCATCCACCTGGTGTTCGACCGGGCGGACAATGGTGATGGGATCAATCAGGCCGGTGGGACGAATCACCTGTTCGGCAAACACGCCGTCCACACGCCGCATTTCCCATGGCCCCGGGGTGGCGCTGACAAACACGGTCTGGGGCCGGTAGGAATCCCATTCGGCAAAGGTCAGCGGGCGGTTATCAAGGCAGGACGGCAGGCGGAAGCCGAATTCCGCCAGCACGGATTTACGCGCATGGTCACCACGTTCCATCCCGCCAATCTGCGGCACGGTCACGTGGCTTTCATCCACGATCAGCAGCGCGTCTTCGGGCAGGTATTCAAACAGGGTCGGCGGCGGCTCTCCAGGCGCACGGCCGGACAGGTAGCGTGAGTAGTTCTCGATCCCCTTGCACACGCCCGTGGTCTCGATCATCTCAAGGTCGAAGGTGGTGCGCTGCTGCAGGCGCTCGGCTTCCAGCAGCTTGCCCTCTTCATTGAAGCGCGCCAGCGTCTCGCGCAGTTCCTGCTTTATGCCGGTCATCGCCTGCGTCAGCGTAGGCCGCGGGGTGACGTAATGGCTGTTGGCGTAGATGCTGATGGATTCGAGATCCCCGGTCTTTTCGCCCGTCAGGGGATCGAATTCGCTGATCTCGTCAATTTCGTCGCCAAACAGGCTGATGCGCCAGGCCCGGTCCTCGTTCTGCACGGGGAAGACATCGATCGTCTCGCCGCGCACGCGGAAGGTACCGCGCTGAAAAGCCGCGTCATTGCGGCGATACTGCAGTTCGACCAGTCCCTTGATCAACCGGTCGCGGTCGATCTCGCCGCCGACCTCCAGCTTGACCACCATGCGCGAATACGTCTCGACCGAGCCGATACCGTAAATGCACG
This sequence comes from Komagataeibacter ossonobensis, assembly GCF_057359305.1. Taxonomy (NCBI): domain Bacteria; kingdom Pseudomonadati; phylum Pseudomonadota; class Alphaproteobacteria; order Acetobacterales; family Acetobacteraceae; genus Komagataeibacter; species Komagataeibacter ossonobensis. Next base: position 356,603 of record NZ_JBXAYQ010000001.1, on the reverse strand, counting down.
AGACCGAGGCCACGATGATCACATCGTTGCGTTCCAGCAGCGCCTGTGTCGCGGCATGGCGCATGCGGTCGATCTGTTCGTTAATCTGGCTGTCTTTTTCGATATACGTATCCGACCGGGGCACATAGGCCTCGGGCTGGTAGTAATCGTAGTAGCTGACAAAATACTCGACCGCGTTATCGGGAAAGAACTGCTTCATTTCCGCATAAAGCTGGGCGGCGAGCGTCTTGTTGGGGGCCAGGACCAGCGTCGGCTTCTGCGTCGCCTCGATGATCTTGGCCATGGTGAAGGTCTTGCCCGACCCGGTCACACCCAACAGGACCTGATCGCGTTCGCCCCCCTCCACACCGCTGACCAGTTCGGCAATGGCCGTGGGCTGGTCGCCAGCAGGTTCATAGGGGGAATGGACCTTGAATTGATTGGTCTTGGGTTTTGCCGGCTGACGTTCGGGCTGGAACAGGACAGGCATGTCCGCCGGATCGATGTCAGTCGTCTTTTTCTTCTTGCTGCGCGATGCTGTTGCCATGGCTACAGACAGTGGGGACGCAACCGCAGCAGTGCAAGGGTCGCACGCGGCCGGATCGTCCCCATTTCCTTCAGTTCCGTGACCCGAGCGGTGCCGGCACCCGCGCGGTGCGCAGGGCTTCGGCCTGCCTGCGGGCCAGTGCGGCTTCGTTGAAGTCACCCGCCAGTTCCTGGAACAGTTCGTGCCAGTTCACCTTGGCCTTCAGGCGCAGGAACACGCTGCCCAGCCCCACGGCGGACCGGTCCACCAGCACGAATTCACGCGGGGGCTGCACGCCGCCGGTACGCTTCAGGCCATTATAGACGCGTTCGGCAACGGCACGGCCATATTGCGGGTCGTTGTCTTCCTGAATGAACCGCTCACGGTTATCCAGCAGCGGTCCGTAGATGAAGCGCGCCCATTCGTTTAGCACCCGCACCGTATCCAGCGACAGGTTGGTGAAACCCCATGCCTCATAGGCATGCATCGCCAGATTCTCGTCATCCGTCTCGATTGCGCGGTGCAGGTCGATGATGCCCTGCACGAAGCGGGAGGGAAAAATCCGGATCGCGCCGAAATCCAGCAGGTTGATGCCGAAATCATCACGCACGGTGAAGTTGCCCATATGCGGGTCACCATGAATGACACCATACCGGTACAGCGGCGCATACCACGCGCGGAACAGGGCGCGTGCCATGCGGTTGCGCTCCTCCTGCGTGGGGTTGGTGTCCAGCACCTTCTGGATGCCGCGCCCGTTGACCCATTCCATGGTCAGCAGGCGCGCGGTGCACAGCGCATCCACCGGCTGGGGAATGGTAATGTCCTCGAATTCCGCCAGCATCAGGTGATACAGCCGCATGTTCGCGGCTTCACGCAGGTAGTCCAGTTCCTCGTACAGCCGGTCCTGCAGTTCCTCCAGCACGTCATCCTGACAGATCGTGCTGTCCAGGCGGTAGAACAGGCCCACCGCCATGCGGAACTGGCGCAGGTCGGATTCGACCGTGGATTTCATGTCCGGGTACTGCAGCTTGCACGCCACCTGCCGCCCGTCGGGCAGCACCGCACGATGCACCTGTCCCAGACTTGCCGCGGCCGAGGCTTCCCGGTTGAAGGAGCGGAAATTACGTTCCCAGTTCGGCCCCAGTTCGGCGGACATGCGGCGACGGACGAAGTTCCAGCCCATGGCCGGCGCATTGGCCTGAAGCTGCGCCAGTTCCTTGGCATATTCCTCAGGCAGGGCGCCGGGAATGGTGGACAGAAGCTGCGCGCCCTTCATGAGCGGCCCCTTCAGCCCGCCAAGGACGCTTTTCAGGTCCTCGGCATGGACGGACTGGTTGGAGCGGAAACCCATCTTGTGCCCGGCGATACGCGCTGCAATGCCGCCCACCGTGCCGGATGTGCGCACCATGCGGCGGAATTCACCAAACAGGCCGGTATTATCGATATTCCGTTCATCCGCCACGTCAGACACGCTCCAGTTCATCAATAAATCCGGCGATCACATCCAGTCCCTTCTGCCAGAAACCGGGGTCCGCCGCATCCAGCCCGAAGGGGGCCAGCAGTTCACGGTGCCGCTTCGTCCCGCCTGCCTTCAGCATATCAAGGTACTTGTCCTGAAAGCCCGGGTGGCCGGACCGGAACACCCCGTATAACGCGTTTACCAGGCAATCGCCAAAGGCATAGGCGTACACATAGAACGGTGAATGGATGAAATGGGGGATATACGTCCAGTACACATCGTAATCTGGCGTGAAGTTGAAGGCGGGGCCAAGGCTTTCGACCTGCGTCTGGCGCCAGATTTCGCCAATGCGCGCGGGCAGCAGTTCGCCGCGACGGCGTTCCTCATGCACCAGCATCTCGAAACGGTAGAAGGCGATCTGGCGCACGACGGTGTTGAGCATGTCCTCCACCTTGGCCGCCAGCATGAGCCTGCGGCGCGCGGGATCGGTCTGGGCATCAAGCAGCGCGCGGAAGGTCAGCATTTCGCCAAACACGCTGGCGGTTTCCGCCAGTGTCAGCGGTGTGCTGGACATAAGGTAGCCCTGCTTTCCCGCCAGCACCTGATGCACGCCATGGCCCAGTTCATGCGCCAGCGTCATCACATCCCGCGTGCGCCCACGGTAGTTGAGCAGCAGGTAGGGATGCACCGACGGCACGGTGGGGTGGGCAAACGCGCCGGAAGCCTTGCCCGGCACCGGCGGCGCATCGATCCAGGCGTGGTCGAAAAACTGCTTCGCCACGGTGCCCATGCGCGGGTCGAAGCCTTCATACGCCGCCATGACCTGCTTTGTCGCCTCCGCCCACGGGATCAGCGGTTCATCCTGCGTGGTCAGGGGCGCGTTGCGGTCCCAGTATTCCAGTTTTTCCAGCCCCAGCCACTTTGCCTTGAGCGCATAATAGCGGTGTGACAGGCGGGGATAGGCCTCGGTCACGGCCTGCACCAGCGCATCGACCACGTCATCCTCGACCATGTTGGCACAGTTGCGTGCCGAGGTCGGGCGCGGGTAATGCCGCAGCCCGTCCACAATGGCCTTGTCCTTGGCCAGCGTGTTCGTAATCAGCGAAAACAGCTTTACGTTGCGGCCCAGTTCATCGCCAATGGCGTGGGCGGCGTGTTCGCGCACCTTGCGGTCGGGGCTGGACATGGTGTCCAGCGCATTGCCCAGCGTCGTGTCCGCGCCGCCCACGCGCACCCGCAGGCTGGCCATCGTCTCGTCAAACAGGCGGTTCCACGCGGCGGCCCCCGTGACGGATTTTTCGTGCAGGACGGCCTCGACCTCGTCAGACAGCTGGTAGGGACGGAACACCCGCAGGTCGCGCAGGAAAGGCGCCCAGTGCGCAAGGGCCGGGTCGCTCAGCTGTGCAGCCAGCCCGTCATCGGAAATGCGGTTGATTTCCAGCGTGAAGAACAGGAGATGCGTGGAAATGGCGGTCAGCCGTTCATTGACCGACTGCGCAAACCGGGCCACGTCGGAATCCGATGTATTGGCCGCGAACAGAAGCTGGGCATACGATCCCGCCCGGCCCAGCACTTCGTCAATGCGCTGATATTCAGCAATGGCCTGCGCCAGTTCGCCACCCGGCACATTGGCCAGACGTCCCTGCCATGCGCGTGAGAATGCCTGCGCGTCCTCATCCGCCTGATCGAGGTCGGTCGCAAGCTGCGGCGAATCCGGCCCATCATACAGATCCGACAGGTCCCACCGCGGCAGCCCGGCCAGTGCGGACGCACCGCCCGATGGCTGGGCTGCGTCCGCATGCACGGGGGAAAGGCCGGCGGCACCGGCCGGAAGGGCGGAAAAATACGCTTTGGACATAGATCAAGCACCAACCATCAGATCGGGCGAAGCCTGCGCACATGCGCCTGCGACGCGATTCCCATACCCTGAATCTAGTGCGTCCCGGCGCGCTGTGCGACCCCGCCTGTCGATATTCTGCCCTGAATACAGATGGGGCCGGACATTCCTGCCCGGCCCCGCCCTGCACAATAACGATGAAATCAGCACTGCATTCAGGCGCCACGCGCCATGGCGGGGGCTTCAAACCCGATCACGCGCGCGTATTCCCTGGGCACGACATGCCAGAAACGCGGCAGGGTCCTGTCCCAGTTATGCAGCAGCAGTTCGGCATAATGGCTGCCGGTTTCGCGCGCATGGGTTTCCACCTGTTCACGCAGCATGGTTTCCCATTTCGGGTCCTGCACGCGGCACCACATGACCGTATCGGGGTTTACCCGCTCGGCAAACGTGCCGCTGGCGTCATAGACAAAGGCCATGCCACCGGTGAAGCCCGCGCCAAAATTGTCGCCAATCTCACCCAGGATCACCACCGTGCCGCCGGTCATGTATTCACAACCGTTGGACCCGCAGCCCTCGACCACCGCAGTCGCACCCGAGTTACGCACCGCGAAACGTTCGCCCGCCTGCCCCGCCGCATACAGCGCACCAGCGGTCGCGCCATACAGGACGGTGTTGCCGACAATCGCGTTTTCATTCGACACAAGGCTGGAGGACGGCGAGGTGCGGACCACAATGGTCGCCCCCGACAGCCCCTTGCCGACATAGTCGTTCGCGTCACCCAGCACCTCCAGCTTGAGGCCCTGCACCGCAAACGCACCCAGCGACTGCCCCGCCGACCCACGCAGCCGCACCGTCAGGTGCCCCGGCGCAAGCGTGGTCATGCCGAACTGCCGCACGATCAGGGACGAAATGCGCGTGCCGATGGCGCGATGCGTGTTCTGCACATTGTACTGCAGCTGCATCTTCTCACCATGATCGAACAGCGGGCGCGCATCCGCGATCATCTGCGCATCCAGCGTCTCGGGCACCTCGTTACGCCCCTCACGCGTGCAGTAACGGCCATAGGGGCCGGGATCGGCCTGTGCCAGCAGCGAATTGAGGTCAAGGTCATCAAGGTAGTCCGCCCCACGCAGCACCTGATGCAGCAGGTCGGTGCGGCCGATGATCTCGTTGAGCGTGGTGAAGCCCAGTGAGGCAAGGATGTTGCGCACGTCCTCGGCAATGAAGGAGAACAGGTTGATGACCTTCTCCGGCGTGCCTTCAAACTTGCGGCGCAGTTCATCGTCCTGCGTGCACACACCCACAGGGCAGGTGTTGGAATGGCACTGGCGCACCATGATGCAGCCCATGGCCACGAGACTGGCCGTGCCGATGCCGAATTCCTCAGCCCCCAGCATGGCGGCGATCACCACGTCACGGCCGGTCTTCAGCCCGCCATCAGTGCGCAGCTTTACGCGGTGGCGCAGGCGGTTGAGCATCAGCACCTGATGCGCCTCCGCCAGCCCCAGTTCCCACGGCATGCCCGCATACTTGACCGAGGATTGCGGGCTTGCGCCCGTGCCGCCGGAATGGCCCGAAATCAGGATCGCATCCGCCTTGGCCTTGGCCACACCGGCAGCAATCGTGCCGATACCCGAACGCGCAACCAGCTTCACGGTCACGGTGGCCTCGGGGTTGATCTGCTTGAGGTCGTAGATCAGCTGGGCCAGATCCTCGATCGAGTAGATGTCGTGATGCGGCGGGGGCGAAATCAGGGTCACACCTTCGGTCGCATGGCGCAGCTTCGCGATCAGGCCGGTCACCTTGAAGCCGGGCAGCTGCCCGCCCTCGCCGGGCTTGGCACCCTGCGCCATCTTGATCTCGATCTCGCGGCAGTCGTTCAGGTACTGCGCGGTCACGCCAAAGCGGCCCGACGCGATCTGCTTGATGGCGGAGGATGCATTGTCCCCATTGGGGCGCGGCCTGGCGCGTGCGGGGTCTTCACCCCCCTCACCCGAATCGGACTTGGCCCCGATGCGGTTCATGGCGATGGACAGCGTCTCATGCGCTTCGGGGCTGAGCGCACCCAGCGAGATGCCGGGCGCAATCAGGCGCTTGCGCAGTTCCGTGATGCTTTCGACCGATTCCACGGGGATGGCCGTGCGCCCGCCACGGAAGTCCAGCAGGTCACGCAGGGCAACCGGCGGCTGGCGGCGCACCGCATCGGCATAACGCTGGTAGACCGAGAAACTGCCGGTGGAGACCGCCGTCTGCAGCATATGGATCAGGTTGCCGTCAAATGCATGCACCTCACCACTACGGCGCAGCTTGTAGCGGCCACCGACGGACAGGGTTTCAACCTGCCTGTTCCATGCCTTGTGGTGGAAGCTGAGCACATTACGCGCGATACCGGTCAGGCCGATGCCGGAAATGCGCGAGGGCATGCCGGGAAAGAATTCCGCCGTCAGAGCACGCGACAGGCCGATGGCCTCGAAATTGTAGCCGCCGCGATACGACGCCACGATGGAAATCCCCATCTTGGACATGATCTTCAGCAGGCCCTTGTTGACCGCCTTGCGGTACCGCTCCACCGATTCGCTCAGCGTCAGCTTGCCGAACAGGCCACGACGGTGGCGGTCGGCAATGCTTTCCTGCGCCAGGTACGGGTTGACCGTGGTCGCCCCCACCCCGATCGTCACCGCGATGGCATGCACATCCAGCGCACCGGCCGAACGGACGTTGAGTGATGTGAACGTGCGCAGCGACTGGCGCACCAGATGCGTATGCACCGCCGCCGTCGCAAGGATCATGGGGATATAGGCACGATCACCGGACTGGTGCTCATCGGTCAGGAACACATGGGTGCAGCCCTGACGCACGCGGTCCTCGGCCTCGGCACGGATGCGGGCGATGGCGGCGCGCAGGCCCGCTTCGCCATCAGCAGCAGGGAAGGTGCAGTCGATGATGCAGGCGTTCTTGCCACAGAAATCGACCAGCGCCTGGAATTCACCCGTGGTCAGCACCGGGGAGGGAAGCTGGAGCAGGTCGCACTGGCTCTCGCTTTCCTCCAGGATGTTGCCAAGGTTTCCCAGGCGGGTCACGAGGCTCATCACCCGCGTTTCACGCAGGCTGTCGATGGGCGGGTTGGTGACCTGGCTGAATGCCTGACGGAAGTAATGCGCAAGCCCGCGATAACGGGTGGACAGCACCGCCAGCGGCGTATCATCCCCCATCGACCCGATGGCTTCGGACGCGTTTTCCACCATCGGCTGCAGGATGGTTTCAAGGTCTTCCAGCGTCAGGCCAACGGCCAACTGGCGGCGGCGCAGCATCTCGGCATCATACAGCACGGGCTCGCTGCCATCGGGGCGGACGATGGAGGAGATTTCCTGCGTGCGCTTGACCCACGACGAGAAATCCTGCCGCCCGGACAGTTCATCGAGCAGTTCCTGGTTGCTGTACAGCTTCGCGGTCTTGAGATCGAGCGCAAGCGACTGCCCCGGCCCAAGGCGGCCACGGCTGACGATCTCGGCCTCGGGCACCTTCACCATGCCGGTCTCGGACCCGACAATCAGCAGGCCGCCATCGGTAATGGTGTAACGCAGGGGACGCAGGCCACTGCGGTCAAGGCCCGCGACCATCCATCGCCCGTCGGTGGCGCACAGGGCGGCCGGCCCATCCCATGGTTCCATCACGGCGTTGCAGTAGGAATACATGTCCTTGTGCCGCTGCGGCATGGCGGAATTGCCACCCACGCTGGCCGGGATCATGAGGCATCGCGCCATGGGCGCGTCACGCCCCGCGAAGGTCAGCAGTTCGAACACGTTGTCAAAGCACGCCGTGTCCGACCCCTGCGCCTGCACCACGGGCTTGAGATCGTCCATATAGGGGTCAAGGATGGGATCGGCCAGGCGGGTTTCGTGGCTTTTCATCCAGTTGACGTTGCCCGAAATGGTGTTGATCTCACCATTATGGGCCAACCTGCGGAACGGCTGCGCCAGCTTCCATGTCGGGAAGGTGTTGGTCGAGTACCGCTGGTGATAGATGGCGAAGCGGCTGACAAAACGCGGATCGAGCAGGTCGGGATAGAATTCCGTCAGGTGTTCGGCCAGGAACATGCCCTTGTAGATCAGCGACCGGCACGACAGCGAACACACATACAGGTCAACCTGATTGGCGATCGCGCTTTTTTCGATCTTGCGGCGGATCACATACAGGTCGCGCTCGAATTCGTCTTCCGTGCTGCCGGGCAGGTTACGGATCAGGATCTGCTCGATCTCGGGGCGGGTGGCGTTGGCCTTTTCCCCGATGCAGTCGGTATTGATGGGCACCTGACGCCAGCCATAAATGCTGTAGCCAAAGGCGAGGATCTCGCTTTCGATGATCTGGCGGCAGCGTTCCTGCGCCGCGATATCGGTCTTGGGCAGGAAGATCATGCCCACCGCGATCTGGCTGTCCACGCCGCTTTCCGCACCGCCGGCATGGATCGCGTCGGCAAAGAAGTCCTGCGGGATCTCGACATGGATGCCGGCGCCATCGCCGGTCTTGCCATCGGCATCGACAGCACCGCGGTGCCACACGGCCTTCAGGGCCGCGATACCGGCTTCCACCACGTCGCGGCGCGGCTTGCCATCCAGGGCCGCGACCATGCCCACGCCACAGGCATCATGTTCATCGGCGGGGGTGTACAGGCCGGAAATGGCCTGCGCGTTGTCCTGCCATTCCTGAACGAAATCGGTGGACTGGTTTTCAAACTGATCCATCATGCTTACTCCGCCACCTCGGCCTGTGCGGCCGTCATTTCCTCAAGCCATGCGTGCATCTGCGCCGCCGCGTCACGCCCGTCGCGAATGGCCCACACCACCAGGCTGGCCCCGCGCACGATGTCACCCGCAGCAAACACGCCGGGCAGGCTGGTCATGAACGTCTTGCGATCGACCATGAGCGTGCCCCAGCGCGAGACCTCCAGTTCCGGCTGGCCCCACAGCGTGGGCAGCGGTTCGGGGTCAAAGCCCAGCGCCTTGACCACCAGGTCGGCTTCCAGCGTGAACGTGCTGTTTTCCACCGGCTCGACCGACTGGCGGCCGGAGGCGTCGGGCAGGCCCAGCTTCATGCGGCTGGCGCGCACGCCGGTCACGGATCCTTCGCCCTCGAACGCCTGGGGGGCTGCCAGCCAGACGAACTCGACACCTTCTTCCTCGGCGTTCTTCACCTCACGCACGGAACCGGGCATGTTGGCACGGTCACGGCGATACAGGCACTTTACCGATTTTGCACCCTGCCGGATGGCGGTGCGCACGCAGTCCATGGCCGTATCGCCACCGCCAATCACCACGACCGACTTGCCCGCCGCATTCAGGTCGCCATTGTCATATTCCGCGACACTGTCACCCAGCGATACGCGGTTGGACGCCGTCAGGTAATCCAGCGCACGCACGATGCCGCCCAGACCCGCGCCGGGACCGCCAATATCACGCGACTTGTACACCCCCGTTGCAATCAGCACGCCGTCATGCCGCGCGCGTAGGGTGGAAAAGGCAATGCTGTCCGCGCCATCGGTATCGCCGACACCCTTGCCCAGATGGAACTGGACGCCGGATTCCACCAGCAGCTTATGTCGGCGCAGGACGATGTCCTTTTCCAGCTTGAAGCCGGGAATGCCATACATCAGCAGGCCGCCAATGCGGTCGTAACGATCATAGACATGGACCTGATAGCCCTGCTCGCGCAGCTGGACCGCGGCGGCAAGGCCGCCGGGACCGGCACCGATGATCGCCACACTCTCATCCCGCTCGGCCACCGGCTTCACCGGCCTGACCCAGCCATTATCAAAGGCGGTATCGGTAATGTAGCGTTCGACCGCGCCGATGGTGACGCTTTCGAATCCTTCCTCGATCACGCAGTTGCCTTCACACAGGCGGTCCTGCGGGCAGATGCGGCCACAGATTTCGGGGAAGGTGTTGGTGGCGGAGGATAGCTCATACGCCTCCTCCATCCGGCCTGCCGCCGTCATCATCAGCCAGTCGGGGATGTTGTTGCCCAGCGGGCAGTGCACCGAACAGAACGGCACGCCGCACTGTGAACAGCGCGAGGCCTGAGTTTCGGCCCTGGCGGGCACGAATTCGGCATAAATCTCGTTAAAGTCCTTGCGGCGCGCCTCGGCAGGCCGTTTGTCCGGCTGCTCCTGCGCCACAGAGACGAATTTCAGCATGCGCTCGGCCATCGGTCTGCCCCTGGTCTGCATAATGGAAGGACGTTCCGGGCGCACGACAGGCACCCGAAGCGAGGAACAGACCTACGCAACACCCCGGATGAATAAAAGACAGTAATGCTGACCTTATTCAAAGAAAACGCCAGAAATGCTCGAAAAATCCAAAGTTCCGGGCCACCTACCCCATCACCAGACCCATAGGGGACGGCGCAATGCCCAGCATGTCGAGCGTGCGCGCACCGGGAGCCACCACATTATCCACATAAAGCAGCCTGACCTGATCGCGTGTCAGCATCTTTCCGGGCAGGTGTTCCAGCACCGTTGCCTGAACACGCGCCAGCCAGCGCGGCACCACGAATAACGGGCGCGGGTGCCCACCCCATCGCGCCGCCCACGCCACGATCTGCCGCATGGTCAGCACCTGCGGGCCACCGAATTCAAAAATGGCGCCCGCCATGTCTGCCCCCGTGGCGATGCGGACCATCCCATCGGCCACATCACCCACCCAGACCGGCTGGAAACGGGTCGTGGCGCCAAATACCGGCATGACCGGCAGGAACCGCGCCATACGCGCGAACATGGCGGGGAAAGCGCCATCCACCCCGAATATCAGCGAGGGGCGGACGATCACGGCCTCCGGCATCGCGCGGCTGACCATGCATTCGCCCTCCGCCTTGCTGCGGGCATAGGCGGAGGGACTGTCGGCACGCGCGCCAAGCGCCGAGACATGGATCAGGCGCTCGACCCCGGATGCGGCAGCCAGCCTTGCCACGCGCGCGGCCCCTTCAACATGGATAGCCTCGAACGTATCGGCGCCGCGGGGGGACAGGATTCCCACAAGGTTGATGACAAGACTGCTGCCCTCGATCGCGGCGACACATGCCTTTTCATCCGTGATGGACGCGACGACAGCCACCACCTGCCCCACATCCCCCAACATGCGCAGTGTCGCCGCGTCCGTGGCCGTGCGCCCGGCAACCCGAACCACATATCCCGCCCGCGCCAGCCGCGCGACCACGGACCGCCCCACGAATCCCGAACCACCAAAAACCGTCGCGACCTTGCGTGTCATAGCCTGCCCCCATCCGTGGCGCCTGATTGCGCCACGCACCGTTTTCCCATTTTACCCGTCACACAGACAGTGATTTCTGCCCCACCCGGACACCTGCCGGGACAGGCAGAAAGAAAAAAATGCGCCTGTTTTCAAAAAAATGCATTTACCCTGTTGACCGTCCCGCCGGGCCGGACTAAACACCCCTCACACCACCCCGGCGGCCTCCGCTGGGGAGCCTCTGAGCCCAGATGGCGGAATTGGTAGACGCGCAGGTTTCAGGTACCTGTGGCCGCAAGGTCGTGGAAGTTCGAGTCTTCTTCTGGGCACCATCACACAAAACTGGTAAAACTCCCCTCTGGGGATGGTCAGGGCAGCCCGTCTCGGGACTGCCCCTTTATCTTTTTGTCTGTTTCCCTGCGCAAATTGGTGTAAACCGCCCACGAATACCCATTTCACTGGCAGGTCCGCACGCACCGCCCCGACCGGGCAGGGATCGTGACATAACGAATGGCTTTCCTTGCGGTTGCGTTCCAGACCTGCCACCGTGAAACCGAATATCGTGACGGAGCATTTTCCATATGGCTGCAAGCCCGGCCCCTGACGCCATTCATTTCCATCGCGGCGACCTGCCGGCCGACGTCACGTTCACCGGCGCCGTGGCTGTTGATACGGAAACAATGGGCCTGAACCCGCACCGGGACCGGCTGTGCCTTGTGCAGCTTTCAGGTGGGGACGGGCATGCCCACCTGGTTCAGGTGCCCGCAGGCATCACGGCGGCGGACTGTCCCAACCTGGTGCGCGTGCTGACCGACCCCACGTTGCCCAAGCTCATGCATTTCGCCCGCTTTGACGTGGCGATCCTGCAGCATACCCTTGGCATCACGGTTGCGCCGAACATCTGCACCAAGATCGCCTCCAAACTGGTGCGGACCTATACCGACCGCCATGGGCTCGCGCATCTGTGCCGTGAACTGCTGGGGGTGGAACTGAGCAAGCAGCAGCAGAGTTCAGACTGGGGCGCGCCCGAACTGACACCGGAACAGCGGGCCTATGCCGCATCCGACGTACTGTACCTGCATGCCCTGTGGGCAAAGCTGGAGGCGTTGCTGCACCGTGAAAACCGTCGCGAACTGGCACAGGCCTGTTACGATTTCCTTCCGACCCGCGCCCGTCTGGACATCCTTGGCTACGTGGATCCGGACATTTTCGCGCATCGCGCAGCCTGATAATGGTTCCGGCGTTTGACCGGAAACCATTTCACGACAATACAGACCTGGCATGAACAGCAGCCTTTCACCCACCTTCCCCGTCGTTGAAGAAAGCGTGCCGCAGGTACAGGCCCGCATGCTCAGTGAAGCATGCAGCGTGCTGCGCACCGAATCCGCTGGCCTCCAGGCCATGATTACCGCCATGGAAACATCCGGCCCCAATGGAGAGGGCGGGCTGGGTCCAGCCTTTGTCAGAACGGTGGAGCACATTCTGGCGGACAACATGCGCGTGGTGGTAACGGGCATTGGCAAGTCGGGGCATATCGGGCGCAAGATCCAGGCGACCCTTGCCTCCACCGGCACGCCCGCCATTTTCGTGCATCCGGCCGAAGCCTCGCACGGGGACCTGGGCATGCTGCAGCGCGGGGATGCGGTACTCGCCATTTCCAATTCCGGCGAAACGGCGGAAATGGCCGACCTGATTTCCCATACACGCCGTTTTGGCATGCTGCTGATCGCCATGACATCGCACCCGGAGTCCACGCTGGCCCGCACGGCCGATATCGTGCTGCCACTGCCCCATGCGCCCGAAGCCTGCCCCAACGGGCTGGCGCCAACCACCAGTTCCACCATGCAGCTTGCGCTGGGGGATGCGCTGGCCATCGTGCTGCTGCAGCGCCGCCGGTTCAGCGCCAGTGATTTCGGCATTTTCCACCCCGGCGGCCGACTGGGCACACAGCTGCGCCGGGTGCGTGAACTCATGCATACGGGCGAAAGCATGCCGCTGGGTCCCCCCACCATGCCGGTACGGCAGGTCATCATGGAAATGACCCGCAAGGCCTTTGGCTGCATGGGCGTGGTGGATGCGAAAAACCGGCTGACCGGGCTGATTACCGACCGCGACCTGCGTATTGCGCTGGAACAGGACCTGGACCACACCTGTGCCACCGACATCATGAATGCCAGACCGCAGACCATTGGCCCCGACATGCTGGCGGCAGAAGCGCTGCGCATCATGAATGACCGCCCCCGCCCCATTTCCAGCATTTTCGTGCTGGATAATGAAAATCACCCTGTCGGCATCCTTCACCTTCATGACCTGCTGCGTGCTGGCGTTGCATGACCGAACAGCCGGACGACAGGGACGACGGGACCGATCCCAACCATATCCAGCGTGAGGACTACGCCCGCAGCGCGGCCGACATCGAACGCCAGCGCAGCATATTCGACCAGTCCACACGGACGCGCCTGCTGCCCAATGCCGCCGACCTGGCCCGGCGGCAGACCATCCTGCGTTCGGCCAAGTGGATGCTGCCGCTTCTGGCACTCATACTGCTGGGTTCCATCGCCGCATGGCCGGCAGTGCAGCGCGCGGTCATCATGCATACCGGCACCATGGCGCAGATGAGCCATGTGCGCGTGAAAAGCGGCAGCATGCTCAACCCCACCTATCGCGGGCTGGATGACCATGGCCGCCCCTACATGATCACCGCGGACGAGGCGCGCCAGATCTCGACCGAACGGATTGACCTGAGCAACCCGGCTGCCGATACATTGATGGATAACGGGAACTGGCTGTATGTCACCGCGCATGACGGCGTCTATATCCAGCATGCGCAGATCCTGGACCTGATGCATGATGTCACGCTGTACCGCAATGACGGGACCCTCATGCTCAGCCCCTCGGCCGATATGGACATGCGTCACAACATCGTCGTATCCGATGACTGGATCCATGCCGAAGGCCCCATAGGACAGATTGACGTACAGGGCGGCATGCTGGACACACGCGGCGGCATCATGCTGTTTCGCGGGCCGGGCCGCATGATCCTCAACGCAGCGGAAAGATCGAACTGATGGCGCGCGCAACATTCCGCCTGCCGCTTGGCAGCGTCCTTGTGGGACTGGTGGCGGCACATCCCGTCATGGCGCAGGGACTGGACATGTCCCACGGCCAGCAGATCAACGTCACCGCCGCCGGTGGCTTCGACTGGGACCAGAACGCGCAGACCGTCACCGCCTATGAGCGTGCACAGGCCATCCGTGGCGACATGACCGTACGCGCGGACAGACTGGTCGCCTTCTACCGCAAGAAGGCCACGACCACGCCGGCAAAGACCACGTCCCCCGCCACGCCACAGGCTGCCCCGGCCGGGCCGCCAGGGGCCGACGCACCACTGGCCGCCCATCTGGGCGTTGCCCCCCCGCTGGAAACCCGCCGTCCCCACATAACGGACAACGCGCCACAGGCGGCAGGCGACACCCCACCCGCCGCGACACCGCAGGCCACGCCAGCGGCACCGGCCACACCTGTCACGCCAGCCGCCCCCGCTGGCGCCGATCCCGATGTGGACACCAGCCTGACCACGACATCCGACACCCTGCCGCAGGACATGCCCACGCCCGATGCCCCGGCGCCAGCGGGCGTTCCCGGCGGCCAGCCTGGTCCCGCCACGGGAAATGGCGCGGGCGGTGGCGACGGATCGGGTGGCGCCAGCGAGGTCTACCGCCTGGAAGCAATCGGCCATGTCCATTCCTTCAACACGAATGACCAGGCATGGGGCGACCATGCGGTCTATGACGTGGACCAGGCGATCCTGGTCATGACCGGCCAGCACCTGAAGATGACCACGCCACAGGATATCCTGACCGCGCGCGACGTGCTGGAATACCATTCGCACGAACACATGTCGGTCGCCCGTGGCAACGCCACCATGACCACCAATGACGGGCGGCAGCTGCGCGCCGACGTGCTGGTCGGGTATGACAGGCCAAAGGCGCAGCGCAGCAACCCGCGCCGCGAATGGGACGCCACCCACCCCGATGGCAACGCCCCACAGGGCGCAACCCGCGTGGACGATCGTCCGGCCCCCGGGGCCGGGACGGTCGACCATGTCGATGCCTTCGGCCATATCGTGATCCGCACCCGCACCGAGACCATAACCGGCGACCGGGGCGTATACGTGCCCGATACGGGCATTGCCCGTCTGGTTGGCAACGTGCATATCACCCGTGGGGAAAATCAGGTCAGCGGCACGTCGGCCATCGTGAACATGCACACCGATATCGCAACGCTGACCGATAACCCCGGCTCACGTGTCAGCGGCCTGGTCATTCCGAACCAGGCGGGCAAGGGTGACAAGGGATCAGCAAGATGAACACGACATCCCCGGCCGACCAGGCCACCACCGAACAGCCGATCCCCGCAGCCGATGCGGGGCTGATCGCCAGCGGTATCGGCAAGAGCTACAAGAAACGGCAGGTCGTGCGCGATGTCTCGCTGCAGGTCCAGCGGGGCGAGGCCGTGGCCCTGCTGGGTCCGAACGGCGCGGGCAAGACCACCAGCTTCTACATGATCGTGGGGCTGGTGCGCCCCGATATGGGCACGATCACGCTGGATGGCGCGGATATCACCCAGTTGCCCATGTACCGCCGCGCCCGCATGGGCATTGGCTACCTGCCGCAGGAATCGAGCATTTTCCGTGGCCTGAATGTTGAACAGAACATCATGGCGGCGCTGGAGATCGTGGAACCGGACCGGGACCGGCGGCAGACGATGCTCGATGGGCTGCTGGGGGAATTCGGCATTACCCGGCTGCGGCATTCATCCTCCCTCGCCCTGTCGGGTGGTGAGCGGCGGCGGCTGGAAATCGCCCGCGCGCTGGCCAGCCAGCCGCATTACATCCTGCTGGACGAACCGCTGGCCGGTATTGACCCCATCGCGGTGGGCGAAATCCGTGACCTTGTCGCCCATCTGAAGGATCGCGGCATCGGGGTGCTGATTACCGATCATAACGTGCGTGAGACGCTGGAAGTGATCGACCGGGCCTACATCATGCACAGCGGACAGGTGCTGACCGAAGGACGGCCCGAGGAAATCGTGGCGAACGAAGACGTGCGCCGCGTCTATCTGGGTGAAAAATTCACGCTGTAGGTCCGCATGCACCACCCCTGTGTGACAGGGCGTATGCGCAAGGGGAAGGCCAAGGAAAAAACCTGTGGTCTTTTATGCAAGGAAGGCATGGACAGCAACGGTGCAACCATGCCCAAATGTACCCGTTCGGGACCATGTGCCCGACAGGCACAACGCAACCGCCACCAGCACGCAGCCCGCATGGGAGCAGGATCGTCCCCCTCAATTTCATGACCATTGACTGAAACGACCGTATTCCGTCTCCCGCATGCGACTGCGTTGTGATCATGTAAGGAGTTACCCCTTATGCACATCAGTGTTGCCGGAAAGCAGATCGACCTGTCCGATGCCCTGAAACACCGGGTAAGCGCCCATCTGGACCGCATTTCGGAAAAGTATTTCGGGCAGGCCATGGAGGCACGCGTTACCTTCAGCCGCGCACGTTCGTTTTTTACCTGTGACATCAACCTGCACGCCACACGCGGCCTGACCCTGCGTGGTGAGGGTGAGGCGGCGGACGCCCACTCCGCCTTTGACGACGCAGCCGAACACATTGCCCGGCGCCTGCGCCGTTATCACCGCAAGGCCACGAATCACGGCCACCTGAAGGTCCGCCAGCAGGTACCCGAAATCGGTCGTGGCTATGTGCTGCGCCCCGGCATGGCCGAACCGCTTGCCGCCGCCGAGGAAGACGGCGTGGCCGAGGATGAGGACGCGGCGCTGCCACCCGCCGGTCCCTATGCCACAATCATTGCCGAACATCCGACCGAGATCCCGGCCCTGAGCGTGAGCGAGGCCGTAATGCGCCTTGACCTGGCGGACAGCCAGATCCAGCTTTTCCGCAACACCAAGACCGATACCGTCAACGTGCTGTACCGCAGGCTGGACGGCAATATCGGCTGGCTTGACCCATCCCTGCGTCAGGCCGGCTGACACGACAGGCCAGTCCGCCGGATCCGCGCGGGCTGGCAGCACCCCATAATGCAAATGGCCCTGCCCCGAAAACCGGGACAGGGCCATTGCCTTATCTGGTGTGATACAGTGCCTAGTGCAGCGGCACCGGCATCATTTCGTGCTGGAGAATGGCGTTTATGGCCGTCTCCCTGTCGTCCGTCACTGCCATGGGAGTGCCGTCAGCGGCATGGATGGCAAACCCGGCTTCGCCCTCGACTTCCACCGCACGGATGTAGGCCACCGATTCCATACCCAGACCGCGCAGTTCCGAGGTGCTGATGACCGGTGCGGCATTCACCACATCATTCTGCAGCAGCACCCGGCCATTCTGTGTTGTGACTCTCATCGCGTTCTCTCCTGCATCATGAAGGGACGGTCGTCCCTTCCCATCTGCATCGCAATATGGGCCGTTACATTACGGCGTACGCTGTTATTCCTCGTCAATGACCCTCACAACACGTTGCTTGCGTCCGGCGGGTACGTCCACCACCGGCGCCACACGATCGCGTGACGGTGGGGCTGCGGGCGCGCGACCGATCTCGATCTTGCGCACACGTACTTCCGGCTGCGGGCGGGCCAGTTCGATATGCAGCAGGCCGTTATCCATCCACGCGCCACCGACCTCGATTCCCTCGGCCAGTACGAACGCCTTCTGGAACTGGCGGGCGGCAATGCCACGGTGCAGGAAGATCCGTCCCTGCCCGTCGTCGCTCTGCCGGCCACGAATGACCAGCTGGTTGTCTTCCTGTGTGATATGCAGGTCTTCCATCACAAACCCCGCCACCGCCAGCGTAATGCGCAGGGTCGTGGGGCTGACCTGTTCTATATTATAGGGCGGATACCCGTCCGACGCGTTTTTAGATGCGCGTTCAAGCATCTGCTCCAGATGGTCAAACCCGAGGAACATGGGTGACCCGAAAACTCTACCCGACAAATCGGCCTCCTCTGCTGCGAGCGAGACAAGAAACGAAAAACGGACCCGAAACAGCATCCGCATCCCGTCCCTTCACGATATGGGAGAATAATAGCCATGCGCAAGGGGAGGATACCACGCACGCGCCATGGCATTTTGGCCGCATCCCCTCTGGCATCCCATGTGGGGACACGCTAAATGGCAGTCTATGATTGATCATGATGTCATCGCTCAGGCGACCCCCATGCCGATCCTGGTCGCACCCCAGGCGGTCCTGCGCCAGAAAACCCGCCTTGTCCGCCCCGAGGACATGGGCGAACTGCGCACCATCATTCCCCGCATGTTTGCGGCCATGTACCAGGCCCCCGGCATCGGCCTGGCCGCCCCGCAGGTCGGTCTTGGCATGCGGTTTGCCATCGTGGACGTGGCCGACAAGGACGAGGCGCGCAACCCGCTGGTGCTGATCAACCCCGAAGTGATCGCCGAGACGGACGCCATGGCCGTGCGTGAGGAAGGCTGCCTGTCGCTGCCCAACCAGTATGCCGAGGTCATCCGCCCTGAAGCCGTGCGCGTGCGCTATCAGGACATGGATGGCAAGATGCAGGAACTGGAAGCTGATGACCTGCTGGCCACCTGCCTGCAGCATGAGATCGACCATCTGGAAGGCATCCTGTTTGTCGATCACCTGTCCACACTCAAGCGCAACATGATCATGCGCCGCCTGGCCAAGGAACAGCGCCAGAAGCACTGATCGCGCCGGTCGCGACCACACAGTCCGGAACCGGGGGTGACACCAGACGGGTTCCGGCCCAGCCTGAACGGATTCCAACGCCATGCGACTGGCCTTCATGGGTACGCCTGATTTCGCGGTGCCCGCCCTGCGTGCCCTGCATGAGGCCGGGCATGATATCGTGACCGTCTACAGCCAGCCCCCCCGCCCTGCCGGGCGTGGAAAGAAGCTGCGCCCCTCCCCCGTGCAGACTGCCGCGGAAGAACTGGGGCTTCCCGTCCGCACGCCACTGTCGCTGCGGCGCAATGTGGAAGAACACGCGTATTTCCGTGACCTGAAGCTGGATGCCGCCGTAGTCGCGGCCTATGGCCTGATCCTGCCGGTGGCCATGCTGGATGCCCCCGAGCGGGGTTGCCTGAACATCCATGCCAGCCTGCTGCCACGCTGGCGCGGTGCGGCCCCGATACAGGCCGCCATCCTGGCCGGTGACAGCGAAAGTGGCGTCACCATCATGCAGATGGATGCAGGACTGGATACCGGCGCCATGCTGCTGCGCGACCATGTGACACTGACAGCGCACACTACCGCCAACACGCTGCATGATGACCTTGCGGCCATGGGCGGGCGGCTGATTGTCGACGTCCTGAACCGTCCTGCCTTTCCCGGCACACCGCAGCCTGAAGCAGGCGTCACCTATGTCCAGCGCCTGAGCCGTGAGGACGGGCGCATCGACTGGACCCGTCCCGCCGCTGACATTGACCGGCAGGTGCGGGCGCTGACGCCATGGCCCGGCACTTTTACCGTAATGGGTGGGGAAGTCATCAAGATCGGGGCGGTAAGCCTTGAGAATTCAGTCCTGTCCCCATTCGTTACGCAGATGGCCCGCATTATGGAGCGTGGGTGGATCAACAACATGCGGGTCGTGCCTGGAATGGTGTTGGATAACCAGCTTCTCGTAGCCTGTGGCAACGGCACCACGCTGCGCATCACCCGCCTGCAGCGTCCTGGACGCGGCATGATGGAAGCCGCCGATTTCCTGCGCGGGCAGGCTGTCGCCCCCGGCACGCGTTTTGGGACAGAGACATCCAATGTCTGAAGCCCCGCCCGCGCGTCCCGGTGACGCCGCCCCGCCATCGGTCTGCCGCTGGGCGGTGCTAATGGAATATGACGGGCGCGGCTTTGTCGGCTGGCAACGCCAGCAGGCGGAACACCTGACCTCGATACAGGGCCTTCTGGAAGATGCCGCGAAGAACCTGACCGCCGGGCGTACCGTGCGCAGCATCACTGCAGGCCGCACGGATGCGGGCGTGCATGCCAGCGGACAGGTCGCACATCTGGATTTCCCGGCCGACGTCACACTGTCCACCGCCACGGTGCGGGACGGACTGAATTTCTACATGAAGCCCCACCCGGTCGTGGTGCTGATGGCGCGCCCGGTGCTACCGCACTGGAATGCACGTTTTTCCGCGTGTTCACGCGCCTATCGCTACCGGATCCTCAACCGTGCCGCCCGCCCGGCGCTGGAGGAAGGCCATGTCTGGCATGTCCGCGCACCGCTGGATGCGGATGTAATGCACAGCGCTGCCCAGTCGCTGGTGGGACGGCATGATTTTACGTCCTTCCGTGCCTCGGCCTGTCAGGCGCGCAGCCCGGTGCGTTCGATCGACCGGCTGGAGGTGCGGCGCGCAGGCGAATATGTGGTGATTGAAGCCGAAGCCCGTTCCTTCCTGCACCATCAGGTGCGTAACATGGCCGGGACGCTGAAACTGGTCGGTGAAGGCCGCTGGGCACCGGAACGGGTGGAACAGGCCCTTGCGGCGCGTGACCGCCGCGCGGGTGGTCCGACCGCCCCGCCGGAAGGCCTGTGCCTGACAGGTGTGGGTTACGAGGAAAATCCCTTCAGCCGCTGACCTGCGTGGTAACCAGCAAAAGTTTTTGGTGAAGCTTTTTTCCAAAAAGCTTCAGGAGACACCGCCTTAAAAAAAAGGCAGCACCCAGAAACTTCTGTTTTTTATCAGTGAGCCGATCCCTGCCCCTGCTGCACCAGCAGGGGGTAAAGGAAATCATGCCATGCGCGCTGGTTGGGGGACAGCACACCGACCACCGCCGACAACAGGCCAAGGCTGCCCAGTATCGCCAGCACCAGCACCACCGCCTGCCCACGGCGCAGCAGCAGGCCGATACGTGCCACGTACCATGTCAGCCACAGGCTGTAACCGAACTCCACCCCGTTCAGAATCATCGCCCCCGTGCTGGATTCCAGCAGCTTGGGCGAAGCCAGCGCCATAAGCAGCGCCACCGCCAGCCCCACGAACAAAGTGACCCAGTCCGTCCACCATGCGGCCGTGATGTAGCGCAGCCACAGCCCCTCCCGCTTCCACCGCCGCGCCAGCGCATGGGTCACGATGGCGGGCAGCAGGATCAGGCACAGCGCAAACAGCACCTTCACCCCGCTGAGCGCCTGCGGGGCGGTGCCGATGGTCAGTCCGCCACCCACCAGCCACAATGCCAGGCGGGGTGCCAGTGCAGCCAGGACGGAATCGCGCGTATTGCCAAAATAGGCGATGCCTTCCGCGCGGCCCCGCCCCAGCAGCAGCATTCCCTTGAGGATCATGCCAAGACCGGGTGAATTCGGCTGGGGGGATGTGCCGCGATCAGACATTAACGCATTACCTTTTCAAGAAAGCCGGTATAGATCGCTGTCAGCTGCTTCAGGTCCGACAGGCTGACATGCTCGTCCGTCTTGTGCATGCTTGCCCCCACCAGCCCGAATTCCGCCACGGGACAGTAACGGCTGATAAAGCGGGCATCCGACGTGCCGCCGCCGGTATCCAGCTTCGGTACATGCCCCGTCACCGCGCGCACGCTCGCACGCAGGGCCTCCACCAGCACGCCGGGTTCGGTCAGGAAGGATTCACCGCTGATGGCAATACCCACATCCGCCCGTGGCGCATGCCGCGTGGCCACGGTACGGATCCAGCCCGCAAGGTCGGCGCCGGTATGCAGGTCATTGAAACGGATGTTCAGCCGGGCCTCGGCCCGGGCAGGAATGACATTGGTGGCCGTATTGCCCACGTCAAGGCTGGTGACCTGCAGGCTGGAGGCCTCGAACCATTCACTGCCGGCATCCAGCGGGGCCGCCGTCAGTGCACCCAGCAGCGCCAGCAGGCGATGGACCGGGTTATCCGCCCGGTGTGGATAGGCCACATGCCCCTGCGTGCCATGCACGGTAATATGGGCATTCAGGCTGCCACGGCGGCCGATCTTGATGACCTCACCCATGCCAGCGGGATTGGTGGGTTCGCCCACAAGGCAGAAATCAGGGATCTGGCCCTCGGCCGCCATCCAGTCCAGCACACGCACCGTGCCGTTGGTGGCGGGGCCTTCCTCATCGCCCGTAATCAGCAGGCTGATCGATCCCTGTGGTCGTGGCGTGCGTTCCAGATACAGCCTGACGGCGGCAACAAAGGCGGCGATGCCCCCCTTCATGTCGCATGCGCCCCGACCGAACAGGACGCCGTCATGTATGACCCCGCCAAAGGGGTCATGCGCCCATGCACTGTTGTCGCCCACCGGCACGACATCCGTATGCCCTGCAAAACACAGATGCGGATGTCCCGTGCCAAGGCGGGCGAACAGGTTGGGGGTGCGCGCCGCCCCTTCGCCAAACGGCAACAGGGTTACGCTGAAACCAATCTGTTCCAGCACATGGGCCAGCGCGGTGATGCCGCAGCCATCATCAGGGGTTACGGAAGGACAGCGGATCAGGTCACGCGCAAGGGCGATAACGCCGCCGGGATCCTGTTCCGTATTCGCCATTCCGCCATCCCCCATGATGTTTCTCAGCCGCGCAGCAGGTCGTTGATCGAGGTCTTGGAGCGCGTGCGCTCATCGACACGCTTGACGATCACCGCGCAGTCCAGAGACGGCAGCGGCTTGCCATCGGTGCTGGTCGCCTGGCGCGGCGGCAGCGTGCCGGGGACAACCACGGAATAGGCCGGGACGCGGCCCATGAAGACCTCACCCGTCGCACGGTCAACGATCTTGGTGGAAGCGCCAAGGAACACGCCCATGGACAGCACGCTGCCGCGTTCGACCACAACACCTTCAGCCACTTCCGAACGCGCGCCGATGAAGCAGCCGTCCTCGATGATGACGGGGGCGGCCTGCAGCGGCTCCAGCACGCCGCCAATGCCCACGCCGCCGCTGATGTGGCAGTTCTTGCCGATCTGCGCGCAGCTGCCGATCGTAACCCACGTATCGACCATCGTGCCGCTATCGACATACGCACCGGCGTTGACGAAGCTGGGCATCAGCACCACACCCGGCGCGATGAACGCGGAACGGCGTACGATGGAACCCGGCACCGCGCGGAAGCCCGCGGCGGCAAACGCCGCCTGGTCCCAGCCCGCGAATTTCAGCGGCACCTTGTCAAAGCTGGGCGCGCCAGCACCACCGCCTTCGACAATCCGGTTGTCATTGAGGCGGAAGGAAAGCAGGACAGCCTTCTTCAGCCATTCATTGACGACCCAGCCGGCCGGGCCGGGGGTTGCGACGCGCAGCCTGCCGGAATCCAGCGCCAGAAGGGCTGCCTCGACGGCATCACGGTCAGCGCCTGTGGTGGCGGTGGACAGCGTCTCGCGACGCTCCCACAGGGCCTCGATCTGGCTCTGAAGGGATGTATCGGTCATATTTGCAAAATCCTGTCTTGGGCAGGCGTCCCCGGCGGGTCATGCCGGGGGCCTTCGGTATTGATTGCCTGCGGACCATGCGGAGGATCATGGGCAATGTCAACGCACTGGCCCTGTCCCCCCATGTCCCGATCCGGCGCGTTCTATCCGCCGCGGATCAGGGTGCCCGGCCCGGCTTCCGTAAACAGTTCCAGCAGGCAGGAATGCCGCACCCGGCCATCAAGGATGACGGCGGCCTTCGCCCCCGCGCGCACGGCTTCGAGGCAGGTTTCGACTTTGGGGATCATGCCGCCGGAAATCATGCCGCTGGCAATGCCACGGCGCGCATCTTCCGCCGTCAGTTCCGGGATCAGTTTCCCGTCGCCATCCAGCACACCGGGCACATCCGTCAGCATGAGCAGGCGGCTGGCATTGACCGCGCCCGCAATCGCACCCGCAGCCGTATCGGCATTGATGTTGTAGGTTTCACCCTGTTCACCCGCGCCGATGGGCGCGATCACCGGGATCAGGCCCGAACCGGACAGCGCATAGATCACGCGCGGGTCGATACGGGTGGGTTCGCCCACAAAGCCAAGGTCCAGCAGGCGATCGGTCTCGACACCGGCTTCACGCGCGCGGCGCTGCAGCCTGCGGGCGGAAATCAGGCCACCATCCAGCCCCGAAATACCAACCGCCAGCGCACCGGCCCGGTTGATCAGGCCCGCGACCTGCTTGTTCACCTTGCCGCCCAGCACCATCTCGATCACGTCGATCATGGCGGCGTCGGTCACGCGCAGGCCGTCGATGAAGGTCGATTCAATCTGCAGTCGCTTGAGCATCGCGCTGATCTGCGGCCCGCCACCATGCACCACCACCGGGTTGACCCCGACCTGCTTGAGCAGTGCGATATCATGGCCGAACGCGGTGGACAGCGATGTATCGACCATCGCGCTGCCGCCATATTTGACGACAACCGTATCCCCCGCATACCGACGCAGGTAAGGCAGCGCCCTGGCCAGAACCTCGGCCCGTACCTGTGCTTCCCGGTCGCCCGATTCCGTTCCTGTCATCCGAACGTTCCCTTCGCTCCTGACTGCTGAATACCCATGGCCCGTGGCGGGGCCTGACGTGTGACCGCCCTAGACCGGATTGGCCAGCCGCGCGAGTTCCGCGCGCAGTTCCGCAATACCTTCGCCGGTCTCGCTGCTGGTTGCCAGCACATCCGGAAAAGCTGCCGCATGCGTCGCAACAATAGCGGTGACTTCGCGCATCTTGGCTTCCAGCACCGCGGGCTTGGGCACGTCGCACTTGGTCAGCACGACCTGAAAGGTCACGGCGGCACGGTCCAGCAGCTTCATGATTTCCTGATCGGTCGCCTTGACCTCCACCCGGCTGTCCAGCAGCAGCACGACACGGCGCAGTGTCGGCCTGCCGCGCAGGTAGGAAAACATCATGCCCTGCCAGTCTTCCTTGACCGCCTTGGCGGCCTTGGCAAAACCATAACCCGGCATGTCCACCAGAGTCAGCCGGTCGGCCAGTTCAAAGAAATTGAGCTGCTTGGTCCGCCCCGGCTCGGATGAGGCCCGCGCCAGTGCCTTTCGCCCGGTCAGGGCGTTGATCAGGCTGGACTTGCCGACATTGGACCGCCCGGCAAACGCGATTTCGGGTAGCACGGGGTCGGGCAGCTGGCCAAGCTGCTGCGCGCCGAACACGAAATTGAATTCACCCGCGAACAGGACGCGACCGATTTCAATGTCGCGCTGCATTTCTTCCGGTGTTGGCGTGGAGGAGGAAAATTCCACCATCTTGATCCCGTCCTATTTCTTCCCTGCCGGAAGCCTGGGCTTCGCAGGTGTCGCAACAGCGGGTGTTCCCTTGTTCATCCGGCGCTGGATCAGCGTCTGCTGCGCCATGGTCAGCAGGTTGTTCCAGCAGTAGTAGATCACCAGTCCCGATGGCTGGCGCGCCATGAAGAACGTGAAGATGATCGGCATGAACTGGAACATCTTCTGCTGCGCCGGGTCCGCCGCTGGTGCGGGGTTCAGGCGCATCTGGGCAAACATGGTCAGCCCGAACGCGATCGGCCACAGGCCAAGCTGAAGCATGGGGGAAATGACCGACGGATTCCACGGGATCAGGCCAAACAGAGTGAACAGGTTTGTCGGATCGAAGGATGACAGGTCATGGATCCAGCCGAAGAAGGGCGCGTGACGCATCTCGATCGTGACGTACAGGTCCTTATACAGGCACCAGAACACCGGAATCTGCAGCAGCATGGGCAGGCAGCCGCTGGCCGGGTTGACCTTTTCCTGCTTGTACAGCGCGATCATCTGCTGGTTCAGCGCCATCTGGTCGTCTTTATACCGCTCACGCAGGGCTTTGATCTTGGGCTGAAGCTGCCGCATCTTGCCCATGGAATGGAACTGCTTGGTCGCCAGCGGGAAGAACAGCGCCTTGACCAGCAGGGTGAAGGCCATGAGCGCCAGGCCAAAATTGCCCAGCATGGTGTTCAGCCAGTCCAGAACCGTAAAGATCGGACGCGTCAGGAACGCGAACCAGCCGAAATCGACCGCTTTCCAGAAATCGGGGATATGCAGGCTGGATTCATATTTTTCCAGCAGCGGCACTTCCTTCGCCCCGGCAAAGACGTGGCTTGCGGTTGTGGCATCGCCCCCGGCCGCGACCACCAGCGGCGCGCGCGCGGTAAAGCCGACATCATAGATGCCCTTGTCCCCACCCGTGGGCTGGTAGGCATAGGTGCCTGCCACATCACTGTCCTGCTGCGGAATGACGGCGGACAACCAGTATTTGTCGGTAATGCCAGCCCATCCGCCCTGACCCGCCTTGGTCCACGCGATGTTGCCCGGCGGCACCGCCCCCTTGCGCAGGGATTTGTAGGAGCTTTCATCCAGCTTGTGGTCAATGACGGAAATCGGCCCCTCATGCACAAGGTAGCCGCCCGTCTCGACCGGGGTATAGGCACGCTCCACGCGGGAGAAGGGATACAGCGAAACCGGTTCCCCCCCATGGTTGATGACTTTCTGCGTGACCGAGAACATGTAGTTCTGGTCAATCGCAATGCCGATCTGGAACACCTGTCCCTGACCGTTATCCCATGACAGGGTAACGGGCTGTGCCTGGGTCAGGGTATCATGGTCGGCAGTCCAGACGGTATTGGCATCAGGCACGCTGACATGGCCGCCGCTGACATTGGTCCAGCCGACTTCAACCAGGTTGGGTTCCGCCTGCCCGCGCGGTTCCAGCACGCGCACCAGCGGGCTGCCTGGCTGCACCGTTTCGTGATAATTCTTGAGCACGAGGTCATCAAGACGCGCGCCACGCAGGTCGAGTGACCCATGCACGCGGTCGGCATCAATGGCCACGCGCGGGTCGGGCTGCCCCGTATTCGCAGGCGCCGCCGCCGTGGCGTCACCTGACGCGGGTGCTGGCGCCGGTGCGGGCGTGGCGGTATCGGCCTGCTGCTCGACCGTTTTATGGTTCTGCTGTGGCAGGAAATACTCAAACCCAACCAGCACCACGGCAGACAGTGCTGTTGCCACCATAAAACGCTTGATATCCATCAGCGACCCGCCAGACTTTTCGTGTTTTTCATGGAGTCATGCATGTCACAGCCGCAGGCCGTGGCGGGAACGGGGTCATGACCACCCGCGTTCCAGGGGTTGCAGCGCAGGATGCGCCACCCCGCCAGCACACTGCCGCGCATGGCCCCATGGCGGGCGATCGCGTCGCGTGCGTAATGACTGCATGAAGGAGTGAATCGGCAATGCGCGCCCCATATGGGGCGGATCACCAGCTGATACGCGCGAATGACCGCGCGCAGCATATGGGCAGGCAGGCTGATGGAAGACGTGCTCACGATTCTTCCTTCACTCCCGCCTTGCGCAGGGCCTTGCGGTAATCCCCCATCAGGGCATCAAACCGCCGCCCGCATGTGCCGCCCCGACCAATGACCACGATATCGACACCCGTAAGCGCCTGTTCGCGGCCAACCAGCCGGACCACTTCACGCAGGCGCCGCCGCGCCCGGTTGCGCACGACGGAATTGCCTACTTTCTTGGTAACGGTAAAACCGTACCGGGCAGCCTGCGTGTCACCGCGTTCAAGCGCCTGCAGCACCAGTCCCGGAACGGGGGCCTTGCGACCCTTGGCCGCAACCCGCAGGAACTCGGCACGTTTTTTAAGGCGCGTGGACTTATCGGCCACTTTCAGCCGCCCCTTGTATAGAGACATTCATGGTTCCGGGCACACGGGCACCCGGAATGTACAGACGTCACCTGCCTCAGGCAGAAAGACGCTTGCGGCCCTTGGTACGACGGTTTGCGACAACCTTGCGGCCACCAACGGTTTCCATACGCGAACGGAAGCCGTGGCGACGCTTGCGGACCAGCTTCGAGGGTTGATACGTGCGCTTCACAACGGCACTCCCAGATTGACAATGACAGACAGGTTACGGAATAAATTCCAACAGGTCCCGTACACTACGGGAACCCTGAGCCGCGCCTTATACTGATGCTTTCGGACAACGTCAATGCTGCTCCCCTTTCACACCATAACCGGATGATTTTCATGACCAGCCCTGCACGCGACTCTACCGATGTGACCGATGACAGGCTGCGGCAACATATCCATGACATTCGTGGCCACCTGTCGCCCGCCATGCTGCAGGCGGATTCGCTGGCACTCAGCAAGGACGAACGCACCCAGAAAGCCGCGCGTGACATCCTGACGGCGCTGGATGCGGCGACAAGGGAACTCAGCGCGATGCGCAAGCTCCTTACCGCGCGCAAATCGTAACCGGACGCGCCGTTCAGGGCTTCTGGATCAACTCGATCTTGTAGCCGTCGGGATCTTCGACAAAGGCGATGAAGGTGGTGCCGAATTTGACCGGTCCCGGCTCACGCGTGACCTTGCCGCCGCCTGCGCGGATCTTTTCAACCAGCGCGGTCACGTCGGGCACGCCAAGGGCGAAGTGGCCAAATCCCGTACCGACATCATATCCATCATCCTGACCCCAGTTATAGGTCAGTTCGATTTCCGCCTGCCCCGCCGCGTTATCGGCATAACCGATGAAGACAAGGGTGTATTGCCCTTCAGGCACATCCTTGCGGCGCAGTTCGTGCATGCCCAGCAGCTGGTAGAAATCAAGGCTGGCTTCCAGATTGCGCACGCGCACCATGGTATGCAGGTAGGTTCCCATCTGACATTTCCCCTTCAGTCCATCTTTTCATCTTCGCCGCCAATTCCGATCAGGAACAGCCCGGTTTCATCCGCCATGGCAATGCAGGCGGCGGGATCGGTCATCAGCGTAGCCCCGGCCTCGATCGCGATTCCACGCAGACCAGCGGCCACGGCACCCGCAACCGTTCGCGGGCCGATTGTTGGCAGGTCGGCACGCCGCTCCTGCCCCGGCTTGGCCATCTTGACCAGAACACCGGCGGGACGGTCAGGTTGCCGCAGGCCACCCACGCGTTCAAGCATGCGATCGGTGCCTTCCAGTGCTTCCACCGCCAGCACAAGGCCACCCTGCACCACACATCCCTGCCCGATATCCAGCCGGCCCAGTTCACGCACCACACGGCGGGCCAATATAATATCGGCCCTGGCCGCCGTATCGGGCCTGATCGTCCCCATCACGCCGCGGCGTGCCACCGACCCGGACAGGTATTCATGCGCGCCCCGGATGATGAACCCTTCTTCCCCCAGCACGCGCACGATTGCCCCGAGCAGCCCGTCATCGCCCGCGAACAGCGCCTTGCCGATACGCGCAAGAATACGCGCACCTGTCGCATCGGGACGCAGGTTGACAAGGGAGGGCCGCCTTACGGGACCAATCAGCACAAGATCACGACAGTGATGTTCATGTAATGCGGACAGGATTTCACCCGCCGCCGCAAGGCGGATCATGCGATGCGGCCAGTGACCGATCACCGCAGGTTCGGCAAAGCCCTGGAATCCGACAATGAAAACCCGGCCACCCGCCTGTTCCACCGCCTGCGCCACCTGACCAGGCAGCGGACCGCCACCGGCAAGGATGCCAACACATGGCCCCTGCCGGTCGGCTGCGGGTTCAGGCGCCATCGCTCTCGATCATGTCCGCGCTCTGGACACGCACAAGCCCGCGATGGCTGGGAGCGGCGATGAAATCAAGGATTTCAACAACACGCGCGTCATCGGCATAGGTCTGGCGCACGTGTTCCAGCCGGTCCTGAAACACCGCGCCGGTAGCATGGGCCGCCTTGGGGTACAGGGCGCGGAAGGCCTGACGCATGCGCCGGACTTCTTCTGGCTGGACGCCATTACGGCGCAGCCAGATCCAGTGCAGCCCCACCAGCCGCGCCCGGTTACCCAGCACGCTGCCATAGGGGATGACATCAGCTTCCACCCCGCACACGCCACCGACCAGCGCCGCATGGCCAATGCGCACAAACTGGTGCAGCGCCGCCGCCCCCATGATCCGGGCATCATCCCCGATCACCACATGGCCACCCATGACCACGTTGTTGACGATAATGACGCCGCGCCCCAGCGTACAGTCATGTGCCACATGGGAATTCGCCATGATCAGGCAGTCCGGCCCGATACGGGTCAAACCGGTGCCGGTGGCGGTGCCACGGTGAATGGTCACGTTTTCACGGATGATGGTACGGGCGCCAATCATGCACGATGTCGGCTCGCCCCTGTATTTCAGGTCCTGCGGCGCCATGCCCACAGAGGTGAAGGGATAACACACCACCCCGTCCCCCAGCGTCGTGCGCCCGTCAATCACCACATGTGAAATCAGTTCGACATTATCACCGATCTCGACATCCGGCCCGATCGAACACCATGGCCCGATGCGCACGCCGCGACCGATCCGCGCACGGCTGGACACAATGGATGACGGATGGATTTCAGGCGCTTTTCCACGCCGTTCATCCATGTCGGTATCGTTAGATGAACTTCCTGCCAGAATAGCCTCCATCCCCGCAAGTAACTATGGCCCAAAGACCCGGAAGCGGACACCGGGCCGCCCATTGGGATGGCCCGCGCCACAACCCGTTTCCCGCGGTATTACCCCATGATCATGGCGCTGAATGTTGCTTCGGCAACAGATACGCCATCAACCCGCGCCACACCCTTGAATTTCCAGACATTCGCGCGGCTACGTTCTTTTTCGACATGGATGCGCAGCTGGTCACCCGGCCCGACGGGACGACGAAATTTCGCGCCGTCGATTGTCATGAAGTAAACCAGCTTGCCTTCGAATGCCGGGCCAAGCGTCAGGACCACCAGCGTCGCGGCCGTCTGGGCCATGGCCTCGATGATCAGGACACCGGGCATGACGGGGCGCGCGGGAAAATGCCCCTGAAAATGCGGTTCGTTGACCGTGACATTCTTGATGCCAACCGCCGACTGTCCCATCACGATATCAACCATGCGATCAATCAGCAGGAACGGATAGCGATGGGGAATCGCTTCCATGATCCGCATGATATCAATCGATTCCAGCGTCGCGGGCGTGCCGTCCGCTGGGAGTGCCTCTACTTCTTTATCCACGTCGTCCAACCACTTGTTCGGCCTGAAAGCCTCCCGCGCCAGACGGAACAGTGGCTTCCTGCCGGTTGAATATGCAATGGCAGCAGATAATCAGGCCTTGTCGGCCTTTTCCCTGTTTCCATCCTGCGTCGTTTTTTTGGCCATCCGACGAAGAAAAGCCACGTTCCGGAAAAATTCCCGAAAAGGCATGGCCGGACTACCGATCACATCGGCTCCGGCTTCCACATCGGACATGACACCACACTGCGCGCCGATCCGGGCCTTGGCACCGATCTTGATATGTCCGATCAGCCCGGCCTGCGCCGCAACCGTCACGAAATCACCAAGTTCGGTCGAACCCGAAATGCCAGCCTGGGAAACGACAATACAGCAGCGTCCCAGCCGTGCATTATGGCCAATCTGCACCAGATTGTCGAGGCGTGAGCCAGCCCCGATCACCGTATCACGGATGGACCCGCGATCCACGGTGGAATTGGCCCCGATCTCCACCCCGTCTTCCAGGATGACACGACCAAGCTGTGGCACGCTTTCAAAGCCTTCGGGTGTCACGGCAAAACCAAACCCGTCCTGACCGATCCGTGCCCCCGGCAGCAGCGTGACACGTTCACCCAGCAGGGCGTGGGAAATGGCGACATGCGCGCCAATACGGCAGCGCGCCCCGATTTCCACCCCGCCCCCGATGCTGACATGGGTGCCGATAGCCGAACCCGCGCCAATCCGTACGCCGTCACCCACCACCGTAAAGGCACCGATCGCAGCCGTCGGGTCGATTTTGCACCCCGTACCGATCACGGCGGAAGGGTGGATACCCGGTTGGACCGGCGGCGGCGGATAGAACAGGGACGCGATGCGGGCCCATGCCTGGTACGGCGCCTTTGACACCAGAACGGCGGCATGCGGCGGCACCTTGTCCGCAAAGGCAGGGGCCACGATCACTGCACCAGCACCCGTCCCTTCCAGCAGGGGAAGATAGCGCCGGTTGTCCAGAAAGCTGACCTGTGCCCGCGTGGCGGACTGCAGCGGCGCGATACCGCTGAACGCGGTGCCGGTTTCCATCCCGTCCGTAGCCTTGCGCAGTTCAGCCCCGCTGCATTGCGCAAGCTGTTCCAGCCCGAACGGTCCCTGCGTTACGAAAAACCGCGGATCGCCCGGCACGTTATCCGGCGTCACTGTCATGAAACCGGCCTTAATGCTTGGCCGGCGCGGCGGCAGGGGCAGCCTGGCGGTCGGCATCCGCCGTGGTCGGCATGGTGCCGGACTTGGCCAGAACCTCGGGGTCCACATCGGCCGCGGGGATGAATACGGTTGGCAGCACGCCATTCAGCTGTGTCGCCACCTGCTGGGTGATATCCAGGCTTTCCTGGCTCAGGGCCACCTGTTCACGATGCAGCACAAGGTTCATGCCACGGCTGGCGGCAACCTGCCGAATGATCTGGACCAGTTCGCGTTCGATCTGCCCCAGTGCGACCTGGGCCGCTTCCTGAATGACGCGGTTGCGGTTGCGGAAGTTCTTCTGCGCCGCCAGCACGCGTTCCTGCAGCTTGCGCTCGCTGCTCTGGATCTGGTCGGATGACATGGTCTTGGCCTGACCCTGCAGCTTCTGCTGCTCGTCACGCCAGCCTGCCTGCTCCTTCTGGGCATCGCGGGCCAGATCATCACGGCGCGCACCCAGCACACGTTCGGCCTGCTGGGCCGCAGACGACATGCGCATGACATCAGGCACGCTGATGACACCAATGACCGGGGCCGGAGGCGGTGCGCTCTTGGGCACGTCCGGTGCCTTGGGCACGGGCGGCTGCGGCAGGATGGGCGGTGTCTGTGACTGCGCTTCCTCGCTGTCGGACTGCGGGGCGGGCAGTTGTACGGGAGCCGGTGCCTCATGCTGAGCCGGATGGGGTGCAGGCTGTGAAGCCTTGGGCACGAACCAGCCGGAGTTCCCGCCCGAACCCTGCGCATGCGCGCCCGATACGGCCTGATATCCCCACCCGAGCAGAGCGGTTGCGGCAAGCAGACGAATGCCGGATTTACGCAACATTATCACCTCAGAATTGTTGGCCGAAGCCGAAGCGGAGCAACTGGGTCCTGTCGTTCGTTCCCTTGTGCAGGGGAACGCCCAGATCAATATTCACAAGCCCGAACGGACTCTTCCACGCGATACCAACGCCAGTCGAGACCACAGGCGTAAGCGTATCATCATACACCGGGGTATATTTTGGCCAGTCCTTCATGGAAGTATAGCGTCGGCGGACACGCAGTCCGTCCAGTCCGCCCATATCCACGAAGTACCGTCCCTTGATCCCCATGGCGGATGCGAACGGAATGGGGAAATCCACCTGTGCGGAGGCCGTGTACATGAACCGGCCACCCAGGAAGTCCTGCTGCGAATGCATCGGATTGCCGTCACGCGCGGGGATGGCGTAGCTTCGCGGACCGACACCACCATCCATGAAGCCACGCAGCGAGTTACCACCAAGATAGAAGTTATCGATGATGTCGCTGCGACCGCCGCCCCAGTTCATGATGTCACCCGCACCGGCACGGAAGCTGACCGTCCAGTCATGGTTGCCCATGATGCTGTCAAGCGGGATGTAGTAGGCCGCATCCACCTTGCCACGCAGGTAGCGTTCGTTACCGCCAATACCGGCAAAATCGCCACCCACACGTATGACGAAACCTTTATGCGGCTGCTGCCTGCGGTCACGTGTATCGTATGTCAGTGTGGTACTGAGCTGTGACAGAAGCGACCAGCCATTCTGGTCCTGCACGTAATATGACGAATCAGACCACGTATCACCAATGTCACGATCGGTCAGCGTATAGCTCCACGACTGCGACAGATGATTGTTGTACGAATACCCCATGCGCAGCGTCATGCCGATACGCGCTTCGGAATAGCTCTGGTACGTCATGTAGCGGTTCTGGATACCGAACAGGTCGATGCCCGCCACAAGGTTGCGGTTGAGGAAATACGGGTCCGTCAGCGAGATGTCGGCCTGGTCTTCGTAATAGGCGGCCGTACCCGTAAAGCCCGCGTCAATGCCGGTGCCCAGCAGGTTATGCTGCTTCAGCCCCAGGTTGCCCAGCACGCCGGCATCGGTCGAGTAACCGCCACCAAGCGAGAATTCGCCCGTCGGCTTTTCCACCACATCGGCCGAAATATTGACCTTGTCCGGCGCGGACCCCGGCGTCTGGTCGATCGAGACCGTCTTGAAGAAGCCCAGATCTTCCAGAATCAGCTTGGAATACTTGCGGTCCAACGGGGTGTACGGGTCGCCTTCGGCCATGGGCAGCTGCCGCCGGATGACCTTGTCCTCGGTAATGGTGTTGCCGTTGATGTCGATACGCTCGACATACATCCGCGGACCTTCGCTTATGTCAAACAGCAGGTTGACGGTGCGCTTTTCCGGGTTGCGGGCAATTTCAGG
This sequence comes from Komagataeibacter ossonobensis, assembly GCF_057359305.1. NCBI lineage: Bacteria > Pseudomonadati > Pseudomonadota > Alphaproteobacteria > Acetobacterales > Acetobacteraceae > Komagataeibacter > Komagataeibacter ossonobensis. Next base: position 322,185 of record NZ_JBXAYQ010000001.1, on the reverse strand, counting down.
GTGGACCATGGCGAAGGGATAACCCTTGCCCTGCAGCATTTCCTGCATATCCGTCGCGTTATGCTGGATGGCGCTACCATCATACCACTGCCCATGGAACAGGGAGATGTACTTGCGCATCGACTCAGCACTGACATGACGCAGAGAGGAACGCACATCCATCTTGTTCAGGCGGTAACGCGGACCTTCTTCCATCGTATAGGTGATGTAGAAGCTCTTGCGGTCGGCAGACAGTTCACCCGTGGCGTTCTTGATCTGGAAATCAACAAAGCCGTTTTTCAGGTAAAAACGATGCAGCAATTCAGCATCGTACTTGATCCGTTCGGGATTATACTGGTCGCTGGAAGCAAAGAAACGGTACCATGCCGTCTCCTTGGACGATACGACACCAGCCAGGGCCGCGCTGCTGAACGCGTGGTTCCCCACGAACGTAACCTTCTTGATCAGCGTCTTCTGCGCTTCGTTGATGTGGAAGATCACGTCAACACGGTTATGCGCAAGGCGGATGATCTGCGGCGTGACGGTGGCCGCGTACCGCGCCTTTTCCGCATAGACGCCCAGGATTTTCGTACGGTCGGCGGAAATGCCCTGTGGCGAATAGACCGCGCGCGGACGCAGCGAGATGACCTTCGTCAGGTCCTCGTCCTTGGCGGCGTGATTGCCTTCGAACACGATACGGTTGACGATCGGGTTCTCGACCACATGCACTTCAAGCACGTTGCCCACGCGCTTGAGCGTTACGTCATGAAACAGCCCGGTGGCATACAGGGTCTTGAGCGAACGGTCGAGCAGGTCCTGATTGAAGCGGTCGCCCGGCTGGACAACCATGTATGACAGGATGGTGCTGGTCTCGATGCGGCTGTTGCCCTTGATGTCCACCGCTTCGATCGGGTCTTCAAGCGGCGGAGCCTTGATCGCCTCCGCCTCGGGTGCCTGCTGCACGCCATCCACTGGCGCCATATCCCCGCCGAATGGCGTGTTCTGTGCTGCTTCTTCCTGTGCATATGCACCGGCCGTCCAGAACAGCGGCATAACGCAGACAGACGCAAGCAGCGCTGAACGTTTACTCGACAAAATCGCTATTCCTCACCACTCGGCATGCGGATCAGCCATGCATTAAGACCGGATGGAGGGCCGGCTCCCTTCCTGTCATGTATCAGTCTTCGTGGCGGACCTATCCGATATACGCCACACTGTGCAAGCACTTGTGTCACCTGCTGCACCTTAGCCCTGTCCCGCGCGTGACGCGAGCCACTGGAACAGGCCGAAATGTGACAGATCGTTAAAGGTTGAAAACAGAAATAATCCGGCAATCAGCGCAAAGCCAGCCTGAAAGCTGATTTCCTGCACCCGGCGAGACACCGGCCGCCCCAGAATAGCCTCAAATACATAAAACACCAGCCGTCCCCCATCAAGAATCGGCACGGGAAACAGGTTGATCAGCCCGAGGTTGATTGACAGCAGCGCCATGAACGACACCAGGCTGGCCACGCCATACTGTGCCACCTGCCCCGACATCTGGGCAATGCGCAGCGGGCCGCCAAGGTCCTTGGTGCTGTGCTGTCCCGTAATCATCTGCCACAGCCCGTCCAGCGTCTGGACCGACACGTTCCATGTTTCCCTGATGGCGGAAACAAAGGCCCGTGGCAGGGATTGCGGCTTACCGACCTCGGCGGCGAAGGACACGCCGATCTGGCCATGGCGGCTGGCCTTGTCCCCTACCGCGCCGATATGGACCGGCAATGTCTGTTCCGCGCCATTGCGGCGGACCGTAAGCGTGGTCTGGGCATCCGCCTGCCCGCTGACAAAGGACTGCAGGTCGGCTACGTCGCGCACCTTATGGTCACCCACGCACACGATCACGTCGCCCTTTTCCACCCCGGCGCTGGCGGCAGCACCATCGGGCATGACCTGCGCCACCTGATTGAGGATATGTGGCTGCCCCGACATGGCGAACAGGCCGGTAAACAGCACGATGGCCAGCAGGAAGTTGAAGACCGGCCCGGCCATGATCACGATGGCCCGCGACAGGACCGGCTTGTCATGGAACGTGCGTCCGGGCTGCCACGCGGCCTTCTGTTCCTCGGTCGCGTCCTCCGGTCCTTCGAATCCGTGCGGGCGGACATATCCACCCAGCGGCACCGGGCACAGGCGCCATTCCGTGCCCACGCTGTCATGCCAGCGCAGGAGCGGACGGCCAAAACCGATCGAAAAAACCTCGACATGTACGCCACGCCAGCGCGCGGCAAGGTAGTGACCAAGTTCGTGAATGAAAACCAGCACCCCCAGCACAAGGGAGAAAGCCAGAACGGTCCGGATCAGATCATGCATGAATGCTACGCTATCTCCCGATGGCCAGAAAGACCATCCAGAATCATGTCAGGCCGCGCGGGCAACCGTACGCTGGCGGGCAACACGACGGGATTCATTATCCCAGTGCAGCACTTCTTCCAGCGTATCCGCACGCTGCGGCCCGATGGATTGCATCACATCCTCGACGATCCGTGCAATATCAAGAAAACCGATTTCGCGCTTCAGGAACGCTTCGACCGCGATTTCATTCGCCCCCGACAGGATGGCGGGCATTGCCCCGCCCGCACGCAGGGATTCGCGCGCCAGACGCAGGGCGGGGAAGCGGACCTCATCCGGGGCCTCGAAATCCAGGCGCGCCAGTGCGGCCAGATCCAGCCGGGGCGAATTGGTGGGCATGCGCGCGGGCCACGCCAGCGTATGGGCAATGGGAATGCGCATGTCGGCCGAACCAAGCTGCGCCACGATGGAACCATCGGTGTACTGCACCATGCCATGCACCACGGATTGCGGATGCACGACAACACCCAGCTTGTCCTCGGTCACGTTGAACAGGCGCGCGGCCTCGATCAGTTCCAGACCCTTGTTGAACATGGTGGCGGAATCGATGGTGATCTTCGCCCCCATGGTCCATGTCGGGTGCTTCAGCGCCGCCTCCAGCGGGGCCTTTTCCATTTCCTCAAGGCTTGCCCTGCGGAATGGCCCGCCCGAGGCGGTAAGGATGATCTGCTCGACCTCATCGGCCTGCTTGTCGGCCATGGACTGGAATACGGCGTTATGTTCGGAATCGACCGGCAGCAGGGTCGCGCCCGCATCCGCCACGGCGCGGAGCATGACATCACCGGCGCAGACCAGCGCTTCCTTGTTGGCCAGCGCCACGGACCGGCCATTGCGCACGGCGGCCAGCGTGGGTTCCAGCCCCGTGGCGCCGGTAATGGCGGCCATGGTCCAGTCCACTGGCAGACTTGCCGCCGCGATCACGGCCGCACGGCCGCCTGCGGTCTCGATTCCGCTGCCAGCCAGCAGGCGTTCCAGTTCCGGCAGCAGGCTTTCATCGGCGATTACCGCGCGCTGCGCACCCAGCGCACGGGCCTGTTCCGCCAGCTTCGTGACATTACGCCCGCCCACCAGCGCGCCGGTACGGAACTGGTCAGGGGCCTGCAGCAGCAGGTCCACCGTGGAACAGCCAATGCTGCCCGTGCTGCCCAGAACGGAAACTGTCTTCATTGTAACGTCATTCCCCAAAACTGTTCATGGCTCCGGCCATCGGCTCAGCGCAGACCCACATACCAGAAAGCGGCACTGCCCGCCGCCCCCAGTGACAGCAGGGCCGCCATCGGGGCCGCAACCAGCAGGCCATCAAAACGGTCCAGCAGCCCACCGTGCCCGGGCAGGATCGTACCCGAATCCTTTACCCCACGGGCGCGCTTGAGCGCGCTTTCCGCAAGATCCCCGGCCTGCGCCGCAACGGCGACAAGGGCGCCGAACACCGCCCCGCGCCACAAGGCACCCGGCAGCGCGCCGGGCAGCAGGCCTGCGATCAGCATGCCCCCCATTACGGCGCAGCCCAGGCCACCGATGGAACCGGACCATGTCTTGGCTGGTGAAATACGCGGCGCAAGCTTCGGGCCACCAAACAGCCGCCCGGCCATGTAGGCCCCGGTGTCGCTCAGCGCCACGCATGCGACGAGGAACAGGACAACCCCTGCCCCCGGCTCACTCATGTAACGCAGCCACAGCAGCGACAGCCCGGCGCAGCCAATGGCCACCTGACCCGCACACAGGGCCGGACCCAGCACGATCGCCGCCACCATGACCAGCAGCGCCCCGCCCCAGTGCCCCGCCAGCGCCGCAATCCCGACGCACGCCGCCCACGCCATGCATAACTGACCACGCCGCGTTTCCAGCCCGAAGCCGAACATGCGCGCCCATTCCATCGCCATGCCCGCCATGGCCCCCACAATCAGCGCACCATAAAGCAGGCCGCCATACCACACGCACAGCGCAACGCACGGCACCAGCACGGCGGCCGACAGGACGCGCGCGCGCAGATCTTTCCAGTTCCCTGATTTCTTTGTCGCGGCAGCGGGAGCTGTCCGGCCCGTGTGTTCAGGCTGGTCTTGCACCGAATCGCCTTTCACGCCGTGAATAGATGTCCAGCACGGCATCAAAATGCGTCGCGTCAAAATCCGGCCAGGGAATATCAAGGAAAACCAGTTCGGCATAAGCCGACTGCCATAATAGGAAATTGGACAGGCGGCATTCCCCGCTTGTCCGCACCACCAGGTCGGGATCGGGCATGCCGGCCGTCAGCAGGGCGCCGGCGAAAACGGTTTCGTCAATCTGATCGGCCCGCAGGTCACCCCGTGCCACGGCCTGCGCCATGCGCGTCGCTGCCTGCACGATATCCGCCCGGCCGCCATAGGACAACGCCAGCACCAGCACCAGCCGGGTGTTGCCACGCGTCACGTCCTCGGCGCGACGGGCTTCTTCCTGAATATCGCGGGGGAAACGTGCAAGATCGCCGATAATGCGCAGCCGCACCCCCTCGCGCGACAGTTCGGCCACCTTGTGGCGCAGATAATAGCGCAGCAGGCTGGTCAAGTCCGCGACTTCCCCCGGTGCGCGCCGCCAGTTTTCGGATGAGAAGGCATACAGCGTCAGCCATCGCACCCCCCGTGCCGTGGCGGCGCGGACGGTGCGCTGCACGGCCTCCGCACCCGCACGGTGCCCCGCCAGTAGTGGAAGGCCACGCGTACTGGCCCACCGACCATTGCCATCCATGATGATGGCAACATGTTCCGGCAGGCACGTATGGGCTGTGGCTGGATGATCTGACCCGGACAAGACCTGATCGCCCTCCTCAGTCACACACACGATGGCGCGCAGGGGTTACGGCATTCACGCATCAATCAGACCTGCTTGATCTCACGTTCTTTTTCAACCAGCAGGTCATCAATGCGCTTGACGTACTGATCGGTCAGCTTCTGGATCGCGTCAGACCATGTCTTGACATCGTCTTCGCTGATCTCGCTGGCTTTTTCCAGTTTCTTGGTCTGGTCCATGCCATCACGGCGCACGCCGCGCACGGCGATCTTGCCATTTTCCGCATACTTGCCAGCCGCACGGGCCAGTTCGTTACGGCGTTCTTCCGTCAGCTGGGGAATAGGCACACGCACGGTCTGGCCATCGGCCGCCGGGTTCAGGCCAAGACCGGCATCGCGGATGCCGCGTTCAACCGCACCCACCAGGCTACGGTCCCAGACCTGTACCGTCAGCATGCGTGCTTCCGGCACGGCGATGGAGCCAACCTGCGTCAGCGGCACCTCGCCGCCATAGGCTTCCACCCGCACGGGCTCCAGCAGCGCCGGATTGGCGCGACCCGAACGCAGACCCGCGAAGTCACGACGCAGGCTTTCAATGGCGCCGTCCATACGGCGGGTCAGATCCGCCAGCAAGGTTTTCTGATCGACAGACACTGTGGCCCTCCTTTTTGATTCCTTATCCACCGGGCATGGCGACACCCGCGAACGGGCAACAGGGATATCCCCGTTTCAGTCAGCCGCCACGATGGTGGTGAAACGTCCCTCGCCGCGCATGACGCGGGTGAAGGGATCCTTCCCATGAATATTGAATACCACGATAGGCAGCCGGTTTTCGCGCGCAAGGCTGATCGCCGCCGCGTCCATGACATTCAGGTCATTGGCCAGCACGTCACGGTAGGTCAGCGTATCGTAACGCTTGGCATCGGGCACCTTGCGCGGGTCGGCGGAATAGACGCCATCAACCTGCGTGCCCTTGAACAGGGCGTTGCATTCCATTTCCGCCGCACGCAGCGCGGCCCCCGTATCGGTGGTGAAGAACGGGTTGCCGGTGCCCGCCGCGAAGATCACGACGCGACCCTTTTCCATATGCCGCACGGCGCGGCGGCGGATATAGGGTTCCGCGATAGAAGACATGTGGATGGCGGTCATGACCCGCGTCGGCACGCCATGGCGTTCGAGCGAGTTCTGCATGAGCAGCGCGTTGATGACGGTCGCCAGCATGCCAGCGTAATCGCCCTGCGCACGGTCCATGCCGCGCGCCGCTGCCGCAACGCCACGGAAAATGTTGCCGCCGCCGATGACCAGGCAGACTTCAACCCCCGTCCGGGCCACAGCCGCCACATCGGCCGCGATGGCGTCAACCGTGGCGGGATCGACCCCGTATGATCCGCTGCCCATCAGGGCTTCCCCTGATACTTTCAGCAGGACGCGCTTGTACGATGGTGCGGGGGATATGTCGGACTGGGTCATTGGTCCTCGGCGCAGGTCAGGCAGACGGGGCTAGGGACGGGCAGGCCGCCCGGCCATGCCCTGTCATATAGAGGGATGCCCCCCCCCACAAGCCGATGATCCCTCTTTTGAGGATTCAGGACGCATCATCCAGGCCGATCGCGCGCAGGCGGGCGCGCTCCTCATCCCATCCCGCGCGTTCCTTCACATTCAGGAAAAGATGGCATTTGCGCCCCAGCAGCCGCGTCAGTTCATGACGCGCCTTTTCGCCAATCGCGCGAATCCGGCTGCCGCGTTCGCCAATCAGGATGGCCTTGTGCGATCCACGCGCGACATAGATCGTGACATCAATGCGCACCGATCCATCAGGCCGTTCGGCAAAGCCTTCGGTCTCGGCCGTTGCGGCATAGGGCACTTCCTCATGCGTCTGCAGGAAAATCTGCTCGCGCACCAGTTCAGCCGCCAGCAGACGGTCAGGCAGGTCGGTCAGGTCATCTTCGGGATACAGGTACGGCCCCACCGGCAGGTCGGCCGCCAGACGGTCCAGCAGGTCGTCCACCCCCTCGCCCGAACGCGCGCTGACCATGAACACATGCTCGACCGGCAGGATGGCCGACAGTTCCGCCGTCAGCGGCAGCAGCGCGTCACGCCGGACCAGGTCGGTCTTGTTCAGCACCAGCCACAGCCTGCGCCTGTGTTCCGCCAGACGGATCGCAATCGCCCGCAGCGCATCAGTCATGCCCGCGCGCGCATCCACGATCAGCAGCGTGATGTCGGAATCTTCCGATCCCGTCCACGCGGCCGCAACCATGGCGCGGTCCAGCTTGCGCCGCGGCTGGAAGATACCCGGCGTGTCCACCAGCAGGATCTGGGTATGGTTGCGCATGAGGATGCCCAGCACCCGGAACCGTGTCGTCTGCGCCTTGGGGCTGACAATGGAAAGCTTGGTGCCCGCCATGCGGTTCAACAGCGTGGACTTGCCCGCATTGGGCGCGCCCACAATGGCCACGAAGCCACAGCGTGTCGTGTTGTCCTGATCGTGCCCGGTCATTTTCCCTGCCCCTTGCGGTCGGTGGATGAAGCGGCCTGTCCGCCCGCGCCCAGCTGGCGCAGCAGGTCCGATGCGGCATCGCTTTCAGCCGCGCGCTTGCTGCCCGCGATCCCCTGCCCGGTTTTTCCCTGCGCGTCCACCGCAATGACGAAACGCGGCGCGTGCGATGGCCCGTCAGCGGACACAACACGGTACTGTGGCAGCGGCAGCCCGCGCCCCAGCACCCATTCCTGCAATGCGGTCTTGGGATCCTTGGGCGGGCGGGCCTGGGCCACGATGGATTCATTCCACATCCGCCGCACAAAGGCGCGGGCGGGGTCCAGCCCGCCATCCAGGTACATGGCGCCCAGTATGGCCTCGACCGCATCGGCCAGCACGTTGGCCATCTGGCGCACGCCCGCGCGGGCCTCGTGCTCGGCCACGTCCAGCGCCGACTGCAGCCCCATGACATGGGCCACCTGCGCCAGCACCGTGCGGGAGACGAGATGCGCGTGACGGGGACCCAGCGCGCCTTCCTGCTCATCGGGGAAGCGTTCCAGCAGCCATTCGGCCATGAGCAGGCCAAGCACCCGGTCGCCTATGAACTCCAGCCGTTCGTTGGACCCGACCCCGCGCTTCGCCACGCTCTGCCGCGCACGACGGCCACCATTGCGTTCATGCGCTGCGGAACGATGGGTCAATGCGCGCAACAGCAGGTCGGCCCGCGTGAAATGATATCCCAGACATGCCTCCAGCCGGGTGATTTCCGCCGCGGGCACGCGTTCGGCCTCCATGATCAGTGAATCCCCATGAACAGGCGGTTCCAGCGGATTTCGACCGGCCAGTACCAGACCTGCCAGAATGGATGGGCATTATCGACGGACATGAAGATCCATTTGGCCTGCCCCACCAGGTTTTCCATTGGAACGAAACCAAGGTCCTGCGGTTCATCCCCCATGAAGCGGCTGTCGGCGCTGTCATCGCGGTTGTCGCCCATGGCGAAGAAATAGCCCGGCGGCACGACGTATTCCGGGGTGTCGTTCTTGCCCCCTTCATCCGTCAGTTTCAGGATGTCATGAGCAACGGGTCCATGGCCGCCACTGCCGGGCAGGATTTCACGGTACCGTTCGCCATCCATATGGGTGCGATGCTCGTCTATCGCGGTATATTCGCCTTCCGGCTCACGCGGGACCTGCTGCCCGTTCAGGAACAGCTTGCCTTCGCGCATCTGCACCGTGTCACCGGGCAGGCCGACGATACGCTTGATGTAGTCGATGGACGTGTCCTTGGTGAAACGGAACACCGCCACATCGCCACGGTGCGGGGAACTGTTGAATATCCGTCCCTCGAACAGATTGGGCGAACCGGGCAGCGCATAACGCGAATAGCCGTAGCTGTATTTGGCTACCCACACATAATCCCCGACCTGCAGGGTCGGGATCATGGACCCGGACGGGATGTTGAACGGCTCGAACAGCACCGTGCGGACGCTGATGGCCAGAACCCCGGCAATCACGACGGTGCGCACCAGGTCCAGCAGGCCACCGTCCCGACGCGCCGCGTCTGGTCCCGATGGGGGGGAAATCGTCTTGTTATCGTCCATTGGCATACTTGTTCTTCAATCCGGATCTGGCATCGACCGGACAGGCAGTGCCGGACGAATAACGTGCGGATCAAGCCCGCGCACCCCCCACCTGTCAAGCATTGCCCATGCGGGCGTGACAGGCGATCAGGATCCGCCGGCCCTTTCCGCCATGATCATGACCTGCGCGAAGGCATAGGGATGTTCATCGGTCATGGTCAGGAAAATCCGTGCCACATGACCGTCAGGCACCAATGTCTCCAGCCGCGCCAGCGCCCCGCCTGCCAGCCGCATGACCGGCTGGCCCGTGGGCAGGTTTTCAACCCCCATGTCACGATGGAACACGCCCTGTGCAAAGCCGGTGCCCAGTGCCTTGGCACAGGCTTCCTTTGCCGCCCACCGCTTGGCATAGGTCCCCAGCCGCGCGGTTCCCTGCCTGCGCGCGGCGGCGGCGCGTTCGGGCGCGGTAAAGACCCGCTGCTCGAACCGTGTCCCATGTCGCGACAGGACGGTTTCAATCCGCCTTGCATCACACAGGTCGGACCCGATGCCGATCAACATGGCCTAGCCCCTGGCCCGTTCGACCTGTACCACCCCACGGGCGGCACGCAGCGCCACCATGATGGCGGTCAGGTGCCGCAGGTCCCGTACCTCGATATCAGCAAGGATTTCCATGAATTCAAGCTGGCGGTTGACGATACGCAGGTTGACCAGCACCCCTTCATGCTTGGCAGCGATATTGGTCAGCGTCGCAAGCATGGCCGGTTCGTTGGCCGTCACCACGCTCAGCCGCCCGATATAATGGCCGGTGGCATGGCGCGCGATGAGGTCGTAATCCCAGTCCAGGTCCATGAACCGCTCAGGGGTTGCGGCAAAGCTTTCCAGCGTCTGGCACCCCAGCGTATGCACCGTGATCCCCTTGCCGGTGGACACGATGCCCACGATCCGGTCACCCGGCAGCGGGTGGCAGCACCCGGCAAAATGCACCGCCATGCCAGCACCCACGCCCGCCAGCGCCATGCCCGCGGCTGGCTTGCGCCGCCCTGCCGCCCCGCCGGGGGTCGCCATGGGCGCACGCATGGACAGCCCTGGCACCATGCGTGGCGCACGCGGCGCGCGACGCAGTTCGGGATAGGCCAGCTGCACGACTTCACGCGCGGACTGGTTGCCGTTGCCCACCGCCACGTACAGGTCGGGCACCGACTGCATCCGCAGGTCCTTGAGCAGGCTGTCCAGCACCTTTTCCGACCCGTCCACGCCTTCCTGCCGGAAGGCCTTGGCCAGCGCCACGCGGCCACTTTCCAGATGGGCCTCGCGCTGCTGCAGCGCCACATGGCGGCGGATACGCGCGCGCGCCTTGCCGGTGACGACAAAGCGTTCCCATGACGGCGAGGGCGTGCCCCCGCGCGCGGTCATGATCTCGACCTGGTCCCCATTCTGCAGTTCATGGCGCAACGGCATGAGACGGCCATTGATACGCGCGCCAACGCAGCTGTCGCCCACCTGGCTGTGCACGGCATAGGCGAAATCGACCGGCGTCGCCCCACGCGGCAGCGAAATCAGCTGCCCCTTGGGCGTGAAGCAGAAAACCTGGTCCTGATAGAGTTCGAGCTTGGTGTTCTCGAGGAACTCGTCAGGCGCCGCCGAGTCCTCAAGGATGTCGAGCAGATCCTGCACCCAACGCAGGCCGGAGACGACGCCCTTGGTCTCCCTGCCCGTCGCGGCATCGGGCAACTGCTTGTACAGCCAGTGGGACGCGACACCGTTTTCGGCCACGTCATGCATTTCCGGCGTACGGATCTGGACCTCGATCTTCTGGTTGCGCGGATGACGCAGGGTCACGCCGGTATGCAGGCTCTGGTAACCATTGGCCTTGGGAGTGGAGATATAGTCCTTGAACCGCCCGGCAATGACCGGATAGGCAGCATGCACCGCGCCCAGCGCCACGTAACAGGCTTCGCGCGATGGCACGAGAATGCGGAACGCCATGATGTCGGACAGCTGTTCAAAGGCGACATTGCGCCGCTGCATCTTTTCCCAGATGGAATAGGGCGTCTTTTCACGCCCCGTCACCTCCACGCCTTCCAGCCCGGCCTGCGCACACAGGGCCTGCAGCTCGCGGCGGATTTCCTCGATCACATCCGCGCCCTGCCCGCGCAGGTAGTTCAGGCGCGCGCGGATGGTCGCCATCGCCTCGGGCTCAAGGGCCGCGAACGACAGGTTCTGCAGTTCCACCTTCACCTTGTCCATGCCGATACGGCCGGCAAGGGGGGCGTAGATTTCCATGGTTTCGCGCGCGATGCGCTGGCGTCGGTCCAGACGCTGCACGTAATGCAGCGTACGCATGTTGTGCAGGCGGTCGGCCAGCTTGACCAGCAGCACGCGGATATCGCGCGACATGGCCAGCACCAGCTTGCGGAAGTTTTCCGCCTGCTTGGTACGGTCCGACTGCAGTTCCAGCCGTGTCAGCTTGGTGACGCCATCCACCAGTTCGGCAACGGTATTGCCGAATTCGCTGCGCAACTGCTGCTGGGTGACACCCGTATCCTCGATCGTGTCATGCAGCAGCGCCGTGATGATCGAGGCGGTATCAAGATGAAAGCCCGCCAGTATGTTGGCGACGGCCAGCGGGTGGGTAATGTAGGGATCGCCGTTATCGCGCGCCTGCTCCGCATGGGCGGCCTTCGCCACGTCAAACGCGCGACGGATCAGGTCCGTATCGGCACCGGGATCATACGCCAGCACACGACGGATCAGGCCGTCGCATGAAACCGCGCGTTCCCCTTCCCCCCGCGTGGCGGGAAGGGCGGCAGCGCCTGCCGTCACTCCGCCCGTGACCGGCACGGGCATGGAGGAAGATGTCGTTTCCGATCTGACCGGGTCAGTCACCTTCCACCCCTTCGTCAGATGTTACCGGCCCCGTCCACTCAGGGCCGCCTCAACCGAGGCCTCAAGTTCTTCAGCCGACATGCCGCCGCTGGCATTGCGTGCCTCTTCCTCGGCCGAAACATCCTGCAGGCCGAAGATGTTCTGCTCGGTCGGGATCAGGTCGACCACTTCCTCATCAGCGGGCTCCGGCTCCGGCGCGCGGGCCAGCGAGCGGACAAGGTCGCTGCGGATCTGGTCCAGACTGACGGTCTGGTCCGCGATCTCACGCAGGGCGACAACGGGGTTCTTGTCGTTATCGCGGTCAATCGTCATTTCCTCGCCACGAGACAGGGCGCGTGCGCGCTGGGCCGCCAGCAGCACCAGTTCAAAACGATTAGGAACCCGCTCAACGCAGTCCTCGACAGTGACGCGTGCCATCAGGCCTGAACTCCGGTTGTTAATTGGTTGTGTTGATCAGAATTTACCTTACTACCTCCGCCCCTGTCCTGATGCAAGCATTTCAGTCCACCCGCGCGGCCATGGGCGCAATGTCCTGTCCCGCGACAGCGGGCAGGAAGGCGTCGATCCCCTGCCCTGTCACCGGGTCGCGCCAGTCCGGCATGACATCACGCAGCGGCAGCAGCACGAAAGCCCGCCCGGTCGCGCGCGGGTGCGGCACAACGGGATCGGGGCTGGCGCGGACAAGGTCGCCCATGGTGATGATGTCAAGGTCCAGCGGGCGGGCGGCATTGGCCACCGTGCGCCTGCGTCCGGCCGCGGCCTCGATTTCATGCAGGCGCGCCAGCAGCCATGCCGGGTCCACCCGACCCGACAGGCGCACGACTCCGTTCACATAGGGTGGCTGGCCTGAAGGCGGCACCGGGGCACTTTCATACCAGCGCGAAACCGCCACCACCGACAGACCAGGCATGCGGGCAAGCTGATCCACCGCCCACAGGCAGGTATCGGCCGCAGTTTCACCACTTTCGCGTGGCAGATTGGCGCCTACCGCAATTGTTATATCACCAGAAATGGGCGCAGATTGCAGCATTGTCATGTAAAAACAGTGTCCGGGGCGGTTGCTGTCGGTTAGTAATCCCCGCATGGGGAACTTCCGGAAAGGATGTGGCTTCTATATATGCAGGGTTCATTTCTGCCAGACAACTTTCACTGCGCTGCAGAATACATGCAATGCAAAATTTGACACGGCTGTAACGCATTCACTTTTTTTGTTTCAGGGACAGACCATAAATGTTTTTTCAATCTCAGGAGCGGCTTTGTCTTTTTATAGACGGCACCAGCCTGTACTCCGCATCCCGCAATCTTGGATTTGAGGTCGATTATCGCAAGCTGCTGCAGTTTTTCCGTTCCAAGTCGAATGTACTGCGTGCCTATTACTATTCCGCCGTCCTGGACACCGAGGAATATTCACCCCTCAAGCCACTGACCGACTGGCTGGTCTATAATGGTTACACACTGGTGACCAAGAACGCGCGGGAGTTCATTGACCATAACGGCCGCCGCCGCGTACGCGGCAACATGGATGTGGAACTGGCGGTGGACATGATGGAAATGGCCCCGCACATCGACCACGCCGTCCTGTTCAGCGGGGATTCGGATTTCCGTCGCCTGCTGGAATCCATGCAGCGCCAGGGCGTGCGCACCACCGTGGTCGGCTCGATCAAGACCTCGCCGCCGCTGATCGGTGACGAACTGCGCCGTCAGGCGGACCAGTTCATTGAACTGGCGGATATCGCAACCCACTTCATGCGCCGCCACATCGAAAATCGGCCACCGCGCAATGCCGCCCCGCCGGTGCGCCATCCCGCCGACCAGATGAGCGAACACGACGAGGACTGAGACAGATCCCGCCCCGCCCGCCAGATCATGGCCGGGCGGGTTTTTTTCATCCAGTTCAGCCGTCCAGCTGCAATGCCGTGCGCGTGCGTTCGCGCACCTGCGCACACAGGGCCGCATCCTGCCCCAGCTTGGTGCCATAGGACGGAATCATTTCACGCAGGCGGGATTCCCACTGCGGCAGGCGATCGCCAAAGCAGCGCTGCAGCACCGTCAGCATGATCGGCGCCGCCGTGGAGGCACCGGGCGATGCGCCCAGCAGGCCCGCGATCGACCCGCCCCCCCCGGTCACCACTTCGGTGCCGAACTGCAGCACGCCGCCGCGCTTGGCATCCTTCTTGATGACCTGCACGCGCTGGCCTGCGGTGATCAGTTCCCAGTCTTCCTTGCGCGCGGTGGGAACGAAGTCACGCAGCGCCTTCAGGCGGTCCTCGCTGGACTGCATGACCTGCTGGATCAGGTATTTGGTCAGCGGCATGTTGTCGCGCGCCACAGCCAGCATCGCCCCGAGATTGTCCATGCGGATGGACCGCGGCAGGTCCAGCCACGACCCCTGCTTGAGGAACTTGGTCGAGAACCCGGCATACGGACCGAACAGCAGGCCACGCTGCCCATCGATCACGCGCGTATCCAGATGCGGCACCGACATGGGCGGCGCGCCGACCGATGCCTTGCCATACACCTTGGCATGGTGCTGCTGCACCACTTCGGGGTTGGTGCAGCGCAGGAACTGACCGCTGACGGGAAAACCGCCAATGCCACGGGCTTCGGGTATGCCGCTTTTCTGCAGCAGGTGCAGCGCGCCGCCGCCTGCGCCAATGAACACGAATTTGGCGCGCACCCTGCGCTCGCCACCGCCATGCATGGCGCGGACGGATACATCCCACCCGTTGCTGCCCGCAGGCTTGAGGTCTTCCACCTCATGCGCAAGGTTGAGGTCAAAGCCCGGCTTGCCCTGCAGCAGGTCGATCAGGCGATGGGTCAGCGCGCCAAAGTTCACATCCGTGCCCGCCGGGTGCCATGTGGCGGCCAGCGGCTGTCCCGGCTTGCGATCCTGCATGACCAGCGGCATCCACTGGCGCAACTGCCCTTCATCGGTTGACAGCGACATGCCCTCAAACAGCGGATGTTCCTGCAGCGCCGCATGGCGCCTGCGCAGGAAATCGACATTTTCCGGTCCCCAGACGAAGCTCATGTGCGGAATGGGGTTGAGGAAATCGCGCGGCGAGGCGATCTGCCCCGATTCCACCAGATAGGACCAGAACTGACGTGAAACCTGAAAGGCTTCATTGACGTTCACGGCCTTGGAAATATCCACCACCCCGTCGGGGCGCAGCGGCGTGTAATTCAGTTCGCACAGGGCGGAATGGCCGGTGCCGGCATTGTTCCAGCCATTGGAACTTTCCAGCGCCACGTCATCCAGCCGCCCGAACAGGGCGATGGACAGGCCCGGTTCAAGCTGGCGCAGCAGCGCGCCCAGCGTTGCACTCATGATTCCGCCGCCAATCAGGACCACATCATAGGTGGAAGCGGCAGAGGAGGGATTCGAGGTCATGGCATTCTCCGGATCGGCATCGGAAACCCGCTGCGTGGCTGTTCATCGGCTGGACCGGGCAGCCACCCGGTGGCGCGGGGAACCCGGCCTGATTGCACGTTCATGTCAGTCACCGGCACACGGGGCGTGGCCCCACCGGCCGGGCAGTCGTCAGCCCTTTCCTTGCCACCATGTGCGCCAGGGCGGGGCATCATCTCTGCGCGAGGAAGGCAACCCGTACCGGCACGCGGGGGCCGGACGTCACGGTTCGTGCCGTGTCCACCGGCGGGAAAACGCCACCGGCCCGCATGGACAACATCGCGCGAGCGGGCTGCCCTTCCTTACACGCATCACATGGGACCGTCATCCGCATTGATCCATGCTGGCCACCGGATTCCCGCCGTAACCCTGCCGGATCATGACCGCCGCCACCATGCATGACAGCACGCGCACCGGCACGGGGTCGGCGCGACTGGTCAGGATCACCGGCACGCGCATGCCCATGACAATGCCCGCCGCCCGCGCCTGGCCAATGAAGGTCATCTGCTTGGCCAGGATATTCCCGGCCTCAAGGTCGGGCACCACCAGTATGTCCGCCTGTCCCGCCACGGGGGAGACCACGCCCTTGCAGCGCGCGGCTTCGGGACTGACGGCATTATCGAGTGCAAGCGGGCCGTCCAGCACCGCACCGGTAATCTGGCCGCGTTCGGCCATCTTGCACAATATGGCCGCATCCAGCGTCGATGGCAGGTCCGGATTGACCATCTCCACCGCCGACAGGACCGCCACCTTTGGCTGCGCCATACCCAGCATATGGCCAAGGTCGATGCTGTTCTGGACGATATCGCGCCGGGCTTCGAGGTCGGGGGCAATGTTCACCGCCCCGTCCGTCACCAGCAGCACGCGCGGGGCCTGTGGCGCATCAAGGACATAGACATGGCTCATGCGCCGGGTCGTGCGCAGGCCGCCTTCATGGTGTCCCAGTTCATGCAGGAAGATGCGCGAATGCAGCGATCCCTTCATCAGCGCCGCAACCGTGCCTTCATGCGCCATGCCCACGCCCACACGCGCGGCGTCCCCATCGGTGGGCACGTCAACGATCCGGCAGCCAGACAGCGTGATGCCCGCACCCTGCGCCATCTGGCCAATCCGCCTGGCGGGGCCGATCAGCACAGGCGTGGCCAGACCCGCCTGCACAATTTCGGACGCCGCCTGCAACGCGGGCACGCTGCAGGGATAGACCACGCCCAGCGCCATGGGCGGGTGGTCGGCAAGGCTTTGTGCAAGGTCGTCAAAAAAATGCAGGCTGCGCATCATGGCTCCTTCCCGTGGCGGACAGGGTATGGCCACGTGATGCCACAGGACCCCGCCACCTTCCGCCATCATCTTTATGCGAGGCATGGCCGCCGCGCGGCATCGGGACGTGACGTCGTGCATGCTATTGCCCACATTCAGGCATCGGCCCATGGGCCATTGCGCAACAGGCAAGGAGAAGCCGCATGTCCACCACTCCACTGATCGGTTTTGTCGGATTTGGGGCCATGGCGTCCCGCATGGGGGCCAATCTGGTCAAGGCTGGCTACCGGATCGTGGCCTATACCCCGTCGGGCAGGGGCGGCGATGGCAGCACCCGCTTCCTGCCCACCCCCCGCGCGCTGGCGCAGGAAGCCGATATTGTCGTGGCCTGCGTGCCGGATGACGAGGCACTGGACAAATCCATGAACGGTCCCGACGGCGTGCTGGCAGGCATGAAGTCCGGTGGCCTGCTGGTCAACACCAGCACGGTCGCACCCGAGACCTCCGTAGCCCTGTCGCGGACGGGACATGCACGCGGCATCGCCGTCATCGACGCGCCCGTAGCCGGCAGCACGCCGGAAGCGGAATCGGGTAACCTGATCGTGCTGGCCGGTGGCACGGCGGCCGATATCAGCCGCGCGCAAGGTGTGTTTGACGCCATTGGCCGCCTGACCATCCATGCAGGGCCTGCAGGCAGCGGGTCCAAGCTGAAGCTGGTCATCAATGGCATCATGGGGGCAAGCCTTGCGGTCGTGGCGGAAGGCGTCACCTACGGGCTGGCATCCGGGCTGGACCGGAACATGCTGTTTGACGCGCTGGATGAGGTGCCGGTGATCTCACCCCACCACAAGCGCAAGCTGAAAGCAGCGAAGGCGGGGGATTTCAGCCCGCAGTTTCCCGCCCGCCTCATGCAGAAGGACATGCGCCTGCTCATGACCGACGCGGCCCGACAGACAGCCCCCCTGCCCGCCATGTCGGCTGCAACCCAGAGCCTGTCGCTGACACGCCGCCGCCACCCGGACGAGGATTATTCCGCCCTGTTCGCCGTCATGGAAAGCATGGTGGCCAATACGCCATAACACACTGAAAAAAATAAAAGTTTTTGGCGAATCTTTTTTTTGCAGAAAGCTGCGAAGGACGCCGCCTTCTTGAAAAAAGGCGGCACCCGAAAACTTCCGTTATTTGTGGCAACGGACTGTTCTAGACCCACCCGCGCAACAGCGCGCCCATAACCGCCAGCCGGTCGCCCACACCACGGGGGGACGCATCCCCATCACCCCCCACATGCCCGCGCATGTCGCGCAGGCCAAGCACAGCGGGCAGCCCGGCGGCAAGGGCCGCGCGGGGCAGGCGTGGTCCCTCCCGCAGCATCTCCAGCCATTCCCGTCCCTGCTGGCGCAACCCGTCACGCAGGGCAGCGATCTGGATGGGCGTGGCCTGTCCGGTGCGCAGGCCATCGCGCGTAAGCCCCTCCACCGCCAGCGCATCCTCGGGCAAGGGGCAGCGCCCCGTGCGCAGTACGGCGGGTAGATGGCGCACCAGCGCCCCCACCGCGTAAATCCCGCCCATAAGACGTATGCGCGCCAGCAGCGTGGGATCGGCAAACCCCGCCGCCTGCGCCATGGCGACCTGTACCCCGCCCGCACCATCCAGCATGGATGCCTGCCATGCCGCCCGGTCGGGCAGGCCGTCGAGTTCACATTCGCGTGCCATGATGATGCCCTCCAGCGTCTCGCGCCGCACCGTGCCCCGCGCCATCAGGTCCAGCAGCGCCGCCGCCGTGTCGTGGCGCTGCGCATTGCCGCTTTCCAGCACGTCACGCCACCACTGCAGCCGGATCAGGCCCGCCATCGGCCCCGCCACCGCCCATGACGCAGGCGTCGCCACCGCCCGCGTGCATTCATGGTTGAAGGCGATCAGCACCATGGCCGCCATGCGCGCGGCGGACGGCATGAACAGGGCGCAGAAAAAGCGGTCGGGGTCCGCCAGGCGCGCATCATGCAGGAACGACACGCCCCCCGTCGCCGGGGACGATGCATCCATCCGCCCCGTCATGGCGTTTGCTCCCCAAGGCGTGGCAGGGGGGTGTTCATATGACCGTCACTTGACGCACCCGCTCCACACCCATAGCAATCTTGGTATGGCGGCTTCATGCCGCTCCTTGCAATTCCCAGGAGAATGTTCATGGCTTTCGAATTGCCGTCCCTTCCCTTCGCCTACAATGCCCTTGCCAACCGTGGCATGTGCCAGGAAACGCTGGAACTGCATCATGACAAGCACCATCAGGCCTATGTGACGGCGCTGAACGGATTTGTCGAATCCAAGCCGGAACTGCAGGGCAAGTCGCTTGAGGAAATCATCCTCATGGTCAAGGGCAAGCCCGACATGGCGCCCGTGTTCAACAATGCGGGGCAGCACTGGAACCACATCCTGTTCTGGCAGAACCTGGCCCCCAAGGGCGGCGAGATCCCCTCATCCCTGTCCAAGAAGCTGGTCGAGGATTTCGGCAACATTGAAAAGTTCAAGGCCGATTTCAAGGCAGCCGCCGCATCGCAGTTCGGCTCGGGCTGGGCATGGCTGGTGCTGGGTTCCGATGGCAAGCTGAAGGTGACCAAGACCGCCAACGGCTCCAACCCGCTGGCCGAAGGCCAGGGCAAGGTGCTGCTGGGTCTGGATGTGTGGGAACACTCCTACTACCTCGACTTCCGCAACCGTCGCCCCGACTACATCACCAACTACCTGGACAAGCTGGCCAACTATGAGTTCGCCGAAGCACAGCTCCAGTCCGCCTGATTGCCTGGTTTCAGGTAACAGACCGAAAAACCCGGCCTTGCGC
This sequence comes from Komagataeibacter ossonobensis, assembly GCF_057359305.1. Taxonomy (NCBI): domain Bacteria; kingdom Pseudomonadati; phylum Pseudomonadota; class Alphaproteobacteria; order Acetobacterales; family Acetobacteraceae; genus Komagataeibacter; species Komagataeibacter ossonobensis. The sequence continues at coordinate 302,598 of NZ_JBXAYQ010000001.1, read as the reverse complement.
CGGGTTTTTTGCGTACCGGATCATGGTGTGCGCTTCACACCCCGGAGGAATGCGCCCGCGTACCCAGCGCCCGCAACGGGGTGCCGCGCATCAGTTCCACCTCGATCTGTTCCAGCGTCATGCCACGTGTCTCGGGCACACGCAGCGCCACCATGACCATGAACACCGCATTCAGCCCGGCATAGCCCCACAGCACCCGCTCTGCCCCGAAGATTTCCAGCCCGGTCAGGAACGTGGCGCTGACCAGCATGTTGGCGATCCAGTTGGCGCAGGTAGAACACGCCATGCCGAATTCACGACCACGCAGCGGCAGGATTTCGGCACAGATCAGCCACGTCAGCGGCCCTGCCGCGAATGCGAACGCCGCGACGAACAGCAGCATGAACACCCCCATGAGCAGCCGCATGCCCGGCATGGGCGGCATGCCACCCGCCACCACGGCTGCCTGTCCCGCCATGGCCAGCGCCATGACGGCGAAACCGCCGATCAGCATGGGCCTGCGCCCGATCCGGTCCACGCAGGTCGTGGCGATACAGGTGGACAGCAGGTTGATGATCCCGATCCCGACCGGCCCCCACACCTGCACATAATGGCCGTACCCCACCAGCCCGATGATATAAGGCGCGTAATACAGCACCGCGTTGATGCCGGAAAACTGCTGCGCCACCTGCAGCCCCACCGCCAGCCACATGGCCCGGCGGCAGTTCGAATCCTTCATGAAACTGCCGATCCCGTCGCGGCGCGCAGCCAGACGGGCCATGATGGCGTTGCGTTCGGCCATGACCAGCCGGGGCAGGCCACGCAGTTCGATCAACACGCGGCGGGCATCACGCTCGCGCCCCTGCGCCAGCAGCCAGCGCGGGCTGGGTGGCAGGAACAGGACCCCCATCATGAAGACAAGGCCCGGAAACCCCACCACACCCAGCATCCACCGCCATCCGCCAAAATAGGAAAACAGCCCGTCGGACACGAACGCCGCCAGCAACCCGCATGAAATCATGAGCTGATAGCCCAGTATCATCGCGCCCCGGCGCCCGGAATCGGCAATTTCGGCGATATAAAGCGGCGTGGCGAACGTGGTCGCCCCCGTCGCCAGTCCCAGCATCAGCCGCGCCAGCATGAGCGTGCGGTAGGACGTGGATTCGGCACATAACAGGGGACCGATCACGAACAGTCCCGCCGTCAGCACCAGCGTGCGCTTGCGCCCGATCCGGTGCGACAGCCATGCAGCCCCCAGCACGCCCATCGCCGCGCCGAGCAGCATGATGCCCACCATGGATTCGCGCTGGAAATCCGACAGGATGAATTCCTGACTGATCAGGTCCAGCGCACCGGACATGACACCCGTATCAAGCCCGAACAGGATACCCGACAGCGCAGCAAGACCACCGATCAACCCCGCACGCCCGCGCAGGACCGGCCCATGCCGGATGGTGGGGCCAGTCTCTGCGTCGCCAGGCTGCCTGTGCATCATGCCTACTCCTGATGTTACAGTAAGCAACGGCACAATGCGGGGGAAGTTCACCCCCGTCGGTACTCAGGCGGGGATAAAGGGCATCAGCCGTTCTTTGCCGGCTTGTCGGGGGTGGAATCATTGGCGGGCGTGCCCGCGCTGGTGATGACCGAACCGATGGTGTCACGCAGCACGTTCACACGCACGCCCGGCGCGATCTCGACTTCGACCTCGTTCGATTCCGCCTGTACTTTCTGCACCACGCCAATAATGCCGCCCGCCGTCAGCACCCGGTCGCCCCGGCGCAGGCTGGCAAGCTGATTGCGCAACTGCTTCTGCTTGACCTGCTGCGGGCGGATCAGCAGAAAATAGAAAATGGCGAACATGGCCACATACGGCAGCACGGCCATGATGCCGTCGCCACTCAGCAGGCCGCCGCCAGCCGACTGGGCATGGGCGGGTGTGGTCAGCAAATCATTGATAATAGAAGGCATTATGATCTTTCCGGCATAATGAGGAATTGAACGGGTTGCGGGTTTGCCATGCGGACCATAGTTTTCGCCTGTTTCCCGTCAAGGCGTTCGCCTGCCCCTGCTGGCCAACGCGCTCCGGATCGCCTGGTGGCATATGCCATCGCACACAGTCATGCTGGAATCAGGAACGACGATGGACAGCAACGCCCTTCCCCTTCTCGAACGCATTGCCGCGGCCCTTGAACGGCTGTCGCCGCCTGCCCCCTCGCTTGTGGGGCTGGAGCGGGCGGATGCCTTCATCTGGCATCCCGGCCTTGGCCGCCTGACGGCCGTACCCCATGTCGCCCATGTGGATATGGCCCTGCTGCAGGGCATCGACCGCCAGCGGCAGATGCTGCTGGACAACACGCTGCATTTCGCAGGCGGCCTGCCCGCCAACAACGCCATGCTGTGGGGCGCGCGCGGCATGGGCAAGTCGTCACTGGTCAAGGCGGCGCATGCGCAGGCGAACCTGGTGGACGGCAGACCCGCGGCGCCAGGCAAGGGACGGCTGGTGCTGGTTGAAATCCAGCGCGAGGACCTGTCCACCCTGCCCGACCTGCTGGCGCTGCTGCGCGAAAGCCCGCGTCGCTTCATCGTTTTCTGCGATGACCTGTCGTTCGAGCGTGAAGATGCGGATTACAAGGCCCTGAAATCGGTGCTGGATGGCGGGATCGCCGGGCGGCCGCAGAACGTGCTATTCTACGCCACGTCCAACCGCCGCCACCTGATGCCGCGCGAGATGATCGAGAACGAAAGTTCGACCGCCATCAACACGGCCGAAGCGACAGAGGAAAAGGTCTCGCTGTCCGACCGTTTCGGCCTGTGGATCGGATTCCACAACTGCGCGCAGGACACCTTCATGGACATGGTCCGTGCCTATGCCAGGGAGCGTGGCCTGCCGATCACGGATGCGGACCTGACCCGGCGGGCCAATGCGTGGTCGCTGTCGCGCGGTGGCCGGTCGGGCCGTGTCGCGTTCCAATTCATTGAAGACCTGAGCGCGGAACTTTCCACCCGACCATGATCCATAACATGGATTGATCCATGTCCTGCCTGCCATGCTGGTGTCACCATCAACCACCATGGCAGCAGCGGGAAGGCGGCCAAGGGATGAGGCAGCAATATATTACAAAACATTATGGCGCTGAACCATTTGCCCTGAGGCTAAAAAACATCCTTAATATCGCCATGGCGGCACGATACAGGTCGGACGTGCACTCCCTTCCGGCATGTGACCGGTATCCTGTCCCATGGCACATCCGGCTGCCATGCCCTGTTAACAGTCAAGAGAGACAATGGATCAGTCGTTATCGCCTGACAGCATGCAGTCTTCCGCCCCGGTCACCGGGCGGGACCTGCGCCGAATTCGTGCCAACCCCGATTTCTGGTACCCCGTCGCCTGGTCGCGGGAGCTGAAGCCAGGCAAAACCATAGGCACCCGCTATGCCGGGCAGCCCATCGCCCTTGTCCGCCCCAAGGAAGGCGGCAGCGTGTTCGCGCTGGAAGACCGCTGCGCGCACCGCCAGGTCCCGCTGAGCAAGGGCACCGTCAAGGGCGAATCGGTCCAGTGCTGTTACCATGGCTGGGCCTATGGCCGGTCGGGGCGCTGCATTGACGTCCCCTATCTAGGCAAGGGCAAGCTGCCCAACGGGGTACGCACCTATCCCGTGCGGGAAGTCGATGGCCTGATTTTCATTTTCCCCGGAGATGCGGCCAAGGCGGAAACAACGCCCTTCCCCCGCCTGGCGGAAGTGGCCAACCCGGCGTACAAGACCCGCCGCTTCGGCCAGCTTGTGCACTGCCACTACAGTTTCATGCATGAGAACCTGATGGATATGAACCACCAGTTCATGCACATGAAGCAGATGGGCCAGATGAAGCCCCGTTTCCTGGGGCAGGAACGTGGTCCCGGACTGGTGGAAGCGCGCTACAGCTTCGCGCGTACCAGTGGCAAGCAGCCGATTGGCGAGGCGCTGATCTTTGGCCAGAAGCGCGACAACAGCGAAAAATTCGCCCATCGCGACGTCATGACCATCCGCACGACCTATCCCTATCAGACACTGCATATCCAGACGGGCGACAATGCCCCGGTCATGGACCTGTGGATCGCCTACGTGCCACAGGATGAGGCGGAACTGACCAACCGGGTTTTCGGGCTGCTGTCGATCAAGCGGCCGGGCATTCCGGGCGTACTGGATCTGGCATGGCCGTTCCTGACCGCATTTACCGAACGGATCTTCCGTGAGGATCGTGAAATCGTGGAGCTGGAACAGAACGCCTGGTACGAACAGGGCGGGGACCGGAACCAGGAAATCTTCCCGGTCATATGCAACCTGCGCGAACTGCTGGTGGAATGCGGGCTACCGGCCGGACAGGATGCCCCGGCCCCGGTCGCCAGAGGTACCCTGCCCGTATGAGCGTGCAGGGATTACATGGTTCGGGCACCTTACTGGATGCCGGGGAATACCGCCTGCGTGAAGTCCGCACATCTGATGCGGGCACCATGCACAGGCTGATCAATGACTGGAGCGTGGTGCGGATGCTCAGCCGCGTTCCGTTCCCGTATTCGCTGGCGCTGACCGAGAACTGGATCGCTGCCACCATCGAACAGTCCCAGCGTGGCGAAGCCTATCATTTCGCCATTACATGCCCGGGCTCCGACCAGCCGGATTCGCTGATCGGGTGCATCGGCCTGCGCATCAACGCCGCCGACCGGTCCTGTTCGCTGGGTTACTGGGTGGGCCGGGCGCACTGGAACCGCAAGGTCGCCACCACCACGGCGGGCCGACTGGCGCGCTGGGCGCTGGCCAACCTGCCGGTGGAACGCCTGACAGCATCGGCTGCACACGACAATCATGCGTCCATCGCGGTGCTGAAGCGGATCGGTTTTCGGGAAAACGGGACGGGATCGCAGGAATTCGTCTCACGCGGGGGGGAATATCCCGTCCGCCTGTTCGAAGCGCGCCATGCCGACCTGTCGAGGGAAGCAATGGCCGAGGAAATGGCCCAGGCGGCAGACAGCACCCGCAAGGTCGTACTGGTGGCGGCCGTGGCGCTGGTGGATTCGGATACCCGCGTGCTGCTGGCCCGCAGGCCCGAAGGCAAGTCCATGGCGGGTCTGTGGGAATTCCCCGGCGGCAAGGTCGAGGCGGGGGAAACGCCCGAAGAGGCCCTGATCCGCGAACTGGATGAGGAGCTGGGGCTGGATGTCGCGCGCTCCTGCCTTGCGCCGTTCACTTTCGTTTCCCACGATTACGGGCACTTTCACCTGCTCATGCCCGTTTATGTCTGCCATCGGTGGAAAAACACACCGACCCCGCGCGAAGGACAGACCCTGAAATGGGTGGCGGCCAGCGACCTGCGGGATTACCCCATGCCCGATGCCGACCGGCCCCTGATCCCGCTGTTGCAGGATCTGCTTTAAAAGACTGCGGGCGGCAACCTGCAAATCATAAAGGTGCGGGATGCCCCACTATGCGCGGCATGATCAGTCCCGCCCCAGCGTCATGCCATGCATGGCATCGAATTCAGTAGCGGGAAACGCAACCGGCTCCTGTCCCGGTACATCGACAGACAGACTGAACAGGCTGCCCGCCTGCGGCATCTGCGCCAGACGTTCAGGGGACATGTTCTTGCGTGCGGTGGTGATATAGGCCGTGCGCAGGTCCGGACCGCCAAAGGCCACCTTGGTCACATTCAGCGCCCCGGGCACGGGAATGGATGGCAGGGCCGTGCCATCGGGCCTGAACCGTGCAATCCGTCCGCCGTTCCACACGCCAACCCATAACGTGCCCGCGCTATCGACCACCACGCCATCGGGATAGCCGTCACTGAGGCGCGCGAAGACACGCCGGTTCGACAGGGTGCCATCATCCGCCAGATCGAATACATAAATGATCCCGGCGGGGGAATGGTTATGGTACAGCCGCCGCCCGTCGGGGGAAATACCGGGACCGTTGGTGACAATATACCCTTCATCATGACGCAGCACATCCAGCCCGTCCGTCCTGCGGGTCACGGAATACAGCGCGCCGCTGGGCGTGCTTTCGCCATCATCCATGGTGCCGAACCACAGCCGTCCCTTCGAATCGACACAGCCGTCATTGATCCGGTTACCCGGCAGGCCAGGTTCAACCGCGACGTCCCTGTGAAATTCACCGCTGGTGGGATCCAGGCTGTACAATCCGTCCTTCAGTCCGCACATAAGCGTGCCGTCACTGACCGGCGTAACAAAACCGGGGCGCTGCGGCGCGGACCATGACGCGCGTGCCCCGCTGGCGGGATGGAAGCGGTGAATGGCCTGCCCGACGATATCGACAAAATAAAGTGCCTGTTCGCGCATGGACCACACGGGACCTTCGCCCAGTTGTGCCCGGATATCCCATACACAGTGCAGGTATGGCATTGCTGCCGTATTCATGGCTTCTCCTTCCGGTAGGCAGGTTGTCGTTATAGGGTGGCGGGAAATGTCCCTACCCACAACCTAGTGGAAACATGCATCATGAACCCCACCGCCTGCCTGCTGGTCATAGGCAATGAGATCCTGTCCGGTCGCACACAGGACGTAAACGTGCAGTATATTGCCCGCCGCCTGTCTGAAACCGGCATTACATTGAGCGAGGTCCGGATCATACCGGATATCCGCACCGTCATCGTGCGCAACGTGACCGAAGCCCGCGCCGCCTATGACAATGTCTTTACTACCGGCGGTATCGGGCCGACGCATGACGATATCACCTCCGCCTGCGTCGCGGAATCGTTTGGCGTGCCATGGGTCCACCACCCCGAGACGTTCCGCCTGCTTGAAGCACATTTCACACCCGCCGAATTCAACGCCGCCCGCCAGCGCATGGCCACGATGCCGCAGGGTGCGGTGCCCATCCGCAATTCGGTTTCCGTCGCGCCCGGCTTCACCATGGGCAATGTCCATGTCATGGCGGGCGTGCCCCGCATCATGCGCGCGATGTTTGAGGAAGTGCTGCCCACCCTGCCCCACGGCACGCCGGTCGTGTCAGAGGCATGGCATGCCAATGGCCTGTATGAAGGCAGTCTGGCCGCCGGTCTAGAAATGATACAGCAGCGCCATCCCGACATCGACATCGGGTCCTATCCCTACCGCCTTGATGAAAGCAGCCGGGGCGTGTGCCTGTTGTGCAAGGGAACCGACGCGGAAGGTGTAAAGGCCGCATCCAGCGCCGTACGTGACCTGATCGAACGCCTGGGCTTTACCCCGCAGGCGGGTGAGCCGTCGAAGGCGTGAAGCCTGCCATACCGCGTACCGCACATCAAAAGGAACGCGTCTGGCAGCGCTTTTTTGAAAGACGTTTCAGGAATGCCGCCTTTTTGAAAAAAGGCGGCACCCAAAAAACTTTCATTACCTTTTCAGCCGCACGGTTGTCGCAGTTCAGGCGACGGCGTCACGCCCCATGGCCAGGAATTTCTCACGCCGCTGCGCCTTGAGCAGCACAGGGTCCTTGGCCTGCAATCCGGGCAGTTCGGCCGCAATGGCGTCCCCCACCGCGCGAATCGCGGCAGCCGGTTCACGCTGTGCGCCACCCAGCGGTTCGGGAATAATCCGGTCGATCAGGCGCAACTGCAGCAGGTCCTGCGCCGTCAGCCTGAGCGCATCCGCCGCCGTGGAAGCCTGCTTGGGATCACGCCACAGGATGGAGGCACAGGCTTCTGGCGAAATCACGGAATAGATGGCGTGTTCCAGCATCATCACCCGGTCGCCAGCGCCCAGCGCCACGGCCCCGCCGGAGCCACCTTCGCCAATAACGGTGGCGATTACCGGCACCGGCACGCTCAGGCAGGTTTCGATGGAGCGCGCGATGGCTTCCGCCTGACCGCGCGCTTCCGCGTCAATGCCCGGCCATGCGCCGGATGTGTCGATAAAGGTCAGGACCGGCAGGCCGAATCGCCCGGCCAGCTTCATCAGGCGCTGCGCCTTGCGATAGCCTTCAGGCCGGGCCATGCCGAAATTGTGCTTGAGCCGCGTTTCGATCTCGGCCCCGCGTTCGGTCCCGATCACCACCACCGGCGTACCCTTAAACCGGCCGACGCCGCCAATGATGGCCTTGTCATCACCAAACAGGCGATCACCGGCCAGCGGCGCGAATTCGGTAATCAGCGCATTGATGTAATCAAGCGTATGCGGGCGCTGGGCATGGCGGGCCACCTGCACCTTCTGCCATGGCGTCAGCTTGGCATAGGCCGTACGCAACTGCCGGTCGGCTTTTTCGCTCAACCGGGTGATCTCTTCGGCAATGTTGATCCCGTCCGGACCGGACATCCTGCGAAGCTCGTCGATCTTGTTCTCAAGTTCGGCGACCGACTTTTCGAAATCTAGAAACTGGCGCATGCGCTGCCGATAGCACAGCCTGCACGCCAGCCAAACATTTTCACGCAGGGAATCCGCCCTGCCATGCATTTTTGTCTATGTCGCCGCCGCGTCATGCATTGCCGACAGCGGATGATGCTGCGCCACAGCGTCACGCAGGCGGTCCAGCATCACGTGGGTATAGATCTGGGTCGTGGCGATATCGGCATGGCCCAGCAGCACCTGCAGCGCCCGCAGGTCCGCCCCATGCGCCAGCAGGTGTGTTGCGAAGGAATGCCGCAGCACATGGGGCGACAGCCGTTGCGGGTCCAGCCCCGCCCGCAGCGCCACATCATGCATGATCCGGTCAAAGCCCTGCCGCGTCATGGGCCGCGCCGTCCCCCGGCCGGGAAACAGGTATGGGCTTTTCCGCCCCGCATCCAGTTCCATCAAGGCGCGCGCGGCGGCGCGGGCACGGGCGGACATGGGCACCATGCGTTCACGCCCGCCCTTGCCGCGCACCAGCATCATGCCGGGTGCGGCATCCAGCGCACGGCGCGGCAGTGACAGCAGTTCGGATATGCGCAGGCCCGATGCGTACAGCATTTCCAGCGCCGCACGCGCCATAAGCAGCCTGCGCCTGCGCGCGGGTGTCGCGTCCGCTTCAGGTTCACACGCGGCCAGCAGCACCGTGACCTCCGCCTCCGACAGGAAACGTGGCAGCGGCGTGTCCAGGCGCGGGGCTTCCAGCAGGGCAGCAGGATTGTCGGGCCGCAGCCCCTCACGGGCCAGGAACAGGAAATACTGCTTGAGGCAGGACAGCCTGCGGGCCTGCGTGCGTGGGGCCAGTCCCTGCCGTGCAAGCCCCGACAGATAGTCGCGCAGGTCGCCCTCCCCCGCATCAAGGGGAGAGACGCCACCCGCGTGCAGGGCCTGCATCATGTCCCCAAGATCGTGGGCATAGGCGCTGATGGTGTTCAGCGCCGCCCCACGCTCGGCCGCCTGCATTTCCAGAAAGGCATCAACCCCATCCCCGGCCATGTCGTGGTCTGCTGCTTACCGCGTGGGAACAGGCGCTGGCCCCGCCACCGGGGCCAGCGGCGCCACCGGCAGGGGGGCAGGCGTGCCCAGCGCCGCAGGGGCCGCCGCCACGGGGGCGGCGAACGCAATATCCCTGTGCACATCCTGCTGCACCAGCGCAGGCGGAAAGGCGCCGAGGGAGAAAAATCCCCCCACCGCGCACACGACCAGGACGCCTATGACGGCAATAACAATACGGATCATCCAACCGCTTTCCATATCCAGCATACCCGGTGACACATGACCGGGCCGGTGACACATTTTCACGCGCATGGCGGGACCCAGGCGCGGACTCTACCGGTTCCATCCTGCTGTATGTTAGGTTGTCCGGCATGTCACGCCAGATTCCCCCCGACCGGCCCACACCGGCCGCCTCATCGCTCGCCATACCGCTTGACCTCAATGCCGTTGGCCCCGCCATGCCACGGCAGCCGGGCAGTGGACGCACCATCGTGCTGGTCGGGCTTATGGGGGCGGGCAAGACGACGATCGGGCGCATCCTCGCCGCACGGCTGGGTGTGCCCTTTGTCGATTCGGATGAGGAAATCGAGCGGGCGGCCGGCTACACCATCGCAGACCTGTTCCAGAAATATGGCGAACCCGAATTCCGGCGCGGTGAACGTCTGGTCATCCGCCGCCTGCTGTCCGGTCCCCCCGTGGTGCTGGCGACGGGCGGGGGGGCATTCATGGATTCCCGCACGCGTGCGGGCGTACGCGAACACGCGATCTCCATCTGGCTGCGCTGCCCGCTGCCGGTGCTGCTGCAGCGCGTGGCCGACCGCACGCACCGGCCCCTGCTGAACGCAACATCCCCGCATGCGGTGCTGGCGGATCTCATGCGACTGCGCCATCCGGTCTATGCCGAAGCCGATATCATCGTGGATTGTGGAGACGACAACGTGGAACACAGCGCCGACCATGTCATGCAGGCCCTGAAACATAACCAGCAGCCGCTGCGGGTGCCAGTACGGCTGGACCGCGCCAGCTATGATGTCGTGATTGGTCCCGACGTGATCCGGCGCGCGGGTGCGCTGCTGGCCCCTGTCCTGCCGCAGAAGCGCGTGATGATCCTGACGGATGAAACCGTATCCCCCCTGCACCTGCCCCGCCTGCTGGAAGGGCTGGAGGAAACCGGGATCCGCGCCGAAGTCATCACCATTCCCCCCGGGGAGGGTTCAAAGACCATTGGCATGTATGAACGCGTGACCAACGCCCTGCTGGAGGCGCATGTCGAACGCGGCACCACGGTCGTGGCGCTGGGCGGTGGCGTGGTGGGGGATCTGGCCGGTTTCTGCGCCGCGACCACGCTGCGTGGCCTGCCCTTCGTGCAGATCCCCACCACGCTGCTGTCGCAGGTGGATTCGTCCGTGGGTGGCAAGACCGGCATCAACACCCCGTTCGGCAAGAACCTGCTGGGCGCGTTCCACCAGCCCATCGCGGTACTGGCCGATACCTCCGCCCTTGCCACCCTGCCGGTGCGCGAACTGCGCGCGGGCTATGCTGAAATCGTCAAGTCGGGGCTGCTGGGGGATGCCGGCCTGTTCGACTGGTGCGAACGCCACGGGGCGGACGTGCTGGATGGCGACCCGGCCATGCAGGCCGAAGCCATCCGCATGGCCTGCGCCTTCAAGGCGCGGGTGGTCATTGCGGATGAGCGCGAGGAACGCAAGGCCGATGGCCGCGCACTGCTCAACCTTGGCCATACCTTCGGCCACGCGCTGGAAGCCGAGATGGGGTACAATGGCAGCCTTCTGCATGGGGAGGCCGTGTCCATCGGCCTGCGGCTGGCGTTCATGCTGTCGGTCCGGCTGGGCTACTGCCCGGCGGAAGACCTGGACCGCGTGACCCATCACCTTGAACGGCTGTCCATGCCCGCGCGGATCAGCGATACGGGACGGAATTTCTCCGCAGCCCAGCTTGTGCACAACATGCAGCGCGACAAGAAGATGCGCGACGGCCGCCTGTCCTTCGTGCTGGTGCGCGGCATTGGACGGGCCTTCACCTGCCGTGACGTGCCCGACGATGTCGTGCTGGACGTGCTGCGCGCGGATGGCTGCACGCCCTGATCCTGCATCTGTCCATGTGATATTTGTACAACGCCCTTTTCCGACCGATCCGATGGGGAAAGGGCATTTAATACTATCTCAATCTTTGGTCCGCACAACGATCCAGCCATGGACAGGTGCGGGCAGGTTTCCCGGCATTCCCGTCTAAGCCCCTTCCCGCTGGCATTGCGATAATGGCCCCCGGGCCAACTGTATCAACATGCATCAGGCCAGTGTGGAACATGCCCCCATCTCCACAAACAAGAAGGCGTCTGATCGAGTATCTTTAAGGACGGGAATATGCGTCTTCGCATGGTATTACTGGTGACCGCACTGGGCGCGGCGCCATTCGCCACCGCCATGGCCACAACGATTACAGGACCCTATGTCGATATTGGCGGCGGCTACGACCTGACCCAGACCCAGCATGCCCATGGCTTTGACAGGAACCAGTACGAAAACAACGTGAAAACCGATGGTTACCTTGACGCATCGGATAATGCCCGGCTGCTGAAGGAAGCCCATTCACGCGAACGCATGGAACATGGCGACGGCTGGACCGGGTTTGCCACGTTCGGCTGGGGCTTCGGCAATGGCCTGCGCGCTGAAATCGAAGGGGATTACAACTGGTCCGCCCTGACAGGCTATCGGGACTCCACGGGCGATGGACGCCACCAGAGCGGCCGGACCAGTGGCAGTGACCGATCCTATGGCGGGTTCGTCAACGTGCTGTATGACATCGACCTCAAGCGCCTGTTCAACATCGACGTGCCCGTGACACCCTTCGTCGGTGTCGGCGCCGGTTACCTGTGGCAGAACGTGGATGCCAGCACCCCCATCACCAGCAGCCTGAACATACGCCAGAACGGCACGAATGGCAGCTTCGCCTATCAGGGCATCGTGGGTGCCGCCTATGACATCCCCGGCGTACCCGGCCTGCAGATGACCACCGAATACCGCATGATCGGACAGGTGGAATCCTTCGCCATGGGCAATATCAACCAGACAGGCGGCGGCGACCGCACGCTGAGCTACGACCATCGCTTCAACCACCAGTTCATCGTGGGCGTCCGCTACGCCTTCAACCACGCGCCGCCGCCACCGCCGCCAGCACCCGCCGTAGCCCCGCCCGCCCCCAGCGCGGCCCGGACCTATCTCGTGTTCTTTGACTGGGATGGCGCGGTGCTGACCGATCGCGCGCGCGGGATCGTGGCGGAAGCGGCGCAGGCTTCCACCCATGTCCAGACAACCCGTATCGAGGTCAACGGCTATACCGACAACACATCAGCCCATCCCGGGCCACGTGGCGAAAAGTATAACCTTGGCCTGTCCCTGCATCGCGCGGACAGCGTGAAGGCCGAACTGATCCGTGACGGCGTACCCGCCAGCGGGATCGACATCCATGGCTATGGCGAAGCCCATCCCCTGGTGGTCACCCAGCCCGATACGCGTGAACCGCAGAACCGTCGCGTCGAAATTATCCTGCACTGACGACACATACTGCAATAAACTGAAAAATAGACATTTTTACAAAGGGGAGCGCAGGATGCTCCCCTTTCCATATCGAATCGTTCCGATGCATTACAGGGCACGAATCAGCCCTTCCGTTTCCGGCACTGTCCTATGCAAAATAAAGGGGTCTATTATCGGACTTCAAAAAAAACCTTATAAAATCGGGACTTTTCACGAAGTGGCCCCAAATGCCCTGAAAGATATGTGTGTTTTTCGCCACACCTCAGTGGCATGCGGCATTTTGCCCATTCTCAAGTCAGCCCAGACAGGCTAATCCCGCATCATAGCTTGCGGGTAATCTCAGGCTGCCCTGTCTCGGGGCAAATCCATTGCCCGACCACAAGATAGGGCTCTGCCCTGCAACAACAGAGTTAAGGACTGAAACATGCGTCTTCGCGCAGCGTTACTGGCTACCAGCCTGCTGGCAGCGGCCCCGTTCGCCGCCAAAGCGACCACCATCACCGGCCCCTATGTTGGCATTGGCGGTGGTTATGATCTGACTCAGACCCAGCACGGACGTGCAGCTGAGGACAAGCCCGACATGCCGGGTGGCGACGGTGGTCAGCACGTCCGTCACGGCCATGGCTGGACCGGCTTCGCCAATGTTGGCTGGGGTTTCGGTAACGGCCTGCGCGCCGAAGTCGAAGGTGCCTACAGCTGGACCGCGATCAACAGCGTCGGTTCCGAGAAGACCAAGGGCCATGACCGTTCCTATGGCGGCTTCATCAACGTACTGTATGACATCGACCTGAAGCGTCTGTTCAACATCGACGTGCCTGTCACGCCGTTTGTCGGTGCCGGTGCCGGTTACCTGTGGGAAAACGCGAACGTTACCGGCATGTCCACGGGCGGCCGTATGACGGGCACGAACGGCAGCTTCGCCTATCAGGGTATCGTTGGTGCGGCCTACGACATCCCGGGCGTGTCCGGCCTGCAGATGACCACCGAATACCGCATGGTTGGTCAGGTTGAAGACTTCGGTATGGGTAACATCCATTCCGGCAACACGGCGGTCCGCTTCGACCACCGCTTCAACCACGAGTTCATCGTCGGTGTCCGCTACGCGTTCAACAACGCGCCGCCGCCGCCGCCGCCGGCCCCTGCCGTCGTGCCGCCCGCACCGACTGCAGCCCGTACCTACCTGGTGTTCTTCGACTGGGACGGCGCAGCCCTTACCGGCCGCTCGCGTGAGATCGTGGCAGAGGCCGCCCAGGCGTCCACCCACGTCCAGACGACCCGCATCGAAGTCAACGGCTACACCGACAACACCTCGGCCCATCCCGGCCCGCGTGGTGAGAAGTACAACCTTGGCCTGTCCATGCGTCGTGCTGACAGCGTGAAGGCTGAACTGATCCGTGACGGCGTGCCCGCCAACGCCATCGACATCCATGGTTATGGTGAAGCCCACCCGCTGGTGCCGACCGGCCCCGACACGCGTGAGCCCCAGAACCGTCGCGTCGAGATCATCTTGCACTAATCAATGTAAAGAAAAGAAAAGAGGCTTTGATCTGCCTCTTTTCTCCTTTCATTCAGATCGTGTTATATCGTATGACATATCCGCTCAGCGCGGAGCCGCAGTATCACATGCAGACCTGTTCATGTGATGGTCGCCTGTCCGCAGGCAGAAGGATAATGTCTTGCCAATTCTATCTTCCCAGAAAATGACACAGTTCCTGAAATTTGGTGTTGTTGGTCTTCTGGGGCTGTGTTGGGATACGGGAACGGTCTATAGCCTACGCCCCTTCGTGGGCCTGACGATTGCCACCATTGCCGCATATTTCATTGCGGCATCGATCAACTGGTTGATCAATCGCCTGTGGACCTTCCACAACGTTGGCAACCAGCATCATTTCGTCATTCAGTGGCTGCGTTTCCTTGCGGGCAATTCACTGGGCTTCTTCCTCAATCGTGGATGCGTATTCACGCTGTTCCACCTTTCCCCCGTATTCAAGGCCTATCCCGTTCTGGCGCTGGCGGCAGGGGCGGCGGCAGGGATGATGGCGAACTTCCATATCAGCCGGAAGCTTGTTTTTCATCCCGAATCCACCCAACCCGAACGCACGACGGCGGAAATTGTCCCGTTTCAGCCCGAACGCGCCGTGGTCCAGAATACGGTTTCCAGCCGCACGGCGGTTGTAAATTCCCGCAGCAAGGCCGGATAACGCGCCTGCGCGCCATAGGCCGCGCCCACTTCATCCAGGCGACGGATGCCGTCTTCCACCAGCGCGGTATATTCATCTCCCCCATATAACGCGATCCATGACCAGTATGGATTGCCTTCGCGCAGCGTGCGCGGACTGGCATGCAGTCGTGCCCCCACCTCGGCATAACCGATCAGGCATGGCGCGAGTGTCACCAGCAGGTCGAGCATGTCGCCCGTCTGTGCACGGTCAAGTATAAAACGGCTGTAGGCAAGTAATTCGATTGATTCCTCTGCCTGTTCCAGCGCCGAATCCCCTATTCCCCACTGCTGGCAGTAGCCCACATGCATGGATAGTTCGGTATCGAGTATGCCCGACAGCAGACCGGCCGCATGCCGCATGGATGCAAGGGTATCCGATTTGTGAACCAGCAGGGCGCAGGCGCGGGCGTACTGGACCAGATAGAGGTAATCCTGAATCAGGAAGTTGCGGAACGCCTCCACCGCCATCGTGCCATCGGCCACGCCATGCACGAACGGATGTCCCACAAAATCCAGCCACTGCTTCATGCAATCCCGACGCAGGCGGCCGGCAAGCCCCTGCGTCAGCAATGGCCACTCACGTTCCGCCTGCCATTCCCCGGTCATGTTTTCTCCCTTCCCGCGGTTTTGTCCGCCCTGCGCCACGCATGGCACGCAACAGCCATATGGGCACAACACGCATGTTCATACTTCCGGTCTGGCGCTACGTGCGCTAGGTGAATGAAACCGGTTTTACATCTATACCTTCAATACAGGATCGTCTGTTTCCCGCCATGCCCACAACAAACGACATTCGTGCCACCTTCCTCGACTATTTCGCGGGGAACGGGCATCAGATCGTGCCGTCCTCGTCCCTGGTGCCGCACAACGATCCGACACTGCTGTTTACCAACGCTGGTATGGTGCAGTTCAAGAACGTGTTCACCGGGCAGGAAACGCGCCCCTATTCCCGTGCCACGACGGCCCAGAAGGTCGTGCGCGCGGGCGGCAAGCACAACGACCTGGACAATGTGGGCTACACCGCCCGCCATCACACCTTTTTCGAGATGATGGGCAATTTCTCGTTCGGGGATTATTTCAAGGCCGAAGCCATCGAACTGGCCTGGAAACTGGTCACCGGCACGTTCGGGCTCCCCAAGGAAAAGCTGCTGACCACCGTCTATGCCGATGATGAGGAAGCAGCCACCCTGTGGCGCAAGATCGCGGGCCTGTCGGATGACCGGATCATCCGCATTCCCACCTCCGACAATTTCTGGCGCATGGGCGATACCGGCCCGTGTGGCCCGTGCTCCGAAATCTTCTACGATCACGGCCCCGAAGTGGCGGGCGGCCCCCCAGGTTCCCCCGATGAGGACGGCGACCGGTTTACCGAAATCTGGAACCTCGTGTTCATGCAGTATTTCGAGAATCCGCCCGGCACCCGTTCGCCCCTGCCGCGTCCGTCCATCGATACCGGGCTGGGGCTTGAGCGCTTTGCCGCCATCCTGCAGGGCAAGCGCGACAACTACGATACCGATACCTTCCGCGCGCTGATCCTGGCCTCGGCCGAGGTCACGGGACAGGACCCGGACGGGCCGTTCAATGCCAGTCACCGCGTGGTGGCCGACCATCTGCGCTCCACCTCGTTCCTGATTGCCGATGGCGTGCTGCCGTCCAAGGACGGGCGGGGCTACGTGCTGCGCCGCATCATGCGCCGCGCCATGCGCCACCTGCACATGATGGGCACGACGGAGCCGACATTCTACAAACTGGTTCCCGCGCTGATCCGGCAGATGGGCGAAGCCTATCCCGAACTGATCCATGTCCGCGCCCTGATCGAGGGCACGATGAAGGGCGAGGAAGAACGCTTCAAGGCCATGCTGGACCGTGGGCTGTCGCTGCTGGCGGACGAGACGGAACACCTTGGCGATGGCGCGCCCCTGCCGGGGGCTGTAGCCTTCAAGCTGTATGACACGTTCGGCTTCCCGCTTGACCTGACACAGGACGCCCTGCGTGGCACCAGCCACAGCGTTGACGTCGCAGGCTTCAACGAGGCCATGGATGTGCAGCGCAAGCGCGCCCGCGCGGCATGGAGCGGATCAGGCGACAGTGCCACCGAAACCGTGTGGTTCGAGGCGCGTGATACCTTCGGCGCCAGCGAATTCCTTGGCTATACCACCGAGACCTCGGATGCCGAAGTCCAGACCGTGGTCGTGGACAATGCGCAGGTGGACAGTGCTGGCCCCGGCACCAAGGTCGCCCTGCTGCTGAACCAGACCCCGTTCTATGGCGAAAGCGGTGGCCAGGTGGGCGATACCGGCACCATCACGGCCCCCGGCCTGCACATCGCCATTACCGATACACAGAAGAAGCTGGGCGACCTGCTGGTGCATTACGGCACGGTCATCGAAGGCACGGTCAAGCCCGGCATGGCGGTCACCGCGCAGGTCGATCACGACCGCCGCAGCGCCATCCGCGCGCACCATTCCGCAACCCACCTGCTGCATGAAGCCCTGCGCCGCCGGCTGGGCGATCATGTCACGCAGAAAGGCAGCCTGAACGCGCCCGACCGCCTGCGCTTTGACGTCAGCCAGCCACGCCCGATCACGCCGGAAGAACTGGCCGATATCGAGGCGGAGGTGAACGCCCGCATCCGTGAAAACACGGAAGTCGCCACCCGCCACATGACGCCGGAAGAAGCCATTGAACAGGGAGCTATGGCCCTGTTCGGCGAAAAATATGGCGATGAGGTCCGCGTGGTCTCCATGGGCGGCCCCGAGGACGGGCGCGCGGGCTGGTCGATCGAACTGTGCGGCGGCACCCATGTACGCCGCACCGGCGATATCGGCCTGTTCCGCATCACGTCCGAAAGTGGCGTATCATCGGGCGTGCGGCGGATCGAGGCCGTGACCGGCCTGTCCGCGCAGAATGCCACCGTCGCCACCGAAGAACGCCTGAACCAGATGGCCGCCATGCTGCGCGTGCCGCCTGCGGAAGCGCCCGAGCGCCTTTCGGTGCTGCTGGAAGAACGCAAGGTGATGGAACGCCAGATTTCCGACCTGCAGCGCAAACTGGCATCGGGCAACCAGTCGGCGGCATCGATCGTGGAAATCAATGGCATCAAACTCGATGCCCGCAACGTGGGCGAACTGCCGCCCAAGGAACTCAAGCCGCTGGCCGATTCCCTGCGCAAGGAAATCGGGTCGGGCGTGATCGCCCTGATTTCCACCGCGGATGGCAAGGGCAGCATCGTGGTCGCCACAACACCTGACCTGGCGGAAAAGGTTGACGCCGTAACGCTGGTCCGCGCCGCGAGTGCCGCCATGGGCGGCAAGGGCGGCGGTGGCCGTCGCGACATGGCGCAGGCCGGTGGCCCGGACACCAGCAAGGTGGAGGCTGCACTCGACGCCGTGCGCACCGCCATGCAGCCGGGCTGATCCCCGGCCGCGTCCAGACATAACGGACATGCAACGGCGCACCTGGTGCGCCGTTGTGCTGTACGCCCCCATCTGCGATGCATGAATACTGCAATACAGAAAGTGAATGTTTATTAATTATATTGTGGTTACATAGTATTTCCCGCAACCCGCACAGAAGAAACAATTGTGCCCCGCAGGTGTTCCCATGATACAGATATCATGGGATACCACCCCAGCCGCCGGATCGCGCCGCGACATCATTGCGGTGGGCGGATCTGTCTTTATCCGGACATTCAGGTGACAGGATTTTACAATGCCCGCGACCCATACCGCCCGTGATACCCTTATTGACCTGCTGCATGGCGTGGAGCGGTTCAATACCGAAGTCTTTCCGCAAAACCGTGAACTGTTCGCAAGCCTGGCGGAAAGCCAGTCCCCCGACACGCTGTTCATTGCCTGCGCCGATAGCCGGGTAAACCCCAGCATGATCACGCAGACCCAGCCGGGCGACCTGTTCGTGCTACGCAATATCGGCAATATCGTACCCGCCTATGGGGAAATGCTGGGCGGTGTGTCATCCGCCATCGAATATGCCGTAAGCGCGCTGAAGGTTTCGCATATCATCGTATGCGGCCATTCCAACTGTGGCGCGATGAAGGCCCTGCTCGATCCCGAAGCCAGCAACCTGAACAGGATGCCCACGGTGGCAAGCTGGCTGCGCAATGCCGAAGCCGCGCGCGCCGTGCTGGAGGCATCGGACGCAGGTCCCGCCAGCGTGCGCAGCCTGTCGGAACAGAACGTGCAGTTGCAGATCGCGCACCTGCGTACCCATCCCGCCGTCGCGGCGGGGCTTGCCCGCGGCACCCTGACGTTGCAGGGATGGTTCTATGACATCGCCAGCGGGGAAGTTGTCGTACTGGATGAAACGTCACGCACGTTCATCCATGTGGACGAAGCCATCGCCAAGCTGCAGGCGCAGCGGGCGGCTGATACCACCACGCCATAATCCTGGCCCACTGCCGGGACCGGGGCTGCGGCAGGCATGGTCCCGCCTGACCGTGGCCCTTGCGCTGCTTGTCCTGCCCACCGGGGCGCAGGCTGCGGGCGACCTCAAGCTTTCCACATGGAACCTTGAATGGCTGACCATGCGCCCGCAGGGCGACCCTGCCCTGCCCCCCGATGTCACGCCACGCACCCCGGCGGAGATGGATCGGCTGGCGCATTATGCCAGCCGCCTGGCCCCCGATATCGCGGCGCTGGAGGAAATCGACAGCCCGCAGCTTGCCGCCCAGCTGTTTCCCGCCCCACGCTACCGCATCATCATTTCAGATGCCCCCGTCGTGCAGAAAGTCGCCGTGGCGGTGCGCGCGGACCTTGTGGTCATGCGACATGCGGATGTCACGGCGCTGGATGTCTATCCCTCCACTGCCCCCCATCACCTGCGCGCCGGGCTTGACCTGACGATAGGTCAGGGCGCCGACAGCCTGCGCGTGCTGGTGGTCCACCTGAAGGCCGGATGCCGCGATTCACAGCCAGCAGCCCGCAAACCGGCCTGCCAGACGCTGATGCGCCAGATCGCCATCGTTCAGGACTGGATCATGGAACGGCAGGACGAAGGGGAGGCCTTTGTCGTAATGGGCGATTTCAACCGCCTGCTGGCGCCCGACGATCCCGCATGGCGCGCACTGTCCGAAAACGGCCCGCTGGCACTGGCCACGGCCGGTCGCGCCAGTCCCTGCGCGCAGGGAAATTATTTCATCGACCATATCATCGCCGGTGGCCCCGCGCGTGAATGGCTGCGGCCAGACAGCCTGCGCGTCATGCTGTACCGTGAAAACGGGCACGACGACACCACGCGCCTGTCCGATCACTGTCCCGTATCGGTCTGGCTGTCACTACCTGACGCACATGGCACGCCCTGACCGGATCAGGGCTTCATTCCGGCCAGATACCGGACGCGTGCATGGCGTTCCACCCCACCGCCAGCACGATCAGAACGAACACAATCGCACCCATAAGCTGGAACAGTTCCCTGTATGGCATGAATTCAGGGGCCATGGCCGCCGTGGCGGCGGCCTGACTGGTCGCCACGGCGTCACTGTCCGTTGGCACGACCTGTGTCTGGGCTTCCGGCACCGGGCCGGGATCGGGGACGGTGGTGGCGGCCAGTGCCGCCTCGTCTTCCTGCACGGCTTCATGCAGCGCTTCGACCGGGTGCTCCACGCCTGCGGGAACAGCGGACTGCGCGACCACGGTCCGGTCCTGATCGGGGGTATCGGTCATTGACGCTGTACTCCTGCTTCAGCCAAGTCTGTGCCATATATCCGACAGGTCGGCAAAGAACCAACCATTGGATTAAGCCATCCCGTGCCATACTACCACATACCGCCAGAACAGGAGAGATGCATGCCAGCCCCGAAACTGACCCGCCGACACGGCCTGCTTGCCGCACTAGGCGCATTGCTGCCTGCCAGCCTGCCGGGGGTGGCCCATGCACGCCGGCCGCTGCGTATCGGCATGATCGGGTCGGGCCATGTCGGCAGCACGCTGGGACATCTGTGGACCCGGGCGGGACACCAGGTCATGTTTTCCGACATCCACAAAGGGCCAGCGAAAAAGCTGGCGTCGGAACTCTACCCCCTCGCCCGTGATGGCACGCCGCAGGAAGCGGCCAAGTTTGGTGACGCCGTGGTGCTGGCGGTCCCCTATGGCGCGCTGCCCCAGCTGCGGCACACCATCGGGTCGATCGTGGGGACGAAACCGCTTATCGACCCGACCAATCCCTATGGCTGGCGGGATGGGAAGATCGGGCGGCTGGCGCTGCGCAAGGGGGCGGGTCTGACCACGCAGGCGCTGTTCCCGCAGGCGTCGATCGTGCGGGCCTTCAATTCCGAGGACATGACCACGCTGGAAGCCGATACATTCCGCACGCCCCCGCGACTGGCCCTGCCCATGGCGGGCGATGTGGTGCAGGCACTGTATGTGGCGGGCTGGCTGATCCATGACGCAGGGTTTGATCCCGTCATGGTCGGTCCCCTTTCGACAGCCATGCTGTTCCAGCCCGGCAATCCCGGTTTCGAGGCCCGGATGAACGCCACCGACCTGCGCAACCTGCTGGGGGTTTCGGCCAACAATCCCATTGACCGAAACCTTGCCACTCAGTTCTCGGGCGGGATGTAGGCGGCCTGCCGCAGGGCAAGGCCGAACTGGATCCAGCCAATGCCCGCGGCAATCAGTTCAACCGCGACAAACGTGCCGATCAGCCACAGCCCCGACCACGGCAGCGTCGCATACAGGCATACACCCACCAGCAGGCTGATCAGTCCACCAAGCAGGATCAGCCACCATCCCTGCAGGCCGCGCTGCTGGAACGCCATGACGATACGCGCGATGCCCGACACAACCAGGCAGGCGGAAATGAACAGGGTGATGACCATGGAACCGGTGGTCGGTTCTTCCATCATCATCGTGCCCGCAAGGATATACAGCGCGCCGCCCAGGATGGACATGAACCGCCCGCTCCAGTCACGCACGACAAAGGCATGCACAAGCTGCACCGTGCCGGCGACAAACAGCAGCACCCCAAGCAGGATGGTACTGGCCAGCGATACCGCCAGCGCATCCACCCACGCCATGATGCCCAGACCGAACGATATGGCGCCAAGGCCGACAAACAGCCCCCAGCGCTGCGTAAATGGCGTTTCCATGCACAAAAACCCCTTATTCCTGTAATATATTTTTCCGGTTGCCGTTTAATAACAGGCCAGCAGCACTGTGCGATACAGGCTTTTGGATACGGCGCCATGATGCACGGTGATTGACAGGACGGGCACAGTACTTCTATACGCGCCCGACTGCCGGGAACGTGGACGATACGGCTGGTGCCCATGGGTGATTGCTCCCCGGTGCCGGTAATACGGATCGCGCCCGTCCTGTTCATGCGGAACAGGACCTACCGGTGCAACGACATGACAGGCGGTCAGACCGCATGCCATGCAGATGAATGAAGAGAGAGCGCGCAGATGAGCAAGCGCCTTGAGAGCAAGTACAAAATCAACCGTCGCCTTGGCGTGAACCTGTGGGGCCGTGCAAAGTCCCCGGTCAACAAGCGCGAATATGGCCCCGGCCAGCATGGTCAGCGCCGCAAGCAGAAGCCTTCCGACTTCTCCGTGCAGCTGATGGCCAAGCAGAAGCTGAAGGGCTATTACGGCAACATCGGCGAAAAGCAGTTCCGCAAGTATTATGACGAGGCCGTCCGCCGCAAGGGCGATACCTCCGAAAACCTGATCGACCTGCTGGAACGCCGGCTGGACGCGGTCGTGTACCGCCTGAAGTTCGCGATCACCCCGTTCGCGGCGCGTCAGTTCATCAGCCACGGCCACATCACGGTCAACGGCCGCAAGGTCAACATCCCGTCCTACCTGGTTCGTGATGGCGACGTGATCGAAGTGCGTGAAAAGTCCAAGCAGCTGGCCATCGTGCTGGATGCGGCACAGAGCGGCGAACGCGACGTGCCGGAATACATGGAAGTGGACCACCGCCAGATGAAGGGCTCCTTCCTGCGCAGCCCCAAGCTGTCGGACGTTCCGTATCCGGTCCAGATGGAACCGAACCTGGTCATCGAATTCTACTCTCGCTGATCAAGTCCCGGAACCGGGCAGGCGTGACGCCGGACGTGGGGTTTTGTCCCCGCGTCCGGCGTCCGCGTTTCTGGCCCCTGCCCGCTTCCGCCTTCCGTCCATCGGGCCAGCCGCAGGAATGGACAAGACCGTGACCGCCACCGCCGCCGATAACCCGCTTGCCGCCGAAATTACCCGGCGGCGCACCTTCGCCATCATCTCGCACCCTGATGCGGGCAAGACCACGCTGACCGAACGCATCCTGCGCGCCGGTGGCGCGATCCAGATGGCGGGAAACGTGCGGGCCAAGGGCGAGCGGCGGCGCACGCGTTCGGACTGGATGGGGATCGAGCGCGACCGTGGCATTTCCGTCGTGACATCAGTCATGACGTTCGAATATGGCGGCTGCATCTTCAACCTGCTCGACACGCCGGGTCATGAAGACTTCTCGGAAGATACCTACCGCACGCTGACGGCAGTGGATGCCGCCGTGATGGTGATCGACGCCGCCAAGGGGATCGAGGCCCGGACACGCAAGCTGTTCGAAATCTGCCGCCTGCGCGATATTCCCATCGTCACCTTCATCAACAAAATGGACCGCGAATCGCAGGATCCGTTTGCCCTGCTGGATGAAATCTCGTCCTCGCTGGCACTCGATACCTCGCCCGCCACATGGCCGGTGGGGCGTGCCGCCAAGTTTGTTGGCACCTACGATATCCGCCACCGCGAACTGCATGTGACCGAGCCGCTGGACCAGACCGACCCGCGCATGGTGCAGCTGGGCGAGGAACTGGAACTGGTTGAGGCGGCCCTGCCGGAATTCGATCTGGAAAGCTTCAATGCCGGACACCTGACGCCGGTGTTCTTCGGTAGTGCGATGAAGGAAATCGGGGTGACCGACCTGCTCGATGCGCTGGCCGCCTTCGGCCCGCCGCCGCGTGACCAGGCAACCGAGACCCGCAACGTGCGCGCCGATGAACCGGCCCTGACCGCGCTGGTGTTCAAGATCCAGGCCAACATGGACCCCAACCACCGCGACCGCATGGCCTTTGCCCGCATCTGTTCGGGCAAGCTGCAGCGCGGCATGCGGCTCAAGCATGTGCGCATCGGCAAGCAGTTCGCGCTGCACACCCCACAGTTCTTCTTCGCGCGTGACCGGCAACTGGCCGAGGAAGCGTTCGCGGGCGACGTGGTGGGCATACCCAACCACGGCACGCTGCGTATTGGTGACACGCTGACGGAAGGCGAGGACCTGCGCTTTACCGGCGTGCCCTATTTCGCGCCTGAAATCCTGCGCCGGGTGCGGCTGGATGATGCGATGAAGGCCAAGAAGCTGCGGCAGGCCCTGACCGAACTGGCGGAAGAAGGCGTGGTCCAGCTGTTCCGCCCGCAAGATGGCGCGCCACCCATCGTGGGCGTGGTCGGCACGCTGCAGCTTGACGTGCTTCAGTCGCGATTGAAGGGGGAATACGGGGTTGCGATCGGCTTCGAATCGACACCTTACAACCTTGCCCGCTGGGTGACCGGCCCGCGTGAGAAACTGGAGACCTTCTGCATGGCCAACCGCACGGCCATGGCGGATGATATTGATGGGGATCCGGTCTTCCTTGCGTCATCGGCGTTCATGATGAAGCGCACGGCGGAAGGCAACCCGGACCTTACATTCCATGACATCAAGCAGATCGGGCAGGAAATCGCCTGACCGGGCGGGCCAGCGTGACTGGCCCGCATTACAGGCACAGATGAGGTCTTGCGTAATCCCGCCTGTCTGTCGCATCTAGGCGCATCATGTCCGACATACAGCCACGCCTGCACCTGCACGACAGCAGGACGCGCAGCACCGTTCCCTTCGTCCCGCTGGCACCCGACAACGTGCGGGTCTATTACTGCGGCCCCACGGTCTATGATCTGGCGCATATCGGCAACCTGCGCGCCATGCTGACGGCGGATGTGCTGGTACGCCTGCTGCGCCACCTGTATCCGCACGTGACCTACGTGCGCAACATCACGGACGTGGATGACAAGATCAATGCCCGCGCCCACGCCAATGGCGAATCCATTGCCGACCTGACCGCGCGCACCATCCGAGATTTCCATGAAGACCTGGCCGCCGTTTCCATCCTGCCACCGGATGTGGAGCCGCGCGCGACCCACCATATTGGCGAGATGCAGGACATGATCGCCCGCCTGATCGAAACCGGCCATGCCTATGAGGCCGAGGGGCACGTCCTGTTCGCGGTGAACACCTACCCATCCTATGGTGCGCTGTCGGGCCGCACGCCCGATGACCTGATTGCGGGCGCGCGGGTGGAAGTGGCCCCCTACAAGCGTGATCCGGGTGATTTCGTGCTGTGGAAGCCGTCCGATGACCAGACACCGGGCTGGGACAGCCCATGGGGCCGGGGCCGTCCGGGCTGGCATATCGAATGTTCGGCCATGTCGCAGCGTTACCTGGGCGAAAGCTTCGATATCCATGGTGGCGGATCGGATCTTCTGTTCCCCCACCATGAAAACGAACGCGCGCAGAGCATGTGCTGCCATCCGCATGGCCATTTTGCCAATCACTGGGTGCATAACGCCATGCTGCTGGTGAACGGGGAGAAGATGTCGAAATCCCTCGGCAACTTCCTGACCGTGCGCGACGTGCTGCGTGACACGCCCGCCGAAGCCCTGCGCCTACTGCTGCTGCGCGCGCAGTACCGTTCGGTGCTGAACTTTACCCGCGAAGGGCTGAATGAAGCCCGCCAGATGCTCGACCGCTTCTACCGTGCGCTGGAAAACCTTGACCCCATGCAGGCCCCCGTACCCGCGCCCGATAGCGTGGTGCAGGTGCTGTGTGATGACCTGAACACGCCACGCGCGCTGGCAGAAATGCATGCACTGGCCGATACCGCCATGGCTGGCGACAGCGGGGCTGCGGCACAGCTAAAGGCGGCAGGTAACCTACTGGGTCTGCTGCAGGGCACGCCGGAGGCATGGTTCCGTGGTGATGCGAAGGTTGACCCGGCGCATATCGAACGCCTGATCGCGGAACGTCTGGCAGCCCGCAAGGCCCGTGATTTTGCCCGCGCGGATGAAATCCGCAACGACCTCGCGGCACAGGGCATCGTGCTCGAAGACGGGCCGCAGGGCACGACATGGAGGCAGGCATGACCGGCCGCGATGGCGGGGCGAATATCGGCCCCATCGGCAACAGCCCGGTCGTGATCCTTGTCAGGCCCCAGATGGCCGAAAACATCGGCACCACGGCGCGCGCCATGGCCAATGGCGGGCTGTTCCACATGCGCATTGTCGCCCCGCGTGACGGCTGGCCGCAGGAACGCGCATGGCGCAGTGCCTCGGGTGCCGATCGTATCCTTGAATCCGCGCAGGTGTTTGACACGGTGGATGACGCGGTGGCCGACCTGCACCACGTCTTTGCCACCTGCCCCCGCCCACGCCATATCGTAAAACCGGTGCTGACCGCGCGCGGCGGCGCTGCCGAACTGCGTGAAATGACGGATCGCGGGTTGAAGGTCGGGTTGATGTTCGGCCCCGAACGCGCCGGGCTGGATAATGAGGACATGGCCCGCGCCGATGCGCTGATCCGCTATCCGCTCAACCCCGCCTTCATGTCGCTCAACCTGGCGCAGGCGGTGATGATCATGGCGTATGAGTGGTGGATGGCGGCAGACGATACGCCACCGCGCACGCTCATGACCAACGAGACGCATGTGGCGACCCGTGGCGAACTGGACAACTTCATGCGCCACCTGATCGCTGATCTGGATGAATGCGGCTTCCTGCGCAATGAACAGAAGCGGCCGGGCATGGTGCGCAACCTACGCCACTTTTTCCTGCGCGGCGAGGTAACGGAACAGGAACTGCGCACGCTGCATGGCGTGGTGACGGAACTGTCCCGTGGGCGCAAGGCGCGAAAGGAATAAAGGTTTTTGGTGAAGCTTTTTTCAAAAAGCTTCAAGGAACGCCGCCTTTTTGAAAAAAGGCGGCACCCAAAAACTTTTATTATTTCCAATCCTTCTCCATTAAAAAAAGCCCGGTGCAAAACCGGGCTTTTTTCATATCAGCGTGCCGCGATCTGCAGCCGGTCGACCACGCGCGCCCGACCCATAAGCGGTAGCAGGTCACGCATTTCCGGCCCACTGTCTTCGCCCGTCAACGCAAGGCGCAGCGGGTGGAACAGGGCGCGGCCAGTGCGACCCGTGACGTCCTTCACGGCCGTGGTCCATGTCTTCCACGTGGTTTCATCCCACGGTTCCGCAGGCAGCGACTCGAGGGCCTGGAGCAGGAAGGGACGGTCCTCCTCCTCGATCACCGGCGGGATGATCTCACCGGCCACGACGTCCCACCAGTGGCGCAGTTCCCCCGCCATATCCACATTGCCCCGCACCGCCAGCCAGAAGGCTTCCGTAGCACCTTCAGGCAGGCGGGCACGGATTTCCTCAAACGGCATGGCATGCATGATGCGGCGGTTCAGGCCCAGCAACTGCCGCATGTCAAAGCGCGCGGCAGAACGTGAGATCCGGCCAAGGTCATAGCTTTTGGCCAGTTCACCAAACGACAGCGGCGCCGGGTCATCCGCACTGCCCAGCCGTGCGAGATAGGACACGATGGCCGAAGGCTCGACTCCGTCCTGCCGCAACGCGCGAATCGACAGCCCGTCAAAACGCTTGGACAGCTTGCCACCGCCCTCGTCCAGCAGCAGCGGCAGGTGTGCGAAGGTAAACTGGTTGCGCTTTGCCCCCAGCGCCTCGGCAATGTCGATCTGCACGCCGGTATTGGTCACATGGTCCTCACCGCGGATGATGTGGGTGATGCCCAGTTCCATGTCATCCACGACGGATGCCAGCGTGTACAGCACCGTTCCGTCCGCGCGCACCAGAACGGGGTCGGAAATGGCAGGCAGCTTGACGCGCGACGGCCCCATGACCAGATCATTCCATTCCACCGTGCGGTGATCGGACAGCTTGAAACGCCAGTATGGCACCTTGCCATTGGCTTCGGCCTGCGCGCGCTGCTGGGGCGTCATGCGCAGCATGGCGCGGTCATAGACCGGCGGCTTGCGCATGCGGATACGGGCCTCGCGCTTGGACGCCAGTTCCTGTTCACTTTCAAAACACGGATAAAGCCGCCCGCTGGCCTTCAGCTGTTCAATGGCCAGCGCGTAACGGTCCAGCCGGTCCGACTGGCGCACGAATTCATCCCAGCCAATGCCAAGCCAGCGCAGGTCGTCCTGCAAGGCCTGCACGTATTCCTCTTTCGAGCGACCGCGATCGGTATCGTCAATGCGCAGCAGGAATTGTGCATTGTGACGGCGGGCGAACAGGGCATTGGCAATGGCCTGACGCGCATTGCCGACATGGATCAGCCCGGTCGGGCTGGGCGCAAAACGGAGTTTCATGTCCCCTATATGCGGCGATTATGCTCTGAATGCCAGAGAACACATGCGCAATCCGGTGCGGAATGCACCACCCCTTCCGGGACGGTCCGATACACGCCGGTATGGATGCCGGATGCGCGTTGGGAAAGTGTTTTCAGGCGGGCTGCAAAAGAGGCCGCCTTTCTGGAAAAAGGCGGCACCCAAAAACTTTTATACTTTTACGGATTTACGGATGTTCTTACGCCTCGTCATCCTCGTCACCGCCACGGCGGGGGTCAAATGCACGCCAGTCGCGCTCCATCGGACTTGCAGCATGGGCTGCGAAATCATCCAGTTCATTGGCTGAACGCCAGCCCTGATCGCCCGCTTCCAGCACTTCCGCGTCCTCACCAAAGGAAAACCATGCCTTGAGGATGTCGGCCGCCGACAGGCCGGGCATGCGGCAGCGTTCGATGCTGTCGCGCACATAGGCGCGCGCAAAGGCATTGGCCTGGATCAGATCGGGAAAACCACCAACTTCCTCAACAATATTGTCCTCGGCACCGCCTGACAGATCCAGAATCCGCACGCGCCATCCCCCTTCGGGGGCAAAAATGGTTTCTGACAAGATGAAGCCTTTCGTTATGCGTTCGTGCGCGCGACGCGGGCCTGCGGCCTAGCGGTTGCGCATATGGCGTAGCAGGAACTCACGCCCTGCCTTGACCCGTGGCACATCGTCATAGGCCACGATATCGGCCGTGGCATAGGTTTCCGACCAGTGGTCGGGAATGAAGGAACCGGTACCGATCACATCGACCGGGGCATGGGCGTCAGCCATGCTGAGGCACTTTTCCACGCTGAACCCCGATGACGCGATGATGCGCACATGCGCGAACCCGGCCTCATCCAGTGCTTCACGCATGCGCCAGATGGCGGCGGCCGAAACCCCCGTGCCCACAAGGTAGCGCAGTTCCTTGTCCGACCGGTATCGCCGTATGCTGCCCGGCGTGTGGCGTTCCAGCACGTCATAGGACGACTGTGGGTCCAGCCCCTCCAGAAAGCGGCCGCCATGCGTATCCAGACGCACGGCCAGTCGCCCGGTTGCCGCCAGGTCGGGAAAATGGCGACAGACTTCCAGCGCGTCCGTCACCTCCCGCCCGAAATAATCCACCAGCACCACAAGGTCCATTTCGGGATAGACCTCATGGAACATCTCGGCCGCCCGCAGGGTGGACCCGGCATAGCCCACCAGCGCATGCGGCATCGTGCCCAGACCCTTTGTGGTGCCGAAATAATGCGCCGTTGCATCATTGGCGCTGCCGACAAAGCCCAGCGCGCCTTCCTTCTGGGCGGCATGACTGCCGACAGAGGCGGCATAGGCCATCTGTTCCTGCATGCCAAAACCCGCGCAGTGCCGTGCCTCCATCGCCATGAAGCGCACATGCGGCAGCGCCATGGACATCTGGTAGGCATTGTGGGCGGCGACACAGGCCGGGCCAAGACGCTGGAGCACCAGCGTCTCCAGCACCGCAAGCTGCGCGAACGATCCGGTCACATAGGCCAGGGGCTCGCCCGCGCCCACCCATGTTCCTTCGGGAAACATGAGGTCACATTCGATATCGATCCCGCGTTCGGCCGCGACAGCATGCAGCCAGTCCACCATAAGCCGTGGCGCGGACACGACGGGGCGGCGCAGGAAGACGGCATAGGTCACCTTCCTGTCCCCAAAGTGTTCGACAATGGCACGTGTGCGGTTGAAATACGCATCCGTGCGGGCGGCGATCACATCCGGTTCCACCGCGCCCGCACCCCGGCCTGCCTTCTCACCATGGGTCATAGCCCCTCCAATCCCCCCGATACGGGCGGAACTAGCGTGCCCCGCCCTGCGTGCGATGCGTCCGCGTCTTCAGTTCTTCAGACAGACGGAACGCCATCTCCAGCGACTGTTCCGCGTTCAGGCGCGGATCGCAGAAGGTTTCATAGCGCTCACCAAGGTCGGCTTCCGTCAAGCGGTGGGCACCGCCAATGCATTCGGTCACGTTCTGGCCGGTCATCTCGAAATGCACGCCGCCGGGGTGGGCCCCGGCCGCCTCGAACACGTCAAAAAAGCCGTGAATCTCCGACAGGATGGCATCAAACGACCGCGTCTTGACGCCCGTCGAGGTCGAACTGGTGTTGCCATGCATGGGATCGCACAACCATGTGACCGTCCGCCCCGTGGCCATCACTTTCTCGAGCAGCGGCGGCAGGTGATCACGCACCTTGCCCGCCCCCATGCGCGAGATGAGCGAAATGCGCCCGGCTTCATCACCGGGGTTGAGGATGTCGAGCAGCTGTTCCAGGTCTTCGATGGTCGTGGTGGGACCGACCTTGATCCCGATGGGGTTGCGCACACCACGCAGGAATTCGACATGCGCGCCATCGGGCTGGCGGGTACGGTCCCCGATCCACACGAAATGGGCCGAGCAGTCATACCATTCGCCCGATGTCGAATCGATGCGGGTCAGCGCCTGCTCATATGGCAGCAGCAGGGCTTCGTGCGAGGTGTAGAACTCGGTCTCGTCAATCTGGGGCGTGGTGGCCGCCGTCAGGCCGCATGCGGCCATGAAATCCAGCGTTTCGCCAATACGTTCAGCCAGCAGCCCGTAACGCTGCGCCAGCGGCGAGCGTTCGACGAAGCCAAGGTTCCAGCGATGGACCTCATGCAGGTTGGCATACCCCCCGCTGGCGAAGGCGCGCAGCAGGTTCATGGTGCCAACGGACTGGAAATATCCGGTTTCCATGCGCTTCGGGTCGGGAATGCGCGCGGATTCCGTAAAGTCCGAACCATTGATGATGTCACCGCGATACGACGGCAGTGTCACGCCATCCTTCGTCTCGTTATCGGACGAACGCGGCTTGGCGTACTGGCCGGCCATACGCCCGATCTTGATGACGGGTACCTTTGCACCAAAGGTCAGCACCACGGCCATCTGCAGCAGTACGCGGAAGGTGTCACGCACGATATCGGCGGTGAATTCGCTGAAGCTTTCGGCGCACGCGCCGCCCTGCAGCACGAAGGCCTGTCCCGTGGCGGCCTTGGCCAGATGGGCGCGCAGGCGTCGGGCTTCACCCGCGAAAACCAGCGGGGGGTAGCGGCGCAGGCGCGCCTCCACGCCCTCCAGGGCGGTTTCGTCGGGATATCGCGGCATCTGCCGAGCGGGAAACGACCGCCAGCTCTCCGGCGTCCAGGCCTGCCGGGAAGAACTGTTGTGGCTGTGCGTCGCACTCATGGGTCGGATCCTAATTCCTCTTGATACAAGACAGTCCCCACCGCCAGCGGCGGAAGGGCAGCCTTTATGTCGAAAAAAGCCCGGCATGGCAAAGCCTGTTCTGGCCCCGGTCCCTCCGTCCATGCTGCCAGCGGGCAATCAATGTTGCATTGACGCCACAAACCGACCCGATCCATACAGATGCAGGTCGTATTACAGTCATGCTTCACCCATATGTAAAAGTGACATGGTTGGCCTGCCAGACCACGGCTTCTCCTGACGGGGCATGGTTGGCATGGTGCCCTCTCAGGTAAAAGGATTACGGATCATGGCCACCACACGTGGGAAATTCATAACCGCCCTGGCAGCCGGGTTGTGCCTGTTCAGTGTGACGGCCATGGCCGCACCCGACAACAGTGACGACAGCAACAGCCAGAGCGAAGACAAGATGACCGTTCATGGCCAGCGCAACCACCTGCCGCCCGGTTATGAGGAAGCGCCGTCCATGGAACTGAACCATGGTCCCGACCCGGACCATCTGGAACACGTGCATCGTGATTCGGTGACCGGCACGGACCTGTCACGCTTCGGCAGCGCGTACCAGAGCAGCGGGATCAATGGCGATGGCCAGCTGGGCGATTCGACCGGCAATGGCTGGGTCGCGCCCCGCTAAAAACTGCTACAGAAATAATAAACGTTCTGGGGTGCCGCCTGTTTTAAAAAGGCGGCGTTCTCTGAAAGCTTTTTGAAAAAAGCTTCACCAGAAACTTCTCCGGTTTCCGGGATTACCCCCTGTTACACCATAAAAAACCGTTGCCAGTCAGTGTTCCGGCAACGGTTTTTTATATGGGCCGTATCAGACCACGTGATGCGGCGTGACCCGCGTGCGGGTGCGCATGGTCACGAATTCCTCCGCCGAGGACGGATGGATGCCGATGGTCCGGTCCCAGTCCCCCTTCTTCAGGCCTGCCGTCACGGCAATGGCCAGCCCCTGCATGATTTCCGGCGCGTCATCGCCCAGCATATGCGCGCCCACCACGACCTGACTGGCCTGATCCACCACCAGTTTCATGAATGTACGCTGCTGGCGACCGCTGAGCGTGTTGCGCATGGGTCGGAAGCGGCTGACATACACATCCACATCGCCCTTGTGCGCGGCCTCGGCTTCCGTCAGGCCGACACTGGCCAGGGCGGGGGTGAAGAACACCGCCTTGGGCGTCGTGCCGTAGGACCACTGACGCGCGGGTGCGCTGCCAAACAGGCGGTCGGCCAGGTTATGCCCCTCCGCAATGGCCACGGGGGTCAGGTTCAGCCGGTTGGTCACGTCGCCTATGGCATAGATGCCGGGCACAGTTGTCTGGCTGCCTTCATCGACAATGATGCGCCCGTTTTCCTCCATCGCGACACCAAGCTGCGTCAGGCCAAGACCCGTGACCTTGGGGTGACGGCCCGTAGCGAAGAAAACGCAGTCGGTTTCGATCCGGGTGCCGTTATCAAGGGTGACGGCAAGGCTGCCATCTCCGTTCTTTTCAATTTCGGTGGGCGATGCGCTGACATGCTGGCGGATACCGCGCAGGTCGATGGCGTCATGCAGGGCATGGCGCAGGTCGCCATCAAAGCCACGCAGCGGCTGCTGCTGGCGGTAGACCAGATCGACTTCCGAGCCGAATCCACGGAATATCCCCGCGAACTCCACGCCGATATACCCGCCGCCTACCATGCACACCCGCTGCGGGCGCTGTTTGAGGTAAAAGGCCTGATCGGATGATATCGCGTATTCCGCGCCAGGAATTTTCGGGGCCGTCGGCGTGGACCCCACGGCAATGACGATCCGGGCTGCGGTGACCCGGCGGGGCGCTTCATGGGGCGCCAGCGGGGATGGGTCGATGCGCAGGGTATGCGCGTCCTCGATGGAGGCATGGCCGGTGAACAGCGCTACCCCCGCCTTTTCCAGCATCGAGACATACAGGCCGTTCAGGCGCGTGATCTCACGGTCCTTGGCTTCAATCAGCGCGGCCCAGTCATGCTGCCCGCGTTTCGTGTTCCAGCCAAAACCGTGGCTGTCATCCACCCAGTCGCCATATTCACTGGCCTGGACCATCAGTTTCTTGGGCACGCAGCCAAGGTTGACGCAGGTCCCGCCCCAGTGGCGGCTTTCGGCCACGGCCACGCGCGCCCCATGGCTGGAGGCCACGCGCGCGCACCGCACGCCACCCGAACCCGCGCCGATTACAAACAGATCAAAGTCATAACTCATGCCGGTTGTGCATCCTGCTTCCGGCCGGAAGGACGGCGTGCAGCATGCGTCATTCCGGCAATATCCCGCCCGGACGCGGGGCGGGACCAATAAAAAAAAGCCCCGGCCATGTTTCCACTGGCCGGGGCTGGGACGGGATCAGCGTTCAGCGAACGCCTTTTCCACCACATAGGCGCCGGGGTTGGAATTGTTCCCCTCGTCAAAGCCACGGTCCTGCAGCAGCTTTTCCGTATCGGCCAGCATTTCCGGCGAACCGCAGATCATGACGCGGTCATGTTCGGGGTCCAGTTCGGGGATATTGAGATCCCTGAAGATCTTGCCTGTCTCGATCAGCTTGGTGATGCGGTCGGTGACGGCAAATTCCTCACGCGTCACGGCCGGGTAGTACAGCAGCTTGCCCTTCACGTCCTCACCGAGGAACTCATGTTCGGGCAGTTCGTGGCGGATATGGTTGGAATAGGCCAGTTCACCCGAGATCCGCACCGTGTGGCTCAGGATCACGTGGTCATAGCGTTCGTAGCATTCCGGGTCCTTGATCAGGCTCATGAAGGGCGCAAGCCCCGTGCCCGTGGACAGGAAATACAGGTTGCGGCCCGGACGCAGGTTGTCCAGCAGCAGGGTGCCGACGGGCTTGCGGCCGATCAGCACCTTGTCGCCCACCTTCACATGGCGCAGGCGCGAGGTCAGCGGGCCATCGGGCACCGCGATCGACAGGAATTCAAGGTGGTCCTCGTAATTCGCGCTGGCAATGCTGTAGGCGCGCAGCAGGGGCTTGCCCTCGACCTCGATGCCGATCATCGTGAACTGGCCGTTCTCGAAGCGCAGCGCGGGGTCGCGCGTGGTGGTGAAGCTGAACAGCCGGTCGGTCCAGTGATGGACCGACAGGACGGTTTCCGCATTCAGGTGGCTGTATTCCTTGGTCGGTTCAGCCAGGTGGAACACGCCTTCCTGCCCCGCGACCGGGGCAAGACCAGTGAGCATGGTCTCGGCGGTTGGCACAATCAATGTATCTGACATCTGGTTATCATTCTCCTGGCTGGATATGACGCAGACACAGGATTCCCTGAAACATGCGCCCGGCCACAGCTACATAAGTACTAAGGCGGGCATGTTTAGGCCATCCACAGCGTGGAATTCCAGCACAAAACTAACATATCACGCGCCACGGGAAGCAGATTCACCACATAATGCCCATTCCGGGGCGCGCATGTCACGTCACACGCGTACGATGCGGGGTTCTATTCAATGATTTCGGGCCGGGATGCAAGTACTGAGTCCATTGTCGTCAGCGCGTGGATGACGCACATAGTCAGGTATGACTTCTGAATTCCCCGACCGGGCCGCCCCTGCCCTGCTGGCGCTGGATGCGGCGATCGCCGCCACCGGGCTGCATGTTGAAACCCGTGAACGCCCGAAGCTGGAACGCGTGATCGCCCGCATGCTGCCACCCGGTGCAACGCGGATAGATGATGCCGCGTTCCGCAGCGCATTATGCACCGTGCGGCGCAAGCCGTGGGGATCGCGGCTTATGGACCTGACCCGCCGCGCGGGACAGGTCTGGGTCACGCGCGCGGATACGGAAGCCGCCGCTACAAGCGTGGACGACCCCGAGCCTGATGACACCAGCCTGCTGTCGGCCCTGGCCCCCGTGCTGCGTGAAAAGCTGCGCGCGCAGGGCGATACGCCGCGCGTAGCGGTGGAAAACATCCGCGCGGACCTGTTTGACGGC
Organism: Komagataeibacter ossonobensis; assembly: GCF_057359305.1. Lineage (NCBI taxonomy): Bacteria > Pseudomonadati > Pseudomonadota > Alphaproteobacteria > Acetobacterales > Acetobacteraceae > Komagataeibacter > Komagataeibacter ossonobensis. The sequence continues at coordinate 266,879 of NZ_JBXAYQ010000001.1, read as the reverse complement.
ACCGGCCGCACGCTGGCCCCTGCGGAACTGCGCACCCTTGCCGTGGCGGTGGCCAATGCCTTCGCCCTGCCCGATGCGGACGCCTTCGCCGCCGAACTGGAACGCGAGGATGCAAGCCGCAAGGACCGCGACACCCGGATCGAGGATACGGCACGCGCGCGCAGGCGGGAGGAGGTGCTGCGCCTGCGCGAATGGGAAAAAAGTCTTGTCCCGTTCAGCGACGTGCCCGGGCTGCTGCGCTGTTCGCACCGCGAGGCCCTGCGCTGGATCGCGGAAAACCGCCTGCCGGTCGCCCGCCGCGTGCCGCAGGCAGATGGGCAGGAACGGTGGGAATTCGACCCGACCGAACTCATGGCCCTGCGCCAGCAGTTGCCCCAGTGGCGCAGGGAGGGACAGGAAACCCCGTCCCGCACGCCGCTGGCCCCCGACCTTGGCAACCGCCGCGTGGGCAACGCCGTCATTGCACAGGTCGCGGCCCTTGACCGCTATGCCGCGCATTTCCGCACCGCGCGTGCGCTCAACCGCCGTATCACGCTGGTGACGGGACCGACCAACAGCGGCAAGTCCCATACCGCGCTTGATGCACTGGCGCAGGCCGAAAGCGGTCTGGCGCTGGCGCCCCTGCGGCTGCTGGCGCATGAATTCCGCGAGTCGCTGACCGCACGCGGCGTGCCGACATCACTGGCCACGGGCGAGGAACGCATCGACGTGCCCGGCAGCCGGCATCTGGCCGCGACCGTGGAAATGTGCCCGCTGAACAATCCGGTCGATGTCGCGATCATTGACGAAGCCCAGATGCTGACCGACCCCGACCGGGGGGCTGCGTGGACGGCGGCCATCATGGGCGCGCCGGCGCGGCACCTGTTCATTCTGGGGGCGCCCGACTGTATCCCCATGGTGAAGCGCATTGCCGAACTGTGCGGTGACCCGGTGGATGAAATCCGGCTGGAGCGCAAAAGCCCGCTGGTCGCCGCCGAACGCTCGGTCAGCCTGCATGAACTGCAGAAGCATGATGCGCTGATCGCTTTCTCCCGGCGCGAGGTGCTGGACCTGCGCGCGCTGCTGCTGGCGCAGGGCAAGCGGGTTGCGGTGGTGTACGGCGCGCTCAGCCCCGAAGTCCGCCGGGCAGAGGCCCAGCGTTTCAATGATGGCGATGCCGATATCCTGATCGCGACCGACGCCATCGGCATGGGGCTGAACCTGACCATCCGCCGCGTCGTCTTCGCAGCCCTGCGTAAATATGACGGCAACCAGACGCGCGACCTCAACCCGCAGGAAGTCAAGCAGATCGGTGGCCGCGCCGGACGCTACGGCAAGCATGAACAGGGCGTTGTGGCCGTTCTGGAAGGGGTCGGCAGCCCGTCCTTCATCCATGCCATGCTGGCCGCCCCCCCACAGCCGATCGAGGACATGCGCCCGCAGGTACAGCCCGATGCCGACATTGTTCAGGCCGTCGCGGCCGAGATCGGGTCGGACAGCCTGTTTGGCGTGCTGGTGCGCATCCGCCGCGCGGTGCTGCGGCGTGATGACCCGAATTACCGGCTGGCCAACATGGAACAGGCCTTCGCCATTGCAACCGCGCTGGAAGGGGTTGCGGACCTGACGCTGGCGCAGCGCTGGGTTTACGCCATGTGTCCGGTGGATGACCGTGACAACGGCATCCAGCGCCTTGTTCACTGGGCGGCGGACCATGCGGCGGGCAATACCGTGCCGCCACCGGGCACCGGCCGCCTGCCACCACCCGAACGGGCCGAGCGCACGGAACTGGAACGCGCGGAAAAGCGGCACAAGCGGCTGGTGGCCTGGCGATGGCTGGCGCTGCGCTTCCCCGAAGCCTACGTCAACCGCGAGGAAGCCGAGGCCACGACCGCGCGCCTGAATGACTGGATCGAGGACGTGCTGCGTCAGCAGAGCATCCGCGCCCGCACGCCGCGCATATCCCCCTTCAGCCCTGCTAACCGCGCCAGTCCGCCGGGACAGGGCAAACGGGGCGCCCCGTCAAAAGACAAGCGCCCGCACCGCAAGCGGCGTTAAGGGAAAGACAGAAAGATAAAGGTTTCCGGGCGCCGCCTTTTTCAAAAAGGCGGCGTTCCCTGAAGCTTTATGGAAAAAGCTTCACCAGAAACTTCTTTACTGGTTTCAGGCTTTCACGCGGCGCGAATGACCTCGACGCCGCCCATATAGGGACGCAGCACATCGGGGATGGTAATGCTGCCATCCGCGTTCTGGTAGTTTTCCATGACCGCGATCAGCGTGCGCCCCACGGCCAGGCCGGACCCGTTCAGGGTATGGACAAAGGCGGGCTTGCCCTCCGCCATGCGATAGCGGGCATTCATGCGGCGGGCCTGAAAGTCGCGCGTGGTGGAGCATGACGAGATTTCACGCCATGCCTTCTGCCCCGGCAGCCACGCCTCCAGGTCAAAGGTCTTCGCCGCACCAAAGCCGGTATCCCCCGCGCAGAGCAGCATGCGGCGATAGGGAATGCCCAGCTTTTCCAGCACCATTTCCGCGCAGCGGGTCATGCGTTCGTGCTCGGCGTCACTTTCCTCCGGCGTGGTGATGGACACCATCTCCACCTTCTGGAACTGGTGCTGGCGCAGCATGCCGCGCGTGTCGCGTCCCGCGGCCCCGGCTTCGCTGCGGAAACACGATGACAGCGCGACAAGGCGGCGCGGCAGCGTATTACCCGACAGGATCTGGCCCGCGACGCTGGCGGTCAGCGGCACTTCCGCCGTGGGTATCAGCCAGCGGCCATCTTCGGTGCGGAAGGACTGGTCGGCAAACTTGGGCAGCTTGTCGGTGCCGTACATTGCCTCGTTATTGACCAGCACGGGCACGGCGGTTTCCTCATACCCGTTTTCGCCGGTGTGCAGGTCCAGCATGAACTGGCCCAGCGCGCGTTCCAGCCGCGCAAGCTGGCCACGCAGCACCACGAAACGCGCACCCGACAGGCGGGATGCGGTCTCGAAATCCATCATGCCCAGCGCTTCGCCCAGCTCGAAATGTTCACGCGGGGCAAAGGGGAATTCGCGCGGCGTGCCGCTCTGGTGCACCTCCACATTCGCATTTTCATCTTTTCCCGGGGGCACGCTTTCGTCCAGGCGGTTGGGCAAGCGTTCCAGCGTGCCACGGATCTGGGCGTCCAGATCATCGGCGCGGGTCTGCAGTTCCTCCATCCGGCCCTTGGCGTTGGCCACTTCCGCTTCCAGTGCCGAACTGTCCGCGCCGGATTTGCGCATGGCCCCGATTTCCCTGGAAATCTGCTTCCGGCGCGCCTGCAGTTCCTGCAATGCGGTTTCAGCGGCGCGGCGGTCATGGTCCAGCAGCAGCAGCGCCTGCGCCACGGCAGGCTCGCCCCGCCGCTTCAGGTCAGCGTCAAAACCGTCGGGATCGGCGCGAAGGGCGCGCAGGTCGTGCATCAGGGGGTCTCCTCGGTGTCTTCAGGCGGGGTGCGCGGCTCGACAAGGCGGGCGCAGACAATGGAAATCTCGTACAGCCCGATCAGCGGCACGGCCAGACCGGTCTGGGTAATCACGTCAGGCGGCGTCAGGATGGCGGCGGCCACGAACGCGCCGACATAGGCATAGCGCCGCACCTTCGCCAGCCCCTTTGACGTGACCAGCCCCACCCGCGCCATGAGCGTGAGCACCACGGGCAGTTCAAACGCCATGCCGAACGCCAGGATCAGCTTCATGACCAGTGTCAGGTATTCCGATACCTTGGCCTGCAGTTCGATCTGCAGCCCGTCCTGCCCGTCAGCCGTCTGGAACGACAGGAAAAACTTCCACGCGGCGGGGAAGATGAAATAGTACGCCAGCGCCGCCCCTATGGCGAACATGATGGGCGTCGCGACCAGAAACGGCGCAAAGGCCCGTTTTTCGCTACGGTACAGCCCCGGTGCTATGAATATCCACGCCTGCACCGCCATCATGGGAAACGACAGGCAGGCCGCGCCGAAAAAGGCAACCTTCATGTAGGTGAAGAAGGCTTCATACAGCGCGGTATAGATCAGGTGCGGCTGTTCCCCCTTCTGGCGCATGATGTCGCCCAACGGTTTGGCCAGGAAGAAATAGATCTGTTCCGAATAATAGTAACAGACGGCAAAGCACACCATGAACGTCACGATGGACCACAGCAGCCTGCGCCGCAGTTCCACCAGATGTTCCAGCAGCGGCATGGGCTGGTCGTTGATCGAATCCTGATTCAGGGTTTCGTCTCCTGCATCCATCGCGTTCTTATTCCCGCCCATCGGCTGTAACGGAGACACGCTGCCCCCGGTGAATGACCCTGACCGGCGGCAGGAAGGCCGGGGGCGTCAGGTTTGGCAGTTCCGCCGCGATACGCCGCGCGATACGCGGCGGAAGGAAATCAGGCGCGCTGGCCAGCACCGCCTCATCCGCCTCTTTCGGGGCGGTGGTGGACAGCGGCGGGATATAATGGCGCGACGGAACCTGGTGTTCCGGCAGCGCGTCATTGGCAACGGGTATGGCCGGGCGGGCGGCAGGGGCTTCCCCCGTCAGCGTGGCGGGATCGAGCGAGCGGCGCAGCGTGCCATCCCCGTCAATCGCCTTCATCAGCTTGTCGCGCACGTTCAGCCGCTTGAGCTGGCCAAGCTGGTCACGCGCCTCCGTCAGGTCTGCCTCACGCACCATTTCGTCCACATGGGACTGGAATTCGGTGGCAAGGCCGCGCGCCTTCTTGATCAGGCCGGTCACAGTACGGATGGCAATGGGCATGTCCTTTGGCCCGATCAGCAGCAGGCCCACCACCCCGATCAGGGCAAATTCAGACCACGCGAAATCGAACATGACCACTTTCCTTCCCCACCACGCATGCGCGGCATTACATTTCGTCCGTGCACGCCCTGCACACCTATCACGACGCGGGCGGGTCAGGAACCTCATCCGGCGCATCGGGCGGCACGGCGGTATCGGGCACATCCACCAGCAGTTCCTCCCGCCGGGGCAGATCGCCAAGATCCTTCAGCCCGAAATGCCGCAGGAACCCCGATGACGTGCCCCACAGGATGGGCCGCCCCGGGACTTCCTTACGGCCCAGCGGCATGATCAGTTCCGCCTCCAAAAGGGTGTCCAGCACCTGCTGGCTCAGGCTGACGCCACGGATTTCCTCGATCTCGGCGCGGGTGCAGGGCTGGTGATAGGCAATGATCGCCAGCGTTTCCATGGTTGAACGCGCAAGCCTGCGCGGGCGCGGCATGACGCGGGTCAGGCGCGGGGCCAGATCGGGTGCGGTGCGGAACTGCCAGCCCCCGGCCACCTCCACCAGTACGACCCCGCGCCCCGCGTACTGTGCCGCCAGCGTGGACAGGGTGGCGGCGACATAGGCGTCCCGGTCGCCGGTATCATGCGGTATGCCCCCCTGCGCGCCCAGTATTTCGGCAATGGCGCGGGTGCTGAGCGGGTCGGCGCGGGCAAAGATCAGGGCTTCGACCAGACGTAGCGAGAATTCCCGCACTTCGATCATGGCAATGGCGGCCCCATCTTCAGGAAGCAGCCCCGGGTGTCGTGTGTCATTCATCAGGCCATGTCCCCTTCCGGTTCTGTCCCGGCAGCATCTGGCTGCACTGTGCGTTCGCGCAGCCAGATACGGCCAAACTGCTGCGCCTGCTGGAGTTCGATCATCCCGCTGCGCGCCATCTCCAGACTGGCCAGCAGCGTCCCCGCCACGGCGGCGCGGCGACCGGTCCGCATCATTGTTTCCGTCATGTCGGCCTGTAGCGGCAGGTCGGGCACGAATCCCTCCAGCCCGCACCAGTCCGTCTTCATGTCATGCGTACCCAGCATGCGCCGCAGCCGCGCCAGCGCGTCCTGCACCGTCCAGAACCGCAGCGCGCGTGGCTGGTAGACGGATTTGCGCGCGCGCCGGCGCATGGCCGCCATATACCCACGCATAAGCTGTGGCACATCGACCGCAAGGCCCGAGCGGTCAATTTCCACAAGGCTTTCCGCCTGCCCGCGCTCGAACACTTCCAGACCCAGTTGCGGGCGCGCGGCCAGCCAGCGGCCAAGCTGGACCATCCGTTCCAGTTCCAGCAGCCGTTCATGCAGCAGGCTGGCCGCTTCCTCCGCATCGGTAGCTTCGTCGTCATCCTCGGGCAGCAGCAGGCGGGATTTGAGCCACGCCAGCCACGCCGCCATCACCAGCCAGTCCGCAGCCTGTTCCAGCCGCACGTCGCGCGCCGCGCGCACCACGGCCAGGTACTGGTCCACCAGCTGCAGGATGGAAATGCGCCACAGATCCACCTTCTGCGCCCGCGCCAGTTCCAGCAGCAGGTCCATCGGCCCGTCAAACCCGTCCAGATGCACGATCGGGGCGCTGGTGGACGCGGCGGGAACGGGTGGGGGGTTATCCCCGCTCATCGTTCCCTCCGCAGCACAGGGTCGCGGGCCATGGCGGGATCAGGAATGGACCAACTCGCACGCCTGGCTTTTCGCCTTGGCCTTTTCACACAGGCTGACCGCCTGTGCCTTCGCCAGTCCCTTGACACGCAGGCGATAGAAGGTCTTGCCGCCCCGTTCCGCCTTCACCACGGTGGGCTGGTATGGCCCGAAGATATCGGGATAACGCGCGCTGAGGCGGGTCCAGCTTTTCAGCGCCGCCTCCTGCGAATCAAGGGCGGCAAGCTGCACGCCGTATGCGCCCGTTCCGGTGTTGGGCGCACGCGGCACGGGTGGCGGCAGCGGGGCGGCCTGCGGTTCGGGCGCTGCCGCGCGCGGCGGGGCGGCGGGCGGGGACGCAGGCGCGCTGGCCGGCGCATCCGCCGCTGGGGGCGTGGCGGGGACCGCAGCTGGCGATGTCGGAGCCGGTGCGGGTTCGCCTTCACCGGCCACCTGTCCGTACTGGCGGGCCATGGCGTCGGGCTGTGGCTGTTCGGGCGGCGGGGACAGGCGCATCACGCCGCCATCGGCGGGCATGCCATCACCTGCGCCAAGGATCTGCATCCCGCCCGGATCGGCGGGCTTGACGCGCACCGGCCCGGGGGGCGGCCCCAGAACGGGAATCCCGCCCTGATGGTGCCCGAACAGTGACCATCCCCCAATGGCCACCACCAGCACGCCACCAAGACCCGCCGCGCCATAGACCAGTTTGCGCGTAAGCGGATCATCACCCAGCAGGTTGCTGCCCGCCACGCGCGCCATCAAGGCCCTGAAGTCAAAACCACCACGGCGGCCCCGTCGGGCGGCAGCCAGTCCGATGTCATCCGCCGGTTCCATGGGTTTGCGGGAATCCAGATCGGGATTGGAATCGGCCCCCATGCGCTCCCGTCCCGGGCCGGCGGGCGCGGAATAGGGATCGGGCGCGGGCGGGTTGTCGCCCCTGCTGTCAGGGGGAACATTGGGGGGGGACGTGTTGTCAGGGCTCATCGCATCTCCTCGACCGGCTGTACGCCGAGCACTTTCATCCCCGATCGCAGCACGGTTGCCGTTGCCTCGACAAGGGCAAGCTTCATGCGGGTGGCGGCAATATCATCTTCCTGCAGGAAGCGCAGGGTCGCATCGTCGCGTCCCCGATTCCACAATGCATGGAAATCCGATGCCAGTTCATTCAGGTAAAAGGCAATGCGGTGCGGTTCATGCGCGCTGGCTGCCGATTCGACCATGCGTGGCCACTGCGCCATGCGCTGCAGCAGCGCCAGTTCCGCATCCGCCGTCAGGCCCGACAGGTCCGCGCCCGCCAGTTCCGCCGGCGTGATGCCACCCGGGATCTTGCCATCATTGACCATCTCCGCCGCCGAACGCAGGACGGAACAGCAGCGCGCATGGGCGTACTGCACATAGAAGACGGGGTTGTCACGGCTCTGCGCCACGACCTGGTCCAGATCGAATTCCATCTGCGCATCAGCCTTGCGGGTCAGCATGGTGAAACGCACGGCATCGCGCCCGACCTCGTCAATCAGGTCGCGCAGGGTGACGAAGGTTCCCGCGCGCTTGGACATGCGCACCGGCTGCCCATCGCGCACGATCCGCACGATCTGGCACAGCAGCACGTCCAGCACCGGCCGCCCGTCCACAGCCAGTGCCGCGACCGCCGCCTTCATGCGGGTGACATAGCCGCCGTGGTCGGCACCCCATACATCCACCAGCACATCCGCACCGCGGCGGATCTTGTCGGCATGGTAGCCGATGTCGTTGGCGAAATAGGTGTTCGACCCGTCGGACTTGCGCAGCGGGCGATCCACGTCATCACCGAATTCGGTGGAGCGGAACAGCGTCTGCGGCCGCGCTTCCCAGTCATCGGGCAGCTTGCCCTTGGGCGGTTCCAGCACGCCTTCGTAGATCAGGCCCTTCTTTTCCAGCTGTGCGATGGCGCGATCGGTTTCGCCGTCGGCCAGGATCTTCGCCTCGCTGGTAAAGACATCATGATGCACGCCCAGGGCCGCGAGGTCCTCGCGGATCATGGCCATCATGGTATCGACCGCCTCCCGCTTTACCGTATCCAGCCACAGGGCGGGATCGGCGGGCTTAAGGCCGGGGGCAGCCAGTTTATCGCCATGTTCGCGGGCCAGCGCCTCGCCCACGGGCACCAGATAGTCGCCGCCGTACTGGATCGCGCCGCCGGGCACGATAGCGGCGAATTCCGCCTCGGTCACGGTGGTGCCCAGCGCCTGCAGGTACCGCCAGTAGGTCGCCCATGCCAGGGCGATGACCTGCGCGCCGGCGTCGTTGATATAATATTCCTTCGTGACCTCGTAGCCCGCCTTGATCAGCAGGTTGGCCAGCACGTCACCCACAACGGCCCCACGGCAATGGCCGACATGCATCGGGCCGGTAGGGTTGGCGGACACGTATTCCACATTCACCTTCACCCCGTTGCCCGCGGTGCTGGTGCCGTAATCCTCACCGGATGCCAGCACGCTGTGCGCAATACCCTGCCACACGGCAGGCGCCAGACGCATGTTGACGAAACCGGGGCCTGCCACTTCCGCATGGGCAATGCCCGGCACATCCGCCAGCGCCGTCACCAGTTCGGCCGCGATTTCAGCCGGGCGACGGCGTGCCACCTTGGACACGACCAGTGCCGCGTTGGTCGCAAGATCGCCATGGGCCGGGTCACGCGTGGGGGTGACCTCCACCCGGTCCAGCAGCGCAGGCGGCAGGTCGGGCACGATCCGGCCCAGTGCTGCACGCACATGCGTAAGGTAACGGACGAACAGACTGTCTGACATGCGGCACGGTTTCCCAACAAAAACGGTAAATGGACCTTCAGGCCCGGCAGGAAGGGCCTGCCGTGATACCGGCACGGCAGGCAATCGGATAAATGCGATGGGCGTGTTTCACCCCGGCGAGGACAGGTCCGTCAACCGTCGATATTCCTCCATCGCGCAGCGATCGGTCATCCCGGCAATATAATCCGCCACCACGCGGCATGCACCCGCCCTGTCGCCCGCATCACGGGAGGCAAGTGCTGGCTCCCGCGTGCCATCGGGCAGCAGTGTGAGGTTTTCCGACAGGATGGTGAAGATCGATTCGACCGTCAGCCGCGCCTTGCGCGTCATGCGATTGACGCGCCAGTGCCGGTACAGCCGCGCATACAGGAATTTGCGGATTTCCAGATTGGCGGCAGCAATATCCGGGCTGTACGCCACCACGGGTCGGGCGGCATGGCGGATATCATCGGAACAGGTCGGGGCAAGGCGTTCAAGATTGCGCTGGGTCTGCCCGATCAGGTCCATGGCCAGCGTGTTGATGACGCGCCGGATGGTTTCATGGCGCAGGCGGGGATCGTTATTGCTGGCCTGACATCCGCTGAGCCGCTGGGCCGTACGCGCATCGGCCAGTGCTTCCCGCACCACGGGCAGGGTTTCCAGGTCCTCGATATGCAGCAGGCCCGCGCGCAGGCCGTCATCAAGGTCGTGGGCGTGATAGGCGATATCATCCGACAGGGCCGCGACCTGCGCTTCAGCCGCGGCATAGCTGCCCAGTTCCAGCCCGTGCCGGGCCGCGTAATCGGCCACATAGGGCGTGGGATGGTCCACCGGACCATTATGCTTGGCCAGCCCTTCGAGCATTTCCCATGTCAGGTTCAGGCCATCAAAGGCGAAATACCGCCGTTCCAACAGCGTCACCAGCCGCAGGGACTGCGTATTGTGATCAAAACCGCCCCACGGCTTCATGGCGGCCGACAGCGCTTCCTCCCCCGCATGGCCAAAAGGGGTATGGCCAAGGTCATGCGCCAGGGCGAGACCTTCGGTCAGGTCTTCCTCCAGCCCCAGCCTGCGCGCGATGGAGCGGGCGACCTGGGCTACTTCCAGCGAATGGGTCAGGCGGGTGCGGAAAAAATCACCTTCGTGATTGAGGAACACCTGCGTCTTGTACTGCAGAGTGCGAAACCCCGCCGAATGCAGCACCCGGTCCCGGTCACGCTGCCATGGGCTGCGGGTCGGGGCCTCGGCTTCGGGATAGAGCCTGCCACGGGCCGTGGCGGTCTGGACAGCATAGGGTGCAGTGCTCATATATGATCAGGATCCAGCCATGGATGGAACGGCACATGATGATGCCGCCGCCCATCCATAACCCGCGCGCAGCCCGTGGCCAACATGATCCCATAAGCCTGCGCGCCATTGATCATGGTGAAACCCGATGTCCATGCCCCCTGCCCCCGCCACTGAACGCTTCCGCGTATCGGACGCCGCCGCCCGCCGCCTGCGTGAAATACTGGATGAACAGCCCGCAAGCCCCGGGGGCGAGCCTGCATTACGGGTATCGGTCGAGGCCGGTGGGTGTAACGGCTTCCAGTACAAATTCGCACTGGATGGCGAAAGCCAGCCCGATGATATCGTAATCCCGGCGGGCACGGTCCGTGTCGTGGTCGATCCGGCCAGCATGGACCTGCTGACCGGGGCGGAACTGCATTTTGATGACAGCCTGATGGGCGCGCATTTTACCGTGCGCAATCCCCATGCCGCGTCATCATGCGGGTGTGGCACGAGCTTTTCGGTCGAATGATGAAATTCGCCACCTGGAACGTCAATTCCATCCGCCAGCGTCAGGACCATGTGCTGGACTATCTGGCCCGCGAACAGCCCGACGTACTGGCATTGCAGGAAATCAAGTGCCAGACCGAGGTCTTTCCCGTCGATGTGTTCAAGGCAGCGGGCTATGACAGCGTTGTCGTGGGACAGAAAAGCTATAACGGCGTCGCCATCCTGACCCGCCACCCGCACGACGTCACGCACACTGCCCTGCCCGGCTGGGAAACCGACCCCGTACAGGCACGCTATGTCGAAATCCGCAGTTGCGGGCTGGTGTTTGGCAATCTGTACCTGCCCAACGGCAATTCCGGTGGCTCTGCCGGCTACGACTCCAAACTGGCGTTCATGGAGGCACTGGCGCTGCACGCGCGCGGCCTGATGCAGGTCGGTCAGGATTTCGTCCTGCTGGGTGATTACAATGTCTGCCCCACCGACGAGGACTGTGCGCCCGGCGCGCTGTCCCCCGATGACGCCCTGGTCCGCCCGCAAAGCCGTGCTGCCTTCCGCCGTCTGCTGTGGCTGGGGCTGACCGATGCGCTGCGTGCACTGCACCCGGTGGGACGGTTCTATACATTCTGGGATTATCAGGCGGCGGCATGGCAGCGCGACAGCGGGCTGCGCATTGACCATGCCCTGCTGTCCCCCCGTGTTGCCGAACGGCTGCTGACAGCACTTCCCGCCCGTGACGAACGCGGCAGGCCACAGCCATCCGACCATGTGCCGCTGGCGGTTACGCTGGCGGATGCGCCGGGCTGACGCCATCATGCCCGCGTGCCCCGCCGGGCAGCGGGCAATGGTCGGGCACGGGCAGCAGCCGGAATTCACGCAATGTGCCCGACATGCGGAACTGCCCGAAATCCATATCCACCCGGTCGGCCACGCCATTGCTGAAATAGCGCATGCCCGTCTCGAACACCGGGGTCATGTCGCGCGTGGTGGTATTGTAATAGGCGACATGCACCCGCTGCGCCGCAAGCGGGGCAAGGACGGGGAACGCGGTCGCGACCGGCGGCGCATCATGCCCCAGAAACAGCACGTATGTGCCCAGCGCCCCGGTATCCACCGTGCCATCGAACAGGAAGGGGGCAATCGGCCCCTGTCCATCCTGCCCCGCCTGAATAACGGCTGCCGTGTGGGCCACGGGAAACAGCGTGCCTGCGGGCAGCGTCACGTCATGCGCAGCGGGGGCGGTGTAATGAACCAGCCCCCCGGTGGGGCGCATATGCGCTTCCCCCGCGATACGGGGGGCGGGATGGCCATTTTCCGTCTGGTCGGCACGGAATACGAGGGATGATCCGTCCTTTTCCTCCAGCACGGCATAATCTGAATCGCTGAGCGTTTCCGCCCCGTCACGGTCCACGGTACGCAGGTGCAACTGCTGCTGCGTGGACCATGCCGAACACATATCGGACAGGACGAAGGTCAGCCTGCCCTCCGCCGTGACGACATCACCACCACTGACCGCCACCAGCGTCAGGTCATAGACCGCGCGGTGGGCGGCCATGACCGGCGCCGCCTGCACCGGCGTGGCGCGCCACAGGGCCGCCAGCGTCATGCCCACCATCACGCACCGCCCCACCGGCACCCCGTACTGCACGGCACGGGGCATCAGGAAGGCAAGTGCATCGGCCGGCATCATGCCACTCAGTTCTTGCCCTGACCGGGTTTGGGCTTCGGCAGGTCAAGGGCAAGGGACAGTTCCTTCAGCCGCTGCGGCTCGACCGGGGCGGGGGCGCCCATCATCAGGTCCTCACCCTGCTGGTTCAGCGGGAACAGGATGACTTCACGGATGTTCGGCTCGTCAGCCAGCAGCATCACGATACGGTCCACACCGGGGGCTGAACCGCCATGTGGCGGCGCGCCATAACGGAAGGCGTTGAGCATGCCGCCAAAGCGGGCCTCGACCTCGGTGGCGGGATAACCCGCGATCTCGAACGCACGGATCATCACGTCGGGCTGGTGGTTACGGATCGCGCCCGAGGACAGTTCAATGCCGTTGCACACGATATCGTACTGGAACGCCTTGATGGTCAGCGGGTCCTGATTCTGCAGCGCGTCCATGCCACCCTGCGGCATGGAGAACGGGTTGTGGGAGAAATCAATCTCACCCGTTTCCTCATTACGCTCGTACATCGGGAAATCCGTGATCCAGCAGAAACGGAAGGCGTTCTGTTCGATCAGGTCCAGTTCGGTCGCAACCCGCGTGCGCACGGCACCGGAGAACTTGACCATCTCATCGCCCTTGCCCGCGACGAAGAACACGGCATCCCCTGCCTTCAGGCCGGTCCTGGCGCGGATGGCCTCGATGCGGTCGGCCTCAAGGTTCTTGGCGATCGGGCCCTTGCCACCTTCTTCGGCGAAGATGATGTAGCCAAGGCCGCCTGCGCCGGATTCGCGTGCCCAGTTGTTCAGCTTGTCAAAAAACGCGCGCGGACGGTCACCCGCACCGGGGGCGGGAATGGCGCGGATCTGGCCACCGTCAGCGGCAATACGCGCAAACAGGCCGAAGCCGGAACCGGCGAAGGCTTCGGTCACATCCGACAGCTTCAGCGGGTTACGCAGGTCGGGCTTGTCACTGCCATAGACTTCCATGGCCGTGGCGTAGGGAATGCGCTCGAACGGGCCTTCGCTGACAATCCGGCCACCGCCGAATTCGCGGAACACGCCTTCCATCACCGGCTCAAGGGTTGCGAACACGTCTTCCTGTGTCGCGAACGCCATTTCGAAATCAAGCTGGTAGAACTCACCCGGCGAACGGTCGGCACGGGCGGCTTCGTCACGGAAGCATGGTGCGATCTGGAAATAGCGGTCGAAGCCCGCCACCATGGCAAGCTGCTTGAACTGCTGCGGGGCCTGCGGCAGGGCATAGAACTTGCCCGGATGCATGCGCGCGGGCACCAGGAAGTCGCGCGCCCCTTCGGGCGAGGACGCGGTCAGGATCGGGGTCTGGAATTCCACGAAGCCGAGGTCCGTCATCCGCCTGCGCAGGCTGACGATCACCTGCGCGCGCAGCATGATGTTGCGATGCACCTTCTCACGCCGCAGGTCGATGTAGCGGTAGGTCAGGCGCAGGTCCTCGGGGTAATGCTCACTGCCCGCCACCTGCAGCGGCAGCACGTCGGCGCTGGACTGGACATCGATCTCACGCGCGCGCAGTTCGATTTCACCGGTCGGCAGGTTCGGGTTCTTGGTCGCGCCATCACGCAGCACGACTTCGCCCGTGACCGTCAGCACGCTTTCCACGCGCACGCGTTCCGCCGTTTCCAGAACGGGGGAACCCGCGGGGATCACGATCTGCGTCATGCCGAAATGGTCGCGCAGGTCAATGAACAGCAGGCCGCCATGATCGCGCTTGGAGTGTACCCATCCGGAAAGGCGGGCCGTCTGCCCGGCGTCTGCAGCCCGCAGGGCTGCACAGCTATGGGTACGATAGGGATGCATGATCTTGTCCTGATTCTACCAGATTTTGGGGGATGCGCCCCGAAGGGGCCACACCCGGTTGCAGGCGCGACAAAGCCAATCCCGCCCACGCCTGTCAAGGTTATAGGTGGCAGCCCCGGCCTGCGGGGCCGCACCTTACACGTATTCGGGGAACAGGTCGCACAGCCCGTCCGCCGTGGCGGGGCAGCGGCCGCGTTCGGTAATCAGCCCGGTCACAAGGCGCGCGGGTGTCACGTCAAACGCCGGATTGGCGGCAGCACTACCATCGGGCACCAGCTGCACGCTGGTCACGTGGCCGGTGGCATCGCGGCCCTGTATATGGGTGACTTCGCGCCCGTCACGTTCCTCGATGGGGATTTCCTTCACGCCATCGTTGATGGTCCAGTCGATGGTTGTGGACGGCAGCGCCACCCAGAAGGGCACGCCATTGTCATGCGCCGCCAGCGCCTTGAGGTAGGTGCCGATCTTGTTGGCTACATCCCCCGTGCGGGTTACGCGGTCGGTACCCACGATCACCATGTCCACCTGCCCATGCTGCATCAGGTGCCCCCCGGCATTATCGGCAATGACCGTATGCTTCACCCCGTGGCGGCCCAGTTCCCATGCGGTCAGCGATGCGCCCTGGTTGCGCGGGCGGGTTTCATCCACCCAAACATGCACGTCAATGCCCCGGTCATGCGCCATGTAGATCGGGGCAAGTGCGGTGCCCCAGTCCACTGTCGCGATCCAGCCCGCGTTGCAGTGGGTCATGATGTTGACGGGGCCGGGGCGACGGGCGGCAATGTCCTCGATCAGTTCAAGGCCCTGTCGGCCGATGGCCTCGTTCTGGATCACGTCTTCATCACAGATGCGCCCGGCTTCGTCATACGCCGCCGCCACACGGTCCGCGACGGCCGTGGTGCGCAGTCGGGTCAGCATGCGCCGGATCGCCCAGCCAAGATTGACCGCCGTAGGCCGCGTGGCCGCAAGCAATGCCGCGTCACGTTCCATGGCTTCATCGCTGCTGTCACGGCGCAGGGCCAGGGCCAGTCCGTAAGCCGCGACAGCCCCGATCAGCGGCGCGCCACGCACCTGCATGGTGCGGATGGCATGCGCCACCTGATCACGTTCGGTCAGGCGCAGGATATCAAGCGACCACGGCAGGCGGGTCTGGTCAAAGATATGGACCGACCAGCCATCATCCGTGTCCACCCATACGCTGCGATAAGAGACGTTATCAATCTTCATATAATACGTGCCGCCATCCAAAAACCAGAACACACAAAAGGGCGCGTAGGGAAGCATCCGGCCCACCGGCATTCAAGCCCCTTCGGCCCCGAATACTTCATGAACCGGCAATATGGGCCTTTTGTACCACGTGGCAACATGGCCCTGTCCCCGCATGGCAACCATCATACAGGCAGTCCGCATGGTATTCCACACCGCAACGCATGTCCGATCGTGCATGTGGCCCTGATGCCCCGCAAAGGAAAGGGGGACAGGGATCATCACGCCATGGGAATGCACGAAAGAATGACCCCGGACGCGGCTGGCAGGCCAAGCGCCATAAAAAGCTGTCTGAAAACAGATTATTGATGAAAAACCATAAAAATTTCCGGATGCCCCCTTTTTTCACAAAGACAGCGTTTTTCGAAACTTTTTGAAAAATGCTTCACCAGAAGCTTCCTTATGGCTGACGGCCTGCAAGAACAAAAAATCCCGCCATGCGCGATGCATGGCGGGATCGTGCCGATCAGATCGTTAAAGCTGGAATATTCAGCCCTGCGGTCCGTCCGACAGCGGCAGGCGGGTCAGGATCGTGGTCAGGCGCTGGGCAAAGCCGGTCGGGTCCTTCGGGCTTTCGCCATCCTGGATACGGGCCATGTCCATAAGCGTCAGGGCAATGTCCTGCACCGGATCACCGTTCTTCACCCGGGTCGCAAGGTCCGCAATCAGCGGATGCGCCGGATTGACCTGCAGCACGGGCGCGGTGTCGGGCACCTGCTGGCCGCTACGCTTCATCAGCCGGATCATCTGCAGGTCCGGGCCGGACTCGGGGGCCGCCAGCACCACGGCGCTGTTGACCAGACGATTGGTGCCCTTCACATCCGATACCGCATCACCCAGGGCTTCCTTCAGCGCGGGGATGACGACTTCCAGCGCGTCCTTTTCAGCCTGCGTTTCCTCCGGCGCGCCAAACTTTTCCAGATCGGTGTGGAACTGGCTGATATTACGCAGCGGCGTGTCTTTATACACCCCCAGACGTTCGGGCCAGAAGGAGTCCACCGGGTCCGACAGCAGCAGCACCTCGATGCCACGGGCGCGGAAGCCTTCAAGCTGTGGCGAGGACGGCAGCATTTCCGTGCGGTCGCCGGTCAGGTAGTAGATGGCTTCCTGCTCGGGCTTCTTGCGCTCAAGGTAGGCGTCCAGCGTGGTCCAGCCGTCCTGCGTGCTGGAACGGAAGCGCGCGATGGTGGCCAGTTCCGTGCGGTGTTCGGCATCGTCCCAGATCCCTTCCTTGAAGGTCGGGCCGAAATTGTCCCAGAACTTCTCGAAATCCGCCTCGTCCTTGCTGCGGGTCTTGAGTTCGGAGATCACGCGATTGGTCACGGCCTTGCGGATGCGCGCCAGCACCGGGGTCGCCTGCAGCATTTCACGCGATACGTTCAGCGGCAGGTCCTCGGTATCCACCACGCCGGTGACAAAGCGCAGCCACGGCGGCAGCAGCCCTGCATCATCGGTAATGAACATGCGGCGGACATGCAGGCGGATCTGGCTTTCACGCACCGGTTCGGCGAATTCGAACGGCTTGCTGCCGGGAATGAACAGCAGCGCCGAGAATTCCAGCATCCCTTCGGCATGCCAGTGCAGCGTGGCCCATGGGGTGTCGAAGTTGTGGCTGACGTGGCGATAGAATTCGTTCAGCTGTTCTTCATCAATCTCGCCACGTGGCTTGCGCCACAGCGCCGTGCCCTTGTTGGCCGACGTTTCCTCGCCATCATCCTTGACGATGGTGATGGGCCACGAAATATGGTCGGCCCATTTGCGCACGATGGTTTCAAGCTGCCACGAATCAAGGAAGTCGTTCGCATCTTCCTTGATATGCATGATGATGTCGGTGCCCGCCCTGTCACGGGTCGCCGGGCTGATCGTGTAATTGCCCTTGCCAGTGGAGGACCAGCACCAGGCCTCGTCACTGCCCGCGCGGCGCGAGATCACATCCACCCGGTCCGCCACCATGAAAGCGGCGTAGAAGCCCACGCCGAACTGCCCGATCAGGCTCGGCTTGTCCTCGGGTTTGGCGTTGGCCAGTTCCTCGCCAAAGGCACGGGTGCCCGAACGCGCGATGGTGCCAAGGTTGCGGGCAAGATCTTCCTTGCTCATGCCCGCGCCATCATCGCTTATGGTCAGCAGGCGGGCGTCCTTGTCAGGATTGATGCGGATCTTTGCATCATCAGGCAGGGCGCGCGCACCATCGGTCAGCGCCTCGAAACGGCGCTTGTCGGTCGCGTCCGCCGCGTTGGCCACCAGTTCACGCAGGAAAATCTCGCGTTCGGAATAAAGCGCATGCACCACAAGGTCGAGCAGGCGGCCGACCTCGGCGCTGAATTCATGCTGTTCGCCCGTGGCTTCGGGCGGGGTTGTCGTTGTGTTTTCCGTCATTGCCGGTCCTTTGTTCATGAAAATATGGTCAGGTTTCAATTTGTAATGAATATGGAAATCTTCGTGGCGTTTTCAATGGCCTGCATGCAGGAGTACTTCGAGACCGTTCCGGCATCCCGCCTGTAAAAGGCCATCTGGAAAACCGGCCCGGGAAACATCGGGCAATCAGAGAAAGTTTTTGGTGAAGCTTTTCCCGAAAAGCTTCAGGGCACGCCGCCATTTTGAAAAAAGGCGGCACCCGAAAACTTTTCTCATTGCTTAGCTCCGGGTCATTCTTTCAATCAAAATCCGTCGGCAGGGACGGATCGCGGACATGATCGAACATGCGCGCGATCTGATGGGGCAGAACCCGGCCCATGGACAGGTCCGTGGGGATTTCATCGGGGCCGAACCAGCCGATTTCAGATGTTTCGACACTGGTCTGCGCCTGTCCGCCAGTCAGTGCGCATATGAAATACAGCGTGTGGCATGAAAACGGTGCAGCCGGATGGCCCTGCCGGTCACGATCCCATACGGCGGCAAGCCTGGTCACACGGACATCATATCCGCTTTCCTCGCGCACTTCCTTGACCGTGTTTTCCACCGGGCTGAGGTTCACATCCGCCCAGCCGCCAGGCAGGGTCCAGCGGTCATGGTCCAGCACCTCGCGCACCAGCAGGATACGCTGGCGATCATCAAACACGGCGGCCCGCACCACGATTTTTGGCGTGGCATAACCGTCCTGCTGGCTGAACAGGTCCAGCACGCGTTCCATGTCGGCGTTGCTGCCTGCCGCCATCATGTCGGCCGCGATCTGCCGTATGCTTTCATAACGTTCACGATCGAACGGGCTTTCGGCATAGGTCAGGCCACTTTGCGCCAGCGCCTGCAGGTCACGGGCCCAGACCAGCCATTGCGGGGTTGTCATGCATTTTCTCCTTCAGGTGACCAGCCGGGCGGCGCCAGTTCAAACTGGCTGAAGACAAAAGCGGGCGCGACCTGACAGCCCATGAGGCTCCACGCCCCCTGACTGACCGCCGCCTGCCATGCGCCTGGTGGCACCACCGCCTGCAGCACCTGCCCCTGCGTGGGCAGCGGCCCCAGCACGATCCGCTCGACAGGCGCGCCCTGCCCCGCCGCGATTTCAAGCAGCAGCGGACTACCGCCCTGCCAGCACCAGATTTCCGCTGCATCAACCCGGTGCCAGTGCGAACGTTCCCCTGCCGCCAGCAGAAACGTGATGGTCGAGACCGCGCCACGCGGACCATCAGCGGGCATGTCACGCCAGATTTCGCGGTAGCTGCCGCCTTCGGGGTGGGGTTGCAGGCCCAGCAGTTGCCGCACGGTTGCGGCAGGCGTGCCGGGGTTACGCAGATCTGTCATGGTGGTTCTGGCTCCGGTCATGATTTCATGCCCCGGCGTAGCGCCCCTGCCACCAGACCGCAAATGACAGAATGCCCTACCGCTGCCCGCTATCCGGTGACGGCGTGAAATCGAGGGTCTGGTCCGTGTAGGTTTCCATCACCTCGCTGAAGGGGCGCCCCTGCCCGTCGCGCAGCACCGCGCGCTGTTGCATGATGCTGGACGGCGCCACGACCCGCCCGCTGGCCGTTCCGGACAATGGGCCGGGCCACGGCGTCCATAACGGGGCAAGCTGCAGCCGCTCACGGGTGAAATGCAGCGGCGCCACGACATGGCCAAAGGCTGTGTCCGTATGCTCCAGCGTGGCGTTCATTTCCGGCGTCAGCAGATCAGGCACATACCAGTTATCCGCAACCGAAAGCACATGCGTGCCACAGGTCAGCCGGACGCGCCGGTGCCGCACGGTTTGCGTGGCATTTATGCCCAGATCGGCCCGCACCTGCGCGGGCACCGGGTCAGGCTGCGGCAGGGCCGCCTTCTGCGCCACCACCACGGGCCGGTCGGCCATATGGTGGCTGGCGCACCAGCCCTCCAGCGCCACCGTGGCGCTGGCATGGGTCCGCAGCATCTTTTCCAGTGCCTGCACGACTGTCAGCAGATGCGCGCGCCCGGACGGAGTATCGGGCCAGGACAGGCCATCCGCCCGGGCGGAACTGGCATTGAACAGGCCTGCCCCCACGATTACCGCCGCCAGAAACCGGCCCCTGCCAATGGTGCGTCGCCTCACGGCGCCAGCGTGCGGCCAGACAGATGCACGCTCACCTGCTGGCTGTCATCCACGGCCGAATGACCCAGCCAGACCCGGAACCGGCCCGAAGGTATGTCCCACCGGTCATGCTTGCCATCAAAATGGGCAAGCAGGCGCGGATCGACCTGCACCGAGACCTGGCGGCTTTCGCCCGGCGCCAGCTTCACGCGCTGCCAGCCCGCCAGCCTGCGCGCGCCCCCGTCGGGCAGGCCGACATAGACCTGCGGCACGTCCACGCCGGGACGCGTGCCGGTATTGCGCACGTTGAACGTCACCATCAGCTGCTTGTGGTGATAGCCTGCTGCCAGCCCATCAGTCGCGAAGGTGGTGTAGGTCAGGCCATGGCCGAACGGATAGAGCGGCTTGAGGTGATTGCGGTCGAACCAGCGGTAACCGACATCGCTGCCTTCGTCGTAAACCAGTTCCTGATCGGTATGGAACTGCATCTCAAACACATTGTTTGCGTTCACCCCCGCAATGTCGGGATGGGCCAGCTGGGATTCAGCCTGCGGGAAGGTCATGGTCAGATGGCCGGATGGCGCGACCTTGCCAAACAGCAGCCGGGCGATGGCGGTGCCACCGGCGGAACCGGGGAACCATGCCTCCAGCACGCCCGCAACACTGCTGTTCCATGGCATCAGCACCGGGTCGCCGGTTTCCATGACCACGACAGTGCGCGGGTTGGCGGCGGCGACGGCAGCGATCAGGGCATCCGCATTGGCGTCAAGGTGCATGTTCGGCGCGTCCATCCCCTCAAAGGTGAACTGCGTTGCATACACGACGGCCACGTCGGCCGCGCGGGCGGCACGGACGGCAGCCGCGATATTCGTGCCCGGATCATAGGTGATATGGGCGGCCGGGGCCTCGGCCCGCATGGCCCTGAGCGGGGAAGACGGGAAATACACCGGATCACCCGGCCAGTCCTTCTTGCCCGGTCCCTTGACCACCTCGCCCCCGATGGGATCGACCTGGCTGGAACCACCACCCGAAATCACACCCACATCCGCATGGCCACCAATGACCGCAATGCGGGCCGTGGGGGCAAGCGGCAGGACATTGCCCTCGTTACGCAGCAGGACCGCGCCTTCTTCCTCGTCACGCTGGGCGACAAGGGTATCGGTCACCACATCCAGCGGCGCACGCACGGGCGGATGATCAACCAGCCCCTGTGCGAACAGGGAGCGGACAATACGCTGCGCCATGTCGTCAATACGGGACTGCGGCACCCGGCCCGCTTTCACATCCGCCGCCAGCAGCGTCTGGAAATAGGGACGTGCATCCGTATGATCACCAGCGGATTCCTGATCCAGTCCCGCCAGCGCCGAACGGGCCGAAGAATGGGTCGCACCCCAGTCGGACATGACGAAGCCGGGATAATGCCAGTCCTGCTTCAGCGTCTTGGTCAACAGGTACGGGTTTTCGCACGCATACAGGTCATTGACGCGGTTATACGAACACATGACAGAACCGGGATGGCCGGTTTCCATCGCGATCTCGAACCCCAGCAGGTCGCTTTCGCGCATGGCAACGGGGTCGATATCGGCACTCATGGTCATGCGCGATGTCTCAAGGTCATTCATCGCGTAATGCTTGAGGGTGGAGATCACATGCTGTGACTGCACGCCCGCAATGGTGCTGCCGACCATGAGACCGGTCTGTAGCGGATCCTCGCCCGCATATTCGAAATTGCGGCCACCGCGCGGATCACGGGTCAGGTCTGCCCCACCGCCCAGCAGGACGTTGAAGCCACTTTGCCATGCTTCGCGACCAATCATCGCCCCGGCTTCGCGCGCCATGCCCATATCCCACGAACTGGCGGTGGACAGGCCCGATGGCAGGGAAACCGCCACACCATCCTTACGGATATGCGCGGGGTTACGGATACCAAGCCCCGCATCGGAAATCTGCAGGTCAGGCAGGCCCGACCCCGCGGGCGCGCGCAGATAGGCCGCCGAGCCAAGCCCACCCGGAGGGGCAACACTGCCATTGAACCCGCCACCATCCACACTGAACAGCAGGGACATCTTGTCTTGCACGCTCATATGCGCGAGCACCTGCCGCGCCCTTTCATCCGCCGGATCGGTCGGACCCTTCGCGGCGTGGGCATGCGCGGCACCATGCGCCACCATCATGCCACACGCCACGGCAGACAGCAGGAATATCTTGCGGGACAGTTTCATGCGGCAGGCTCCTCCTTGATAATTCGGGGTAGCAGAGACGCGGGCCAGATGGTCCCATCTGCCTGCTACGACAATATTACTGAAACACTCTATCCCCAATCCGCATGATCTGGCGCAATGTGGGGCTGGAAATCAGGGCAACAGGTGTAAAAAAACCCCACCAGCAGGTCATGTACATGCCTGCGGGCGGGGTTATCGGCAAAAACGGCCGGGCAGTTCAGGTCAGTTGCTGTTGCTGCGGGTGCGCATATACAGGATGACGGTCTGGGTCGGGACGGAGTTCAGGTCTTCCGCATCAATGTCACGGCTGACAACATAATCACCGAACGCACCGGGCTGCGACGTAATCCAGCGGCCATACAGACCTTCCAGCACCGGGGCCAGCCATGTGCCCGACGGCTCACCCGCGCTGCCGACCTGCGGCAGGTCTTCATGCACGATGCGCATGGCCTGCTCTTCCGCCAGCAGTTCCAGCTTCACATAGCCCCAGTTGATCATGCCCAGCAGGGCATTCAGTTCAATCTGCAACTGGTGGATGGTGTTGCACAGGGGCGGCTGCAGGCGACCAGCCATTCCGCGGCCGACCTCCCGCAACAGGTCATTCCTGACCTCGATCCCGGCCTGATCGTCAATTTCCCATGACAGGGCCTGCAGAAAAAGCGAGAAGTCCGGTTTTGCGTTGAAAGTTGTCATTACTGGTCCATAATAAGATAGTGTGCGGAAATCATGGCGCCGCTTTCAGTCCAGTTACCGGCCTTCTGCCAGCGCCCCGACAGATCAAGACGAAGATTGTGGGTAAATCGATACCCTACCCTAGCATTAAAGCCACCCGTGAGACTAGCAACACTGTCCCCGGGATAATAGGCGCTATTTACCGTTTCCTGTGAGAGATAATCAGAGCTTGTCGCATTCGTCACGTAATTATTAGCCACATACTGCGCACCCGACTGAAGCAGCGGAGATGTGGGGAAGAACGGCGACGAATGTTCGTGGAAGACCTGATAGCCCACGGAGGCATTCACGTCCCAGTCAAGCCGCTTGTGCTGACCGGCATAACGGATCGGAACGGTGGCCGCGTAATAGGACTGTGGCGAGAAGTAGCCGCCCTGCCCGTAGGTATAGAAATCCTGGTTGTTCCCATAACCGAAGTAGGTCAGGCTGACACCGATCCGCACCAGCATGTTGGCGTTATGCCACACCAGCGTATTGACGCCGATGCCGGCTTCACGCTCGCTGTTGCGCCGTACGTTCTTGCCGGTCTGGATCGCATAGCCACCGCCACCATACACGATGGTATTGCCCAGCGTTGCCTCGACCTGACCATGGAAATGGTTGGTAACGACGCCACCCCATTCCTGGCTCCACTGCGAGGCCAGTTCCTTGCCGTACAGGCTGCGGGCATAGCGCCCGATGGCGGAATAGTAGTTCGGATCACGCATGCCGCCATAGGACAGGACGCTGTTGGTGATCGAACGGCGTTCGGCGCTGACGCGGAATGTCACCGGCCCGACACGTGGCGAGAACTCGACCCCGCCCAGCACATTGGTGATGGGGAAGCCGATCGGTGACGCACCAACGTCGGCCCGCACCCAGCTGTTGCCGAACTGGACATCAGGCGCGAAACCGGCTTCGCCTTCTCCACCCTTCACAAGCTGGGACTTGTAACGGCTGGTGGAACCCTGATTGTTGCGGTTCATGTAATTGACGTACTGGTTCCACCCCTGTGTCGCCATGTCGGTGCCAAACCGGGGCACGTCATAGACCGAACCACTATCAAGATCACCCGACCAGATCATGGTTGGCGTGATCGAGAAGGTCAGGCTGGACTCACCCGCCTGCAGCGGCAGACGACCGACGATGGGGATATTGGCTTCCGTCAGGCGGCCCAGACCATGTTCGCCCGAACGCGACCGGAACCCGAGGCCACCGTCAATGGACGGGGCAAGGTTTTCACGCAGCGTGTTGATCTGCCCGGAAATGGAGGACAGCATCTGGTCCGATGCCTCGGGCGAGGTCGCTTCCATGCTGTAGGACCCACCGGTGACCGGCGCGCCCAGTTCCGTCTGCCGACCATAGCCATGGTGGCGGAAGGGATTGCTGGAAGGCGGCGCAAGCGCATCCTGTTCGGCACCAGCAGCACCGGTACCCGCCGCCATGCGGGACCCTTCAACCTGCTGCAGGCGCAGGTCGTAGGCCCGGCGCAGGTCCGCAATGGTCCTATGGCCATGCCCGTCCGCCTGATCGGCCACGGCCATGCTCAGCCACGCACGGGCATCCATCGGGCTTTCCTGCACGCCATCCATCGCCAGGCGGGTCGCCAGGCTCTTGCGGCCGCTATTGACCGCAGCCTGCACCGCAGCCTGCCGGGCATCAAGATCCTGTGGATTGTGGCGCAGCACCGCAAGGTCGATTTCCAGCGCCTTGCCTGCCTTGCCTTCACCATTATACAGACGCGCCAGCGCCAGTTTGGGCGAAGTCGCCTCCGGATCCGCCCGCAGCGCGGGGGCCAGCTGATCATATGCCTGTGCCTGATCGCCACGCTGGTTCAGCAGGTCGGACTGGGCCACGGAAATACCCATGCGCAACTGCTGCAGGGTCTGCTGCTGTTCTGGCGGCAGGGCATTGCCCGTGCCGCTCCCGCTGCCATCGCCCAGGGGCGCAAGCAGGCGGGCGGCGGCAACCGGGTTGCTGATCTTCATATATTCGGTGGCATAGGCCAGACGCTGGTCCGGCGACAGGTCGATCGTGCGTGTCGAGGCGATACGCAGCGCCATGCGGGCATGGAGCATGTCACCACGCTGACGGAACAGGTCGGCCACGGCCACGCCTCGCGCACCCGTCGGGTCAGGCGGGGACAGGGCTTCGCGGATCAGGGGCACCGGGTTGGCCACCATCGACAGGCGGCTGGCCAGGTCTTCCTTGATCTCCATTTCAGTGGCGATGGAACGGATGGCCGGGGAATAGTCCTCTGGCGACAGGCCGGACAGCAGGCGACGGGTCGCCGCATCGTTGCCGGCACCATAAGTATACAGGATGCCTGCCTGACGATCCTGCGCCGTAACCGGATTGGCCAGGATCGGCTGCATGACACGGCCGGCTTCCGCCACGTCACCCTGCTGCTGCAGGGCATTGGCAAGGTTGATGCGCACCCACGGATCGCGTGGCGCCTGCGTCATGGCTTCACGCAGGATAGACACCTTGCGTGCCGAGTCCGATGTGTGTGAGGCGGCGGCCATCAGGCCCGTCACCTCGATCTCACCCACCTGCTCGGCATATTGCGGTCCGACGCGTGACAGCAGCTGGCGGGCTTCCGCCGTATTGCCCTGCGCCATGTCCACGCGCGCCAGCCCCATCAGGGCCAGCTGGCTGTTGGGGTCACGGGCCAGAACGGAACGATATGACTGTTCGGACGCATCGATCTGCCCGGTCGTGCGCTGCAGGTCCGCCAGCATCAGCGTAGCGCCAGTAAACTGCCCCGGCTGACGTGCCAGTGACGTCAGGCGCTGCTTGGCTTCGGTATACTGATGCGCCGCAATCATCTGGCGCACGGCGGCATAGTCGCCGCTGACTTCCATACCGGCCAGCGCGGGACGCCAGCGGTCAGCCGTCTTGGGATCGGCGGCCATCGCTTCCTGGAAATAGCGACGCGCTTCGGCCGCATCGCCCTGACGCATGCTGACCAGGCCCATGCCGCCCAGCGAATCCGCATCATGCGAATTGATCTGCAGTGCGGACTGGAAAGACTGCTCGGCTGCGGAAAGACGACCGGCATTCAGCTGCTGGTAACCTGCCTGGCGTGCAAGGCCCGCCTTGTCCGGCGGACCACCAGGGGGGTGAAGCATGTGTTCTTTCAGCGCCGTGTCATCGGGATGCGCCGCCAGCCACTGCTGCATGAGCGGTTGCGTCTCAGCCGTGACCGGCAGCCAGCTCAGTGTCTGTCGATAGGACTGGGTTGCCGCCGCGGCTTCAACCGGGGCCTGGGACCGGAAACCCTGCAGGTCCTTCAGTCGCGCCAGACCTTCCATACGGGTCGGGGTATTATAGGTCAGTGCCTGCGCGAAGGCGAGCTGGGCGCGATAATCCTGCGGGTTGGCCGCCACAACGCTGGCCAGTCCCGCCCGTGCCTGATCCCAGTCAGCGGGCACGCCAGCCATTGTCTGGTAATATTCCACCGCCAGCGAATGGGGTGGCTTTCCACCATTGAACAGCTTCTGGTACCCGGCCACGGCCTGCGCGTTATGGCCTGAAGCGGCAAGGGAACGTACCTGCGACAGGTCAGACGTCGAGATTGACCGCTCATGCAGCAGATCAGTCAGGCTGTTCGACGCCGCGCTGTTTGGCGCGACCTGCTGCAGGTGACGCAGGGTATCGGCTGCGGCTTCACGGTTACCAATGGCCGTCTGGTATTCACCCTGAACCTCCAGCACATCGGGCGAGTCGGGGGCGATCCGCTGCGCGTTCTGCAATGCCTGCCGGGCATTGTCATACTGCTGCTGCTGCAACCAGAAGCGTGCCTGCTGCAGCAGGATCTGCCGCGGCGCGGCCGTCCCGCCAGAGGCCTGCGCCCCCGTCATGGCCGTTGATGCCTGCTGTGCACGGGCTACCGGCACAGCCACCATCACCCCCATGCAACTGCTGGCAAGCAGGCCGGCAGAAAGTGAAAAGACGTATCGTCTACTCATGATCACGATTTCTGCCTTTCTTCCTGCAGCTGCCGGCGACGGTACATCGCGTGGCGGAACAGTGCACGCACCAGGACAGCAACCACCAGCAGACAGCCGAACAGGCCGACCACAACCACGCGGATCGGATGATTGTGCATATACCAGTCAGGCATGAGCCACATCGGCAACGTGCCAACCGTATAAAGCGGTGAACTGCGGTAGGATGTCAGTTCGTCGCCATGCGCCAGCACAAGGTCACCTTGCACTTTTGCCTGATTCTTACGCTGACCCAGGATCTGGACCAGGTTATCCAGCCCCTGCCCGTCACCCGACAGCAGGGCCAGCACCGTGCGTCCGGACGCCAGCGGGGATTCCGCTTCCACCATTGCGCCGACGCCACCGGTCAGGGCCGTTTCGACCTCGGTCGGATGCGTGCTGCTGATGACCGACATCGGATCCTGGAAGATGTTCCACACCCCGCTGAGGGTGGAACGCAGCCCCATGTGCAGTCGCCCGTCCGAAATCTGGTAAGCTGAGTTGGACAGCAGCGAGGAGACTTCCCCACTGTTCGACAGGGTGGACAGGACGATCAGGTTCCGGTCCGCCACGTCGCTTACATGATCGGCCGAAACGATATCGACACCCGATACGGGATACCAGGTCGTCGCCCCCATGAAACCCATAAGGTCGAGATAGGCGCTGACCACCGTGCCATTGGGATGATCCGGCAGCACCACGGCCGAACGCGACAGATCGGCATAGGTGGTGAACGGATACCCCGCGCTGGCCATGTAGGCCAGGTTGGGCATGCGCGTGATATGGTAGGCGTTGGACAGGTCGATGGTTGAATCCGGGTCAACCGACATGTGGATCAAGCTTGGCCCGGGGCGACAGCCAGGTTGCGTCAGCGGCGCTGCGTCAAAGTAGAACTGAAGCTGATCCTGACCAAACACCATCCACGGCGGAATGGTCAGCGTATGCTGTTCCACGCCCGCGTTCTGGGTGCCAACACCAACACGGCGCAGAAGCTGATCGACAGCGGAACTCTGCTCCCGCAGTGAATAGGACTGCAGGTAGGTGTTGTTGATACCGACATCCAGATGGGAACGTGCGACATCGAGGATCGGGCCATCCGGCGCACGGAAACGCACATTCAGCTTGTACGGCCGGTCACGCCACGTATACAGATCGGGAGACACGCGGAAGGGAACCGACAGGACGCCTGGCGTATAGCCCTCCCCCTGCAATGCGCTGACAGGCACCAGTTCACCCAGCCTGACCGGACGGGTGGTGGGAATGAAGGATGGCGCATCATTCGCGACACGGGGCGCCACATCGATCGGCGCCACGTCCATGCGGCTGGCGACCGGCAGGGCGCTGGAACCGAAACCGATCCCCTTGCTGGCCGTAATGACTTCATCGCGGTCACGCCCCGTCACCAGCAGCAGCGTGCCATTTGGATCGGACGGATTGGCGACTTCCATCAGGGTCGGCCCGCTGACCGCAGGCCGCCCCAGTGCGGAAGGCAGTTCATCCGCCACACCGACCACGATGGCGTTGCCTGTCTGGGGAATGGTGGAGAAGACGGGGAAATTGACCCCGCGATAGTCGGTCTGCTGCCCGAACCATGACGCAATGATGCCGGAGGCCTTGAGCACCTCGGGATCAAATGTCTGTGCAAGAACGAACGGAATGACCACTTTCTGCCTTACAGTCTTGTCAAAGAAAGGCTGGGGCAGTCGGGCCAACTGGCGCCGGGGGGGAAGCGGAATGGTTGTGATCTGCAGTTGCGAATGTTCGGACACGCTGGCCCACTGCAGCCCGTTGGCCGGGTCCGCGCATCCCTTCGATCCAGAGGCAAAGCTGAAATTCAGGCGGTTGCCGCTAACAAAAAAGATGGGATTGACGTCAAATGACAGCGGACCAAACGCGGGGTGCGACGGATCGGGACGCAGCGTACCGATATACTGTTCATTCAGTGTGATCGTGACTGCACTATTGTCAGGCTGCAGGTTGGGCGACATCGCACCCGACACCACCAGACGGGCCGACGTGACCAACTGGTCCGCCGGGATACCGAACTGCAGGCCCTGCAGCGGTGCCGCACCCCGCATGGTCAATGCACTTGCCGCACCCAGTTCCTTCAGGGAATAGGTGTGAACGGTCGCGACATCGGAACCGGCACCGGCCGCATTTTCGGCGTTGTCCAGTATCGCATCCGCGTTGCTGGCCGCGTCCGCTGCCGGAGCGGTGGCAGCAGCAGCGCCAGGGGCGGCATTATTTCCCGCCTGCGTCTGGGGCTGCGCTGCAGGCGCGGCGGCAGGCAACGGAGGCAGATCATTGCCCGCCGGCTGGGGGGCTGGCGCTTTGGATGCAATCGGGGCAGCCTGTGCTCCCGTTGCAAAGACCAGCAGCGCGATCAGGGACACCATTTTCATATCACGAGGCCGCACGACTGATCTTTCCTTCCTGTTTCTGACCACCCTGACTGGTTGTTGGCTCCCGACGCTCAACCGGCAGTGCAATTGGTTTTTTCTTGGGACGACTATGGGTAATCATCTGACCCTTCTTGCGGAACAGTGCCTTGATGCTGAGGATCAGACTCCACAGGCTTCGTAACGGCCGGTCATCCTCATAATTATTCCACTGCAGCCAGGCATCAGCACGTCCGAACACGAACCGGACCACAGCTGCCTCAACCTGAATGTTATTGATCGACCATGTAAACACGGCCTTGCCATTGGTGCTGCGGATCATGGTGGCCGGCAGATTGACTTCCTCGCCCTCCAGTATCGCATGCACCACAACCTGTACGGGCTGATCCGGCGTCACATCGCGCCAGGGCATATGGATCGCCACACCACCCATGGACACGTCCTCGGTAATGCCGTGGCTTGAATTGCCTTCGTAATCATAAACCGTAACGGGAATATGGGCTTCGATACGGTGGCTGTGTCGGATCTGCTTGGTTTCACGCCCCACGGCGATGGCAGCCAGCAGGATGATCAGGCTGATCACCGACCAGATGCAGTTCAGCGCGTAAGCACGTTCCGCAATGATGTCCAGATGCTGGAAAATCAGTGCATATATCCCGCGCAACAGGCCAATGGCCATGATGACGGCGAAGATGATGTTCGGATAGGTGGCGTCAAGATCGAATGTCTCGTTTTCCAGAACACCGCCTTTTTCCGTCACGTTGAACTTGCCCTTGGAGGGGAATATCATCGTCACGATCGTCACACGCACCAGGAACAGCGCCATGACGGTTTCGTACACTTCACTCCAGAACGAATAACGCCAGCCCTTGTTGACCTTCGCCGCCGTCGCAATGGAATGGAACATATGCGGAATGGCGTAGGCCAGCACCGCCAGTGGCGACGCGGCGATGATGTTCTGGCTGAAGAACAGGAAGGCCAGTGGGGACGCAAGGAAGATGACGCGGGGAATGGCGAAGAAGAACGACGTCATGGCCGACAGGTAGCACAACCGCTGCCCCAGCTTCAGTCCCGGCCCCAGCATCGGGTTATCAACACGGAAGATCTGGATCATGCCACGGGCCCAGCGCATACGCTGACCGATATGTGTGACAAGGCGTTCAGTCGCGAGGCCACTGGCCAGGGGAATGCGCAGGTAGGCGGTTGACCATCCCTTGCGCTGCATGCGCAGCGCGGTATGGGCATCTTCCGTCACGGTTTCCGTTGCGAAGCCGCCAATTTCCTCAATCGCCTTGCGGCGCAGGATGGCGCACGAACCGCAGAAGAAGGTCGCATCCCAGAAGTCGTTACCGTCCTGAATGACACCATAGAACAGGTTACCTTCCGGCGGGGTGCGATACCCCACGGCCAGGTTACGCTGGAACGGATCAGGAGAATAGAAGTGATGCGGGGTCTGCATCAGGGCGATCTTCGGATCCTCAACCATCCAGCCCATCGCGATCTGCAGGAATGCACGCGTCGGGATATGGTCACAGTCAAGGATGAGGATGAAATCGCCTGTCGTACGCTTAATAGCGTGGTTTAGGTTACCGGCCTTGTAATGCGTATTATCTGGACGGGTGATGTAACGGGCGCCACATTCCTCGGCAAAACGGCCGAATTCCTCACGTTTGCCATCATCCAGGATATAGACGTTCACCTTCTCGGGTGGCCAGTCAATGCCAAGCGCTGCCAGCACCGTCAGGCGCACGATGCTCAGGCTCTCGTCATATGTCGGGACAAAGATATCGACCGTCGGCCAGTCATCCGGATTGGGCGAAAGGGGAAGCGGCGCACGATGCAGGGGGGAAATAGTCTGGAAATAGCTGAGGAACAGCATGTACAGCGCGTACAGTTCCGCCAGCAGCAGCGTGACACCCAGCAGGCCCTGGATCCACGTGTCAAAGTCCAGCGTTTCAGTCAGACGCCATGTCAGGTATCGCAATGATACCAGTGCTGAAAGCACTTCGAGAAAGACCTGCGTGCGACGGCTTTTACGCCGGCCGACAATGAAAAATACCGCGACACATATTAATGCCACAATCAACTGTTCATATATCGACAGCGTGACTATAGTGGCGGCCAGCAGGGCAAAAAGCCCTACAGCCCCAACTATGTAGCTGGCACCGCGCAGTGACAGTATCTTGTTGGAAAATCGGCCGAACCAACTTTCCGCAGGCGCTGACGACTGAACCTCTGACATCAATAACTCGTCCGATTAATAAATACTGATAAAACAGATAGTTACGTTCAAAAGAAAACCGTCAGACGCATCTGGTCCGTCATGTCGCCTTTCGGCCCGCGTGGCCTGCGGGTCATACGTGGGGTCATTCCCTTCCTTTTACCCGTCGCGGGCTGGCCTGCCACAATGTCCAGCCCGCCAGACCGGGTTCAGGATTCCCCGTTTTCTTCTTCGCGCTTACGCAGTAGGGCTTCACGCAAACTGGGCTTGGGGATCAGACGATCCGTGGCCCGGCCGCCAAGCGTCATGAAAACTTCCGTCAGGGTCGGGGAGTTGTCCGTCGGGGCCGACGGCCGTCCCGCGCTCTTGCTCCATGTATTCTTGTCTAGTTTGGTCATCGTGGTCACCTTGGAAACAGGTTTGGGAACAGGCGGTGATGTCGGCACCGGGGGGGATTGGAACAACCGGGCCATCTGGGTCCGGTCACCTGCCTTGGCGAAGAAGAATCCAGGCCCTGTCGGGCGTTGTCCACGACGCTGCTGCGCCTTGGGTACCGGGGCCCACTCATCTGTCGCGGCGACCACCGGTTCAGGCGCTTCAACCGTGAAGGGCGCAGACCGCGCCGTTGCCGGACGTGGCGACACGGGGGTGGCAGGCGCTTCGGTAAACGGCGGCAGGCCACGTCGTTCCTGCCCACCCGACTGCACCACATCCGCTGTCGGAGCAACGGGTTTCGGCTGCGGCGCGGGACGCACCACGGTTTCCGGCGATGGAGGAGGTGCAACAGTTTCAGCCACGGAAGGCTGAGGCGTGTGCACGACTTCCGGCACGACGGGCGGCGGGGGCGGTGCGGGCGCGGGTGATGGCGCAACCGTCTCGGCCACGAGCGGTTGGGGTGCGTGCACGACTTCCGGCGCCACTGGCGGCGGAGGCGGCGCGGGCGGGGGAGACGCTACGACTGGCGGCGCCACAGGTTCCGGCTCAGCGGCAGGGACATACTGTTCCGGTTCGGCATAATGATCTTCAGCGTAGGCATGCGTATCGTGCGCATCTTCATGGACAGGCTCTTCCGGGCCTTCCATGGCGGGCATATCCCGCACGACCGAGCGGAAGGAATGGTAGTGAAACCCCTTCCCGCTCAGACCGTAGCCAGCCGTAAGCATACGGGCCACATCCTGTGGATTGTCCATGTCCACATTCGGGCGAGGGGCCTGCGCTCCTGCTGCTTCATTATCGGCTGAACTCACATCCCACCTCCCTCGGCACGGGCGATATAAACCAGCAATGTAAGTGCTGCGGAATAATAATCCGGCGCGTGATCCAGCGTGGGCAGCCCCCCTGCCGATGCCAGACCCGAACACGACGCAACGGCCAGATAGCCAGGGGGCGCATTATAGGGCGATCGTGAACCATTTGTCAGGTCCACCCAACCCGGCAGCGCCGATGCGCCAAAATGGTTCCAGAAACGGGTAAAATCCGCCAGCAGGTCCGGCGACAACATATGCGCCCAGTACAGGTAGAGCGGCACACGAATCGCATCATAGGAGAAACGTGGCGGCCAGCCCTTCGCAATTGAAAAAGCGCCGGTCTGCCGATTGATCGACAGCCAGTCCGGCGGAAGCTTCCATTCACCGAATCGGCCCTGTGCAATAATGCGCAGCCCGTTTTCCATTACGGTCTGCCACCGGGCATCGGCCGACAGCTCAAACGCCTGCATGAGCGAAGGCATGACGTAATAGGACAGGTTGAGGGTAACCGTTTCCTTGGTGACGAATCCGGTCGCCCCGGGCAACAGCACCTCATAAGGACCGACCTTCATGGTCATGAGCTTCAGCACATCGGCATAGATGGCCATAGCATCCTGAATATAGTCAGCCCGTTTCCAAAGCTTGCCGGCCCGCGCCAGGCCAAGCGCGATCAGCAGATCGCCATCGGTGGCGTTGTTCTTGTCCGCGACCGGAGGGTTATGTCCCTCCAGGTAACGCCAGGAAAACAGGGCATCGGTCTTGTGCTGGAGATTGGTGCGCGCCCATACCCACATCGCCTCGAACGCCGTCTGGTCACCGGCAGTGGCGGCGAAAAGCATGCCGTAGCCCTGCCCTTCACTGTGGGATTCGCCACTGTTGCCCGTGTCAATGATACGGCCATCAGGGTGGAAATACTTGCTGCGGAAAATGGCCCACTGCTGGCTCACCTGCGTGCCATCCCCCGCTTCAGCCGTAGAAACAAGCGGAATGCTGCCTGCTGCCGCCATGACGGACAGAAAGGACCGACGCCCCATCCCGGATACATGTTTCTGCAGCTTCATAAAATCCAACAGCATTGATCACCATACACTTCAGAAATCCGAACCGATGCAGCCACAGGCGGGAACTGGTACTCAATCCCATACCCGGCCACACCCAATGACGCCTTAGTCGCAAACTCCCCCATCCTGCAAGCCGGACACCGCCATCACGCGACAGACTTTGTTACGGAAAGGGAGCATACCGTCTTACCTCCCGGTGGCGAAACAGCCACCAGCGTCCTTACGGACTGGAAGGGGGGGGAAGTTGCATTTTTATCACGTCAGGTCCGCAAGCACCCCCAAAATCCCGTTGATTATTCCTGCAAAAATCAAAAGAGAAATATGGAAAATGACCAGTGCCAATATGCTGCCATCCTTCCGGAAATTAAAAGATGGAAAATATTTTTAAATTTCAGGACGACTTGACCTGAATCAATGCTTTTCATGCAAATCGTATAGGAATCGATATAAGATGCCTTTATTATATATTAATATGAAAAACATTGCCATGCCATAGATTGATCGCTCTTCAGTGAAAATAACTATTTAAAAATATTACGCACTATATGAAGAAGCCGCCTCGCGACGGTTTTTTTCTTCGGCGACCATGGGGGATGGATAAAGTCCATCGTCTTTATGTATATGCACGAACGGCAGGAAACCCCCGAGCCGTTCCGGCGGGCACGGGATTACCGCCCTTCATGCCCGGCACACACGTACAGATCCAGTATCATTTCATGATCGACAGATGCATCCGCCCGACCGGAAAATCCAGGTCGCCGTGCATGATGACCGTCCAGTTGCGTGCCGTCGGATGACAGGCGCCTACATATCCGGATCAGTGACGAATGCCATTGATGCAAGCGGTCGTCATTGCATGAAGAGTCATCACGCGCAGGCTGCGCCAGCCACGGATCGGACACTTCATGCCGGTCATTAATTGATGATTGTCATCATATCAGGCATGGCCCGGAATTCGTGCAGCCCACGCAACAGCACTGATGACCCGTGACATGACCGTAATTCAGGGAAATGATGATATCTGGCCAGCAACCACAGGAAACTGTGGCAGGATATCTGGCGTCCCGTACGGGATTCGAACCCGTGTTGCCGCCGTGAGAGGGCGGTGTCCTAGGCCTCTAGACGAACGGGACAAAGGCCGGTGCCGCGTTCTATGCGATCACCCGTGGGGATGCAAGGAAAGAATTGCGGCCCCGTCCCATCAGGGCCGCCCAAGGACCAGCCGGGCCACAATACGCCGACCGGACGGATCCCACACCACCACACGATCCGGCCCCCCACCGGCCAGCACCACCGCCAGCAGTCCATCCGGCCGGGCCGTCACAGCCTGTACATGCGTGCCCGGCGCTTCATCCATCACCAGATCCCCCGACACGTCCGCGCCCGCGATAACCGGCGGGGCTGTCACCGCCCCGGCCACCGCGGTCGCCGCAGTAGCCACCGGGTGCATCATGCGGTGCACCAGCACGCCAACCAGCGCCAGCGAACCGATGAACAGAAGGATTCCCATGCCGATCACCGCCGCAAGCAGCGCGCGCGATCCCTGTTTTTCCATTATGTGCTTTCCGTTCCCGAATACCGTTTTTTCCGATAGACACATGCCATGAATGACACTGCCCCCCCTGCCCCTGTCATCGCCACCGCCGATGACGCAGGCCAGCGCACGGACCGCTTCATGGCCAATGCGGTCGAAAGCCTTTCGCGCTCACGCGTCAAGTCGCTTATGGAAAGCGGACACCTGTTGCGCAATGGCGCCCCGCTGCGTGATCCGGCGGAACCCGTGCGGGCAGGCATGTGTTATGAAATTCACATCCCCCCCGCAATCCCCACCACGCCACAGGGGCAGGATATCGCGCTGGACATATTATACGAGGACCGCGACCTGATCGTGCTGGACAAGCCCGCGGGCATGGTTGTCCACCCCGCACCGGGCAACGAGGACGGCACCCTGGTCAACGCCCTGCTGGCCCATTGCGGCGAAGGGCTGACCGGAATCGGCGGCGAAAGGCGGCCGGGCATTGTCCACCGCCTGGACAAGGACACATCGGGCATCATGGTCGCGGCCAAGACCGAAATGGCGCACCAGGCGCTTTCCCTCGCCTTTGCCGAACGCAGGATCGACCGGGCGTACCAGGCCATCTGCTGGGGCATTCCCTCCCCCGCCAACGGATCATTCGACGGCGCGATCGGGCGCGACCGGCGTGATCGCAAGCGCATGGCGGTCATTGCAAACGGCGGCGGCAAGGTGGCGCTGACCCATTACCGGGTGCTGGACACGTTCCATGGCGGCCTGGCCCATGTGGAATGCAGGCTTGCGACCGGGCGCACCCACCAGATCCGGGTACATTTCGCCCATGCCGGGCACGCGCTGGTGGGCGACCCGGTCTATCTGCGCCGGATCCCGGCTGCCGCCCGTGGCCTGCCGCCCGTGGCAAAGGAGGCGGCGCTGGATTTTTCCCGTCAGGCACTGCATGCCCGCAGGCTGGGATTCGTCCATCCCCGCACGGGTGAGCAGATGCTGTTCGAGACCGCGCCACCGGAAGACTTCCGCCTCCTGCTGTCCGGTATTGCCTGATCTGCGGGCATATTCGTTGACATGGCAGGGCCAGATGCCTATGTTCGGTGATTGTTCGCCGGGGCCGACGCCCCCAGGCTAACTGGACGTCCTGTATAAAACTGCCCATGACGGGGGTCATATACAGGGACGTGAGATGTCCAGTCGTGCGTCTATCAGAGAGACGAATGCAACCCTTCCGGTCACGGTTACGTTAGACCGGATTAAAGCTGTCCCGTCCCTCTGGAACAGGAGTCCGTTACAATGGCCTCTTCTGCTTCTGCCCTTATTTCCGGTCCCGAAAACAACCTGTCCAAATACCTTCGGGACATCCGTAAATTTCCCATGCTCTCCCCCGAGGAGGAGCTTCGTCTGTCGCGCCGCTGGAAAGACAGGGGCGACACCGAAGCCGCGCACAAGCTTGTCACCTCCCACCTGCGTCTCGTCGCCAAGATCGCCATGGGCTATCGCGGCTATGGCCTGCCGGTGGGCGAACTGATCAGCGAAGGCAATATCGGGATGATGCAGGCGGTCCGCCGCTTCGACCCCGACCGTGGCTTCCGCCTGGCGACATACGCCATGTGGTGGATCCGTGCTGCGATACAGGAATACATCCTGCATAGCTGGTCACTGGTTAAGATCGGCACAACCGCCGCACAGAAAAAACTCTTCTTCAATCTGCGTCGCCTCAAGGGGCAGATGCAGGCGATTGATGATGGTGACCTGCAGCCTGAACAGGTCAACAAGATCGCCCAGTCCCTCGGCGTGCCCGAACAGGACGTGGTGAACATGAACCGCAGGCTTGCCGCCCCCGACCACAGCCTGAATGCGCCGCTGCGCATGGATGGTGAAGGGGAATGGCAGGACTGGCTGGTTGATGACAACGACAACCAGGAAGAAACCCTTGCCCAGAGCGAGGAATATTCCGGCAGGCAGGCGCTTCTGGCCAACGCCATGAAGTCACTGAACGACCGTGAACGTCATATCCTGACCGAACGGCGGCTCAAGGACGAACCGGCGACACTGGAAGAACTGTCCCATGTCTACAACATCTCACGCGAGCGCGTGCGCCAGATCGAGGTCCGTGCCTTTGAAAAGGTGCAGACCGCGATGAAGGCGGAAGTTGCATCCCGTCGCGCAAAACATGAGACACAGGCCGAGGCCTGACCACCGACAGCTTTCTGGATAAAAAAAGCCCCGCATGCTTCTGGCGCTGCGGGGCTTTTTGTCTGTACTCGTCATAATTAAAGAAGTTTTTGGTGAAGCTTTTTTCAAAAAGCTTCAAAGAGCGCCGCCTTTTTGAAAAAAGGCGGCATCCAAAAACTTTTATGACTGACAATCAGTTCTCGAACGGATCCCGCATCAGGATGGTGTCGTCACGTTCAGGGCTGGTAGACAGCAGGGTAACCGGCGCTTCAACCAGTTCCTCGATCCGGCGGACATACTTGATGGCCTGCGCGGGCAGTTCAGCCCAGGACCGCGCGCCCTTGGTGCTGTCCTTCCAGCCTTCCATCGTCTCGAACACCGGGCGGATACGCTGCTGCGCACCGGGGGCCGAGGGGAAGCTGGTGATCTTCTTGCCATCCAGTTCGTAACCAACGCAGATGCTGATTTCGTCCAGGCCATCCAGCACATCCAGCTTGGTCAGCGCCAGACCGTTCACACCACCCACACGCACCGCACGACGCACCAGCACGGCATCAAACCAGCCACAGCGGCGGGGGCGGCCGGTCACGGTGCCGAATTCATGCCCGCGTTCACCCAGCGTACGACCCATCTGGTCATGCAGTTCGCTGGGGAACGGCCCCTCACCCACACGCGTGGTGTAGGCCTTGGCAATGCCCAGGACGAAACCGATGCTGGTGGGCCCCACACCTGCGCCCGTGCCCGCATTGGCGGCAACGGTGTTGGAACTGGTCACGAACGGATAGGTGCCGTGGTCCACATCCAGCATGACTGCCTGCGCGCCTTCAAACAGGATGCGCGCACCACTGCGGCGACTGTCATCCAGCAGGTCCCACACCGGGGCCATGAACGGCAGAACGCGGGGCGCAACACCGTTCAGGAAGTCCAGCAGTTCCTGCTTGGTAAACGTATCGGCCCCAAGGCCCTTGAGCAGGGTATTGTGGTGCAGCAGCAGTTCGTCCAGCTTCCAGTCCAGCGTTTCCGGCTCGGCCAGATCGCACAGACGGATGGCGCGACGGGCCACCTTGTCTTCATAGGCGGGGCCGATACCACGGCCCGTGGTGCCGATCTTGCGCTCACCACGCGCGGCTTCACGCGCGCGGTCCAGCGCGCCATGCACGGGCAGGATCAGGGGCGCGTTTTCAGCAATCTTCAGCGTCTCGGGCGTGACCTTCAGGCCCTGCGCCGTCACACGGTCGATTTCCTTCAGCAGCGCTTCGGGGTCAACCACCACGCCATTGCCGATCACGCCCATCTTGCCCCGCACCAGCCCCGATGGCAGCAGGGACAGCTTGTAGGTCTGCTCGCCTACAACCAGCGTATGGCCCGCATTGTGGCCACCCTGGAAACGCACGACCACATCGGCCCGGCTGGCCAGCCAGTCCACGATCTTTCCCTTGCCCTCGTCACCCCACTGGGTGCCGATCACGGTGACGTTGGACATTTCATGCTCCTTGCTATACGGCCCGACCGGGACAAAGGCGACCAGCCGGAAAAAACCTTGTTATATTAAACAGATAAAAGAAATTCAGATATCATCCACTGGCACGGGCCGGCCATCAGCCACCACCAGCGCGCAGGACAGGCGCCGGGCCTCGGCCCGCGCGTCGACTTCATCACCCAGCGCACTGACCGTGGCATATCCCCCCGCACGCAGGGCCGCCCCCACCTCCGGCAATGTCCCCCACGGCAGGAACACACGCGTCCGGCACGGTAGCGGCGGGGCCGCACGCAGGATGATGTCAGGCCGCAGGGTCAACCCGCAGGCCGGTTCATCATTATTGGACAGGTAGCGGCCACCCCGGCCCAGTTCTTCGCGCTGGCCCGTGGCATAGACGCTGACACATACGCCGGTATGGTACTGCCAGCCACGGAATTCCACCGGGTCCACCGTCAGGCGGATGCCCGGCACACGCGCCTCGATCGCGGAGACGGTGGCTGCCAGACGTGCACTGTGGGCACGCACCACGGGCGGCAGGTCCACCGCCGCCAGTTCCGCAAGCGCCCCATGGGCGGGACCCGCCGCATGCAGCAGCCGGATCAGGACCGGGGCCAGATCGCCACCATGGCGTTCCACGGCAGCGGCGTCCTTGCGGTCCAGCGCACGCATCAGCATGCCGCGCACATGCGCATCAAAGCCCCCAACATCCACCAGCGCGGTGGTCAGCGCGGGCATGGTCAGGTCAAAGGACACGCCCTGCACCCGCAGCGTGGCAAGGCATTCGGCCGCAAGTGCCACGATTTCGGCATCCGCTTCCGGCTGGTCGGGACCGATCAGTTCCACCCCGGCCTGCGAAATCTGGCGTTCGCCATCACCGCGGTTGCTGGCCATGAGGATACACGGCCCGGCATAGGCAAGCCGCAGGGGACGCGGCACATCAGGCAGCCGGGTTGCGGCAATGCGCGCGATCTGGGGCGTCATGTCGGGACGCAGCGCCATCATGCGGCGCGTGTCGGGGTCCATCAGGCGGAAGGTCTGTTCCGCCACGGCAGCGCCGGAACCCGAAAGGAGCGTTTCCTCGAATTCCAGCAGTGGCGGCGTTACGCGGTCATATCCATGGGCCGCGAACACGCGCATCAGCGTCTCGACCCCCGCCGCCTCGGCCTCGGCCTCGGGGGGGAGCCTGTCCACGAAACCTGCGGGCAGCAGCGCGGGGTTGAACGGCGGGTCATCAGTCATATCGGGGGCCTATCGTGCGGCATCATGCCCACGGTGGCAGCCGGGCATGATGAATCAGACATGGAAAGCGGGATAAATCAGGCGTGCTGCCCGCGCACCTGCGCATAAGCCCAGTCCAGCCAGGGCAGGACCGCGCGCAGGTCGGCGGTTTCCACCGTCGCCCCACCCCACAGCCGCAGGCCCGGTGGCGCGTCACGGTAACTGCCCACATCCATCGCCACCCCTTCGCCGCCCAGCAGGGACACGATCTTCTTGGCCGCCGCCGTCTGGCCCGCATGGTCCAGCGCGGTAAACCACGGGGCGACAATACGCAGGCAGATGGCCGTGCTGGAACGGTGTTTCGGATCGGGGGCAAGGAACTGCGCCCAGTCGGACTTTGCTTCCCATCCGGCAATGGCCGCCAGGTTGGCTTCGCTGCGCGCGATCAGGCCCTTCAGGCCGCCAACGCTTTCCGCCCATTTCAGGCCATCCAGCGCATCTTCCACGCACAGCATGGATGGCGTGTTGATCGTGTCGCCCCGGAAAATGCCGTCAATCAGGCCCTTGCTGTTGGTCAGCCGGAAAATCTTGGGCAGCGCACGGGGTGCCGGCGTGGAAACCAGCCGTTCCACCGCACGCGGCGACAGGGCCAGCATGCCGTGGGCGGCCTCGCCCCCCAGCACCTTCTGCCATGACCATGTGACCACATCCAGCTTCTGCCACGGCAGGTCCATGGCGAAGGCGGCGGATGTGGCATCGCATATCACCAGCCCGTCGCGCTGGGTGGGAATGGCGGCATCATATGGCAGGCGCGCACCCGATGTCGTGCCGTTCCATGTCAGCACCACGTCCCGCGCCCAGTCCACCTGCGACAGGTCGGGGATTTCACCGTAATCGGCCTTCAGCACGCGGGCGTCGGGCAGTTTCAGCTGCGCGATGATATCGTTTGCCCATGTGGCGGAAAAGCTTTCGAACGCCAGCACGTCCACCGGACGGGTGCCAAGGATGGACCACAGCACCATTTCCACCGCACCCGTATCGGATGCGGGGACGATACCCAGCACCCAGTCATCCGGCATGCCAAGGATGGCCTTTGAACGGGTAATGACCTCGTTCAGCCGTGCGCGCCCTTCGGTCGAACGGTGCGAACGCCCCACCAGCGCATCCGACAGGGCATGAAGCGACCAGCCCGGACGCTTGGCGCAGGGACCGGAAGAGAAGCACGGATTGGCAGGCCGTACGGACGGCTTTGCAGTAAGGGCAGCAGGCAAGGGAGACATCAGTCCTGTTCGCGACACGGGCAAAGGGACAGCAACACCGGGGCGGTGCGCCAGACTGGTGCGAGAGGGGGGATTCGAACCCCCATGCCTTTCGGCGGTCGATTTTGAGTCGACTACGTCTACCGTTCCGTCACTCTCGCATACAGGCAGCCCGCCCTGTGCGGGACGGAATACCACGGCAATCAGTCCAGGGACGTCTTGCGGACCCGCTATATCACACGGGCGGCGGCGGTTCCAGCCCAAGCATCAGCGCCACATTCTGCAGTGCGGCGCCCGACGCGCCCTTGCCCAGATTGTCCAGCCGCGCGGTCAGCACGGCCTGCCGTAGTGCGTCATCACCATGCACGCGCAGTTCCATCCGGTCGGTACCAGCCAGCGCGTCGGCCACCAGCTTGGCGCACGGTTCGGCCACCGTTACGCGGTCCGAACCCCTGTAATGCGCGACCAGGGCCGCGTGCAGGTCCGCAATCCCCACCCGGCCCGGCAGGCGGTCCAGATGCAGCGGCACGGACACGATCATCCCCTGCGGGAAATGCCCGACCGACGGCACGAAAACCGGCGGCTGCGCCAGACCGGCATACAGGGTCATTTCCGGCATGTGCTTGTGGCCAAGACCCAGCCCGTACAGCTCAAACGCCGGGCCGCCATCGCGCTCATGCGCTTCGATCATGCTACGCCCGCCGCCGCTGTGGCCACTGACGGCATTCACGCACACAGGGTAATCCGCAGGCACCAGCCCTGCCCTGACCAGCGGGCGCAGCAGGCCGATCAGCCCGGTAGGATAACAGCCGGGATTGGAAACACGCGCGGCGGCGCGGATGGCCGCAGGCTGGGCCGCATCCATTTCGGGAAAGCCGTAGACCCATGCCGGGTCGGTGCGGAACGCGGTGCTGGCGTCAAGTATACGCGGCGCATCACTGCCCATGGCGTCAGCCATCGCCACGGCTTCCTTCGCCGCCGCATCGGGCAGGCACAGGATGACGATATCGACCGCCGCCATCATCTCCCGCCGGGCGTCGGGATCCTTGCGCCGTGCGGGGTTGATGGAACGCACCGTGACAGGCAGGTGACGCAGACGATGGCGGATGCCCAGTCCCGTCGTCCCCGCTTCACCATCGATAAAGACCGTTGCCTGTCCGTTGCTGCTCATGTTCGGTGTGTCCTGATAAAAACTTCCCGCCTCGGGATGGGCGATCTATACAAAACCTGTGCCCGACCGCAATACAAACAGGCAGGACTTCCCACCCATGAACGATGCTTCTTCCGCCCTTGCCCGCCTGCTGGACATCATGGCCCGCCTGCGTGACCCGCAGACCGGCTGCCCATGGGACCGGGAACAGGACTTCGCCTCCATTGCACCTTACAGCATAGAAGAAGCGTATGAAGTCGCGGACACCATCGCGCGCGAGGACTGGGACAGCCTGCCCGATGAACTGGGCGACCTTCTGCTACAGGTCGTCTACCACGCGCAGATGGCCGATGAAAAAGGCATGTTCGACTTCGCCACCGTGGCGCGCATGATTGGCGACAAGATGGTCCGTCGCCACCCCCATGTCTTTGGCGATGCCCCGGCGGAAGCCGGCCAGTGGGAAACGGGCAAGGCGCAGGAACGGCTGGCGCGCAACAGGGGCGGCACGCTGGATGACGTGCCCGTGGGCCTGCCCGCCCTGCTACGCGCGCGCAAGCTGTCCGCGCGTGCGGCCCGCACCGGTTTTGACT
Organism: Komagataeibacter ossonobensis; assembly: GCF_057359305.1. Classification (NCBI taxonomy): domain Bacteria; kingdom Pseudomonadati; phylum Pseudomonadota; class Alphaproteobacteria; order Acetobacterales; family Acetobacteraceae; genus Komagataeibacter; species Komagataeibacter ossonobensis. The sequence continues at coordinate 223,449 of NZ_JBXAYQ010000001.1, read as the reverse complement.
GGGACACGGTAGGCGAGGTCGCGGCGAAGGTGGATGAGGAACTGGACGAACTGAAGGTCGAACTGGAAAGCGGCGACCGGGCAAAGATATTCGATGAACTGGGCGACGTGCTGTTTACGTTGGCAACGCTTGCGCGCAAGCTGGACATGGACCCCGAAGCCTGCCTGCGCCAGGCCAATGCCAAGTTCACCCGCCGCTTTACCGCCGTCGAGCACGACCTCGCCACCCGTGGCCTTGCGCTGACGGATGTGGATGTCAAAACCATGGAAGAAGGCTGGCAGGCCGTCAAACGCCGTGAACGCGCGGCACAGCCACAGGATTGAACCCGCGCAAATCATCAAAAGTTTTTGGTGAAGCTTTTTCAAAAAAGCTTCGGAAAACGCAGCCTTTTTGAAAAAAGGCGGCACCCAAAAACTTTTACTCTTCCGTTTTATGCGGCGGGCGTCAGCAGCAGGTCGCGCAGCGCCTGCCAGCTTGCCCGGTCCGGCGCATACAGCAGTCCGCCGCTGCGATCCGTGACACGGTAAGGCGAGCCATCGAAGTGGGCGCTGTAGCCGCCTGCTTCCGCATGGATCAGCCACCCCGCCAGATGGTCCCACGGCAGGGTGCGGTTGAACAGCAGGAAATGGCACCGCCCATCGACCAGCATCAGGTATTCATGCGCGGCACACCGGAAATCCCATGATCCCGCAACCTTGGGCAGGTTATGCGTCACCACGTCGCGCACCGGCGCGGGCAGATAGCGCCATGATGCATTGCCCGACATCTCCCGCGCGGGTACGGGGGCGGCCACATGCAGCCTGCGTTCGGCGCCTTTTCCGTCGTGCAGCCACGCCCCCTGCCCACGCGCGGCCAGAACCGCGATATCGCACACGGGATCAACAATGGCCCCGCCAATCACATCCCCCCGCGACACGGCGGACACCATGACACCAAACAGCGGCACGCCCGCCGCATAATTGGCCGTGCCATCAATCGGGTCGATCACGAAGGCAAGGTCCGCCGTGCCAAGGCCATCCAGCAGGGCGGGATCAGTTGCGACCGCTTCCTCCCCCAGCACAAGGGCGTCAGGCCATGCGGCCCGCAGCGCAGCAGTCAGGTCGCGTTCGGTGGCTTCATCGGCTACGGTCACGATATCCAGCGGCCCGGTCTTGGCGCGGATGTCGGAATGGTCAAGGCAACGGAAAGACGGCATGACATGGCGCGACGCAGCCCCCCGCATCATGCCCACCACATTGTGCATGTCCGCCAGTGTGATCCGTGCCGTCATTGCCGCCCTCCGCTATGCGTGTCCGTCCTTCATCGGTGCCCATCCATGCGCCGGTGAAGGCATATTTTCCACCCTGCCCGCGGTCACAGGACAGTCAGCACGCAGGCGCGCCCTAATCCAGCAGGCAGGTCACGATACGGCCGAACTGCATTTCGAACCGCGCGCGGTTGGCAGGGGACAGGCGCACGGTCATCTCCACGCCGTCTTCCCCGTCCTCGCGCTGCGTGACCTCGCCATGTTCATACAGCCATGCCATCGCCGCCCCTTCGGCCAGCGGCACGCGGTATGCGACGACTTCCATCGCCCGCGTCATGCGTTCGTCAATCGCGGCCAGAAGATCGGGCAGCCCGTCGCCAGTAATGGCGGAAATGACCACATTGCCCGGTCGCGCGCCCACGGCGTCACGCCCGCCCACCAGGTCGGCCTTGTTCAGCACCTCGATCACACGGGACTGCCAATCCTGTTCGATGGTGCCATTGCGGGCCATGCCTTCCAGCACCTCGATCACGTCATTGCGCTGCGATGCGCTGTCGGGGTGGGAGACATCGCGCACATGCAGGATGATGTCGGCTTCCGCCACTTCTTCCAGCGTTGCGCGAAAGGCCGCGATCAGTTCGGTCGGCAGATCACTGATGAACCCCACCGTATCCGACAGGATCACCCGCCGCCCCGATGGCAGCTGGATACCGCGCATGGTCGGGTCCAGTGTCGCGAACAGCTGGTCCTGTGCATAGACGCTGGCCCCGGTCAGGGCGTTGAACAGCGTGGACTTGCCCGCATTGGTATAGCCGACCAGCGCCACGATGGGGAATGGCACCCGCCTGCGCGCCTGCCGGTGCAGGCCACGGGTACGACGCACCTGTTCCAGTTCACGCTTGAGGCGCACGATCCGGTCACCGATCATCCGGCGGTCGGCCTCGATCTGGGTTTCACCGGGACCGCCAAGGAAACCGAAGCCACCGCGCTGGCGTTCAAGATGGGTCCATGTGCGCACAAGACGGCTGCGCTGGTATTCCAGATGCGCCAGTTCAACCTGCAACGTGCCCTCACGTGTGGCCGCGCGTTCGCCGAAGATATCAAGGATCAGCGCGGTCCGGTCGATCACCTTGCAGCCCAGCGCGCGTTCAAGGTTACGCTGCTGCACCGGAGTCAGGCGGGAATCGATGATGACAACGGTGATGTTGTCGGCCTTGACCGTTTCCTTGAGCGAGTCCACCTGCCCGCCACCCAGCAGGGTCGCCGGCCTGCGCGCACGCAACAGCAGCACCGCCTGACACACGACCACCAGCCCGATGGAGGCGGCAAGGCCGACTGCTTCTTCCAGCCGGGCTTCGGCCGCACGCGCGTCATCATGCCGGTCGGGGCGTTCCCATGGCAGGATGACGGCGGCGCGCGTGGCGGATGGTGGCTGGGCCGCCGTCACGACGGGCTGCCATCCGTGACTGCACGCTCCTCTGTGCCGTCGGTCTCGGCTGGCGGTTCGAACAGGCTGACCGGGGTTGCCGGCATGACCGTGCTGATCGCGTGCTTGTACACAAGCTGCGTGTGCCCGTCGCGCCGCAGCAAGACGGAAAAGTTGTCAAACCAGGTGATGATTCCCTGAAGCTTGACGCCATTGACCAGGAAAATGGTAACCGGCGTTTTTGACCGACGGACGTGGTTGAGGAACACGTCCTGGACATTCTGTGAAGGTTCTTTTGCCACGGCAGGGCCTTACTTGTTGTTTGTTGGGCGGAATCACACGGCACAGTCGCGTGTCATGCTACGGCGTTGCCACCGTCCGTATCACAGTTCGTTGTCTAGCAGTCATGGGCTGTATGGGCAAAAGCTCATCCCGTGTTGCGATCCTCGGACGTCACGCCAAGCTGCTTGAGCTTACGGTGCAGGGCACTGCGTTCCATCCCCACGAATCCCGCGGTACGGCTGATGTTCCCCCCGAAACGCAGCAACTGCGCCTGCAGGTACTGGGTTTCGAACAGATCACGGGCCTCACGCAGCGGCAGGCTCATCACATCCTCGTCAGAATCAAATTTGAGCAGCGCAGGCGCGCCTTCCCCCACGGTGGATGGCAGCATGTCGGCGCGGATCGGGTCCGTGCTGTTGCCCGGCATCATGATCAGCAGGCGTTCCATGAGGTTGCGCAGTTCACGCACATTGCCCGGCCATTCATAGCTCTGCAGTGCAGCGATCGCATCACCCGACAGTTCACGCAGCGGCAGGCCGGCATTCTCGGCCGCGCGGTCAAGGAACATGCGGGCCAGTTCGGGTATGTCCTCACGTCGTTCACGCAGGCTGGGAATACGCAGCGGCACGACCGCAAGGCGGTAGTACAGATCCTCGCGAAAGCGCCCCATCGCGATTTCGGACTGCAGGTCGCGGTTGGTGGTGGCCAGCACGCGCACATCCACCTTGACCCGCCGCGCACCGCCCAGGCGCTCGAATGTCTGGTCCTGCAACGCGCGCACGATCTTGCCCTGCGTTTCCAGCGGCATGTCGGACACTTCGTCCAGCACCAGCGTGCCGCCATGCGCGCGTTCCAGCACCCCGGTGCGGCGGCCCGCGCCGTCATCCCCGCCCTCGATACCGAACAGTTCCTCCTCGAACCGGCCGGGGGCGAGGGTGGCGCAGTTAAGCGCGATGAACGGCCCTTCCGCCCGGCGGGAACTGGCGTGGATCATCCGCGCCGCCACTTCCTTGCCGGTCCCCGCAAGGCCTGAAATCAGCACGCGCGACCCGGTGGGGGCCACACGGTCGATCTGGTTGCGCACGGCGGTAATGGCAGCACTACGCCCCTCCAGCACGGTACCGGAACCCGCGCGCAGGCGCAGTTCGGCATTTTCGCGCGCAAGGCGCGACGCCTCCAGCGCGCGGCGCACCACGACCAGCAGGCGGTCGGCCTGAAAGGGTTTTTCGATAAAGTCATACGCGCCATGCTGCAGGGCGGCGACCGCGGTCTCGATCGTGCCATGTCCCGAAATCATGATGACCGGGATGGACGGTTCCTCCTTATGCAGGACATTCAGGATGCCCAGGCCGTCCAGCCGTGACCCCTGCAGCCATACATCAAGCACCACCAGCGAGGGCCGACGTTCCCGGAAGGCCGCAATGGCGGAATCGGAATCCGCCGCCAGCCGCGTCTCGTATCCCTCATCAGCCAGAATACCCTCGATAAGGAGCCGGATATCCGGCTCGTCATCGACGATCAGGATTTCATGCCCCATGGTCGTCCTTTATCGGCAAAATCAATGTCGACACAGCTCCCCTGCTCCCGGCGCGGTCCGCAAGCCCGATGCTACCGCCATGATCCTCAAGAATCTTCTTGACGATCGCAAGGCCAAGTCCGGTTCCCTTGGGCTTGTGGGTCACATATGGCTCGGTCAACCGGGCGCGATCCTCGACCGGCAACCCGATTCCATCATCCTCAACGCTCAGGATGACGTTCGGATCATCCTGCTTCAATGTAATACGGATCGTGCCGATCACGCCATCCCCGCCGGCCGCCCCGACTTCGGGACGCATGGCGATTGCGTCCGCCGCATTCTGCAAAAGGTTGGTCAGCGCCTGCCCTACCAGCCTGCGGTCACACTGGACCAGCGGGCCACGGTCGGGCAGGTGGACCTCATACAGGATTTCGGGGTGCGCGTTGCGCTGCAGGATCAGTGCCTCGCGCACGATGCGCGACAGGTCCTCCATGCGCATGACCGGTTGCGGCATGCGGGCAAAGGCGGAAAATTCGTCCACCATGCGCCCGATATCCCCCACATGGCGGATGATGGTGTCCACGCACTGGGCGAAGGTATCGGGGTCGGACGTGATCTCACGCAGGAAGCGGCGCTTGAGCCGTTCGGCGGCAAGCTGGATGGGGGTCAGCGGGTTCTTGATTTCATGCGCGATGCGACGGGCGACATCGGCCCACGCCGCCTTGCGCTGCGCAACCTGCAGGGCAGTTATGTCATCAAAGGTCACGACATAACCATCAGCGAAATCGCCGGTCACCGTGCTCTGCATTTCCGCGCCGATTCGCACCAGCAGGGTACAGGCGCGTCCACCCGCCAGCACCTGCACCTCGCCCGTCAGTTCACGGCCGCCTTCCTGGGCGATGCGTCCCAGCATGGTGCCCAGTTCGGGCACCACGTCCGTCAGCGGGCGTCCCACACTGGCCGCCATGTCACGCTGCAGCAGCACGCTTGCCGCACGGTTGGGCAATTCGATCATGCCATTCGAATCCAGCCCGATGACCCCGGCCGACACCCCCGACAGCACGGCTTCGGTAAACCTGCGGCGTTCATTGATCTGGTTGGTGGCGTTGACCAGTTCCGCACGCTGGGTCGCAAGCTGCGTGGTCATGCGGTTGAAGGCGCGTGACAGGCTGGAGACCTCGTCATCACGTTCGCCTTCAGGCACGTTGCTGTCCAGGTTGCCCTTGCTGACCCGTTCGGACGCCAGGATCAGCAGCCCCAGCGGCCGCACGATCTGGTTGGCCAGCATGAGGCCGATCAGAATCGCCGCCCCCAGCACCAGCACGGCCACAAGGGCGAAGATCAGCACGAAGGTGAACTGGATCTTGGCCCGGTTGCCATTCAGGCGCCTGTAATCGGCCACCACCTGTTCGGTGCGGTGCATGTGTTCAAGGATATCGGGGTCCACCGGCCGCGCGATCATGAGCATGAGCGGTGGCGTGTCCCCCAGTGTGACAACCGCGCGGACGGTCTTTTCATCCGGGGAATCAAGGATCGCGATTTCATTTGTCCGCGCCATAAGGGTGGCCGCGGGCGGCGGCAGGTCCTTCAGATTGGCGGCCCGTCCCATAAGCCCGCCCGACGCCACGACGGTATTGGTGAACGGGTCATAGACCACCGCCACGTCCAGCCCCCGCAGCGTGGCCTGCGAATCCAGCACCTGCGACAGCGCGTCGGGATCATGCAGCAGGTCAGCCCCCGAACCGGACAGCCCGTTCTGCGCGCTGACCAGGTAATTGGCCAGCGAGAACGCCTCGGTACGGATATTGGCGTTATGTTCCTGCAGGTAGCCACGCGATGTTTCCAGCGCCTCGTTCAGCGCGGTGTTCACCCGGTCACTGAACCAGATCTGGATGCCGTAATGGAAGAACACGGCGGCGAACGTGCCCACCACGATGGTGGGCGCCACCGCGACGATGCCAAACAGCGTGACCAGCCGCACATGCAGCCGCGCCCCGGCCAGCCCGCTGCGGCGTTCGGCCACCACACGCCCGACCTTTTCCGTAAGCGACGTGGCCAGCAGCAGCAGCACGAGGAAGTTCAGGATGAAGACCAGCGCCTGGATCTGCGGGTGATGGGCCAGCGACTTGCCACCCGACAGCACGACGAAGGTCGCGACCCCCAGCACCAGCGCCAGCAGCACCAGCACCAGCGCCACGTTGCGCCGTACCAGCATGTCCAGCACCCGCCGGGCCAGCCGGTAGGCCATGTTCGGGCGCGACGTCGCGTTCATGTTCACGCGCCGCCGCGCACGACCGGAATATCCAGATCCCTGATCTTCTTGCGCAGTGTATTGCGGTTCAGTCCCAGCATGGCCGCCGCCCGGATCTGGTTCCCCCGCGTGGCCGCCAGCGTCATGGTGATCAGCGGGCGTTCGACCTCGGCAATCACCTTGTCGTAAATATCGCTTAGCGGCATGCCGTCCTGCCCCGATGACAGGAAGCGGCGCAGGTGCCGTTCCACCGCCTCGGCCAGTGTCTCGGCCGTTCCGCTGCCTGCGGTTTCGCCCGGTGGGGCCATATTGCTGGCCTCGGCCAGTTCGGCTGCGATGATGTCGGCGCCTATGCTTTCCTGCGGGTGGAGTGCGGTGATCCGGCGCATGAGGTTTTCAAGTTCACGCACGTTGCCCGGCCAGCGATAGGCCTGGAGCCGGGCCATCGCCTCATCATCCAGCACGCGCGCGTTGCCGGTGCCTTCGGCATTTTCATTCAGGAAGTGCCGCGCCAGCAGGGGAATGTCCTCCACCCGTTCGCGCAGCGGCGGCAGACGCATGGGCACCACGTTCAGGCGGTAGTACAGATCCTCGCGGAACGTACCGGCCCGGATCGCCTGCCGCAGGTCCCGATGGGTGGCGGCGATGATACGCACATTGGCGCGGATGGGCATGGTGCCGCCCACGGTCGTGAACTCCCCGTCCTGCAGCACGCGCAGAAGGCGGGTCTGGGCTTCGGGTGGCATGTCCCCGATTTCATCAAGGAACAGCGTGCCGCCTGCCGCCTGTTCAAACCGCCCGGCGACACGGGTGGTCGCCCCGGTAAAGGCGCCGCGTTCATGGCCGAACAGTTCGCTTTCGATCAGGTTGCGCGGGATGGCGGCCATGTTGATGGCGACGAAGGGGCCGGCACGCCTGCGCCCGTAATCATGCAGGGCGCGGGCCACCAGTTCCTTGCCCGTGCCGCTTTCGCCGTTGATCATCACCGTCAGGTCCGATGTCGTAAGGCGGGCGATGATGCGGTAGATGTCCTGCATCACCACCGACCGCCCGATCAGCGACATCTGTTCATCCGGCTGGGGCGGGGCCAGCGGCTGCACGGGTGTTGCGGGGGTGGCCAGCGCGCGGGCGACCACCGCCAGCACTTCCTTGAGGTCAAAGGGCTTGGGCAGGTATTCGAACGCGCCGCGCTGGGTCGCCTTGACCGCCGTCATCAGCGTGGACTGCGCACTCATGACCACAACACGCAGGTCGGGACGGATGCGGCGGATGCGCGGGATCAGGTCCAGCCCGTTTTCATCGGGCATGACGACATCGGTGATGACAAGGTCGCCCTCGCCTTCCTCCACCCACTGCCACAGGGTCGACGCCTGGGCGGTGGTACGGACCTGATAGCCCCCACGCCCCAGCGCCTGGCTCAGCACCGTACGGATGGAGCGGTCATCATCAGCAACAAGAATGGTCGGCAGCGACATACGCTATAAATCTCTCAGGTCCAGTGGGGGAACATCACGGCGTGTCCCGGCCCTCGGTCACGACAGGCAGGTGCAGCAGGACCTCGGTGCGGCCGGGCTGGCTTTCCACCTCGATCACGCCACCATGGTCGCCCACGATCTTGCCAGCCAGCGCCAGTCCCAGCCCACTGCCCGTGGTCTTGGTTGTCAGGAAGGGTTCGAACAGGTGCGGCCGGATGTTTTCGGGAATGCCCGGCCCGTTATCGCGCACCGACACCAGCAGCGGCAGCTGCACGCGCTGGCTGCCCGCCCCGGTGGATACCCATATGCCGGGCCGGTAGCTGGTGGTCAGGGTGATTTCGGGCGGGGCCGCATCATCGGGATTGGTGTGCAGGGCCTCGGCCGCGTTCTTCACCAGGTTGAGCAGCACCTGCACCAGCTGGTCGCGGTTGCCCCAGACCGGCGGCAGGGAGGGGTCATAGACTTCATGAAAGCGGATATCGGCGGCAAAGCCCTGCTGCGCCAGCCTGCGCACATGTTCCAGCACGCGGTGGATGTTGACGGGCCTGCGTTCGATGGGCCGGTCGCTGAACATGTCCATCCGGTCGACGAGGTCGCGGATGCGGTTGACCTCGTCCTGGATCAGCACCGCAAGCTCACGGTCGGATTCGCCCACCGATGTTTCCAGCAGCTGCGCCGCACCCCGGATACCCGATAGCGGGTTCTTGACCTCATGCGCCAGGATCGCCGCCATGCCCGCGACACTGCGGGCAGCCGAACGGAAGGTCAGCTGCCGGTCCAGCACGCGCACGGCTGAAAAATCATGGAAGGTCAGCACGACCGAACCCGATTCTTCCATGACCGGCGCGCCCTGCACCGTCACCCCGTCATGGCGCAGGCGGGGGCTTTCCAGTGTGACCTCGTGCTCGACCACCGTATGGTCCTCGGCACGGACCTGTTCCATCAGCAGGAACAGCGGGCTGTCACCGGGCAGGATGTCGGTCAGGCGCATCTGCACCAGATGCGCGCGCGACATGCCGAAAAAAGGCTCCGCCGCGCTGTTGACGTATCCGATGGCGTTATCCGCCCGCACGACCACAACCGGCAGCGCCAGCGAGTCGAGGATCACGCGCCCGTTGCCCGTCACGTTATCGGGCGCGCAGGGTTCATGGGGGACAGGGGAAAGCGGGCCCATCCTCATGCCGCCTGTGCAGCGGCCCTTTCGGCCCCCACGGTGGACGGGCGCGGCCCGCGCACATTGCCCGCTTCAATCTGGCGGTCATAGAATTCATGGATCATGCCGACAGCCGCATCGACCGTATCAACCCGGTTGACGGCGGCGCGGAAACCCGCGGAATCCGGCAGGCCCGCCGAGTACCATGACACATGCTTGCGCGCCAGGCGCAGGCCGGGGTGGGCACCAAAATGGTCGATCATCATGCCATAATGTTCCAGCACGATGGCCTTTTCCGCCGCAAGGTCAGGTTCGGGCACGTGTTCACCATGCATGAGCGCGCGCGCCACCTGTGCCAAGAACCACGGACGGCCATAACAGCCGCGCCCGATCATCACGCCGCGCGCACCCGAACGTTCCAGCGCCACGCGGGCATCTTCCACCGTCAGGATGTCGCCATTGACGATAACCGGCAGGTCCACCGCATCGACCACGTTGCGGACGAAATGCCAGTCCGCCGTGCCGTTATAGAACTGCTGGCGGGTGCGGCCATGGACCGTCACCATGCGTATGCCCGATTCCTGTGCAATCCGCGCAAGTGTGGGGGCGTTCAGGCTGTTATGGTCCCAGCCCATGCGCATTTTCAGGGTCACGGGCACATCCACCGCGCGCACCACGCCTTCCAGCAGGCGACCGGCCTGTGCCTCGTCACGCATTAGCGCGGAACCGGCCAGTTGCCCCACCGCCACCTTTTTCACCGGGCAGCCGAAATTAATGTCGATGATATCCGCCCCGCGATCGACCGCGATCCGCGCGGCCTGACCCATCGCTTCGGGGTCGCAGCCGGCCAGCTGCACGGAATTGGGGCCGTCATCCGCCACTTCCGCCATGCGCAGGGTATTTTCGTTTTCGCGGATCATGGCCCATGACGCGATCATTTCGGACACGACCAGCCCCGCCCCCAGCCTGCGCGCCAGCCTGCGGAACGGCAGGTCGGTCACCCCGGCCATGGGCGCCAGAATGACGGGCGCCTGAAGGACGACCCCCCCCCCCAGATCAATGGGCGACAGCAGTTGAGACGACATGAACCACGCTTCCCCGCCGGAACCCAGCCGCGCCCGATGGCGGCAGAAAGGCATGCCGGCTACAATATCCACCAAATAATGCTTATGATTTAGGCAGAATACCCTCTCCCGCCGCCCCGTGCAATCAGGTTCGGTGCATTGGGGAAACATTTTCATGTCGGCCCATGCCCCCGCGCGGGCCAGTCAGTCCACGCTCAATGCTTGACGCGCGGGCCACATGGCCGCATTGTTCCGCATCATGCGTGTTGCAGCCATCCTTCTCGCCGCGGGCCAGGGCAGCCGGTACAGCGCCCAGACCGTGACACCCCTCGCCAAGCAGTATGTCACGCTCGGCGGGCGGCCCGTCATCCGCCACGCGGCGGATGCCCTTGCCCCTCATGTCGGCATGATCCAGCCCGTGGGCGATCCCGCCCTGCTGGCCAGTGCGCTGGAGGGGTTCGCCCCTGCCGGCTGCACGGTCCTGCCGGTTGTTCCGGGCGGCGCCACGCGACAGGCCAGCGTCAGCGCGGGGCTGGACGCCCTTGACCGCCTGCCTGAAAATGCGCGCCCCGAACTGGTGCTGATCCATGACGGCGCGCGCCCCTATGTGCCGGCCGCGGTGACGCAGGGCGTGATCGCGGCACTGGAAAAGCATGCGGGCGTGATCCCCGCAGTCCCGGTGGCCGACACCATCAAGCGCGCGAAGGACGGCATCATTACCGATACCGTGCCCCGTACCGACCTGTTCCGCGCCCAGACGCCACAGGGTTTCCGTTTCGCGCTGCTGCGTGACCTGCACCGCGCGGCAAGTGCCGCGGATGCCACCGACGACGCCGCCCTGCTGGAACAGGCGGGACACCACGTGGCCATCGTTCCCGGTTCGGAAGACAACATCAAACTGACCTACAAGGAGGATCTGGTGCGCCTGGAACGCCTGATCGGCCCGACCCTGCTGCCGCGCACCGGCACGGGCTACGACGTGCATGCCTTTGCCGAAAACCGGCCCCTGATCATGTGTGGTGTCAACGTGCCGCACACGCGCGGCCTTGCGGGCCATTCGGATGCGGATGTGGGTATCCATGCCCTGTGCGACGCCATTTACGGCGCGCTGGCCGAAGGCGACATCGGCCGCCATTTCCCGCCCAGCCAGAATGAATGGAAGGATGCCGACAGCGCGCGCTTCCTGGTCCATGCAGGTGAACGCATCCGCCAGCGCGGCGGCATGCTGGTCAATGCCGATGTGACCCTGATCTGTGAACGGCCCAAGATCGGGCCCCATTCGGAAGCCATGCGCGCGCGCCTGGCCGAACTGCTGAAGGTTGATGTGGACCGGATTTCGGTCAAGGCCACGACCTCCGAACGCCTTGGTTTTACCGGACGCGAGGAAGGCATTGCCTGCCTGGCCAGCGCCACGGTGCTGGTGCCCTGATCGCCTGAGACACAAAAACGGCCCGGTCTCATGCCGGGCCGTTTTTGTTTGCGGATTTCTAAAGAATAAAGTTTTCAGGTGTCGCCTTTTTTCAAAAAGGCGGCGTTCTTTGAAGCTTTTTGCAGACCGCCCTTTGTCTCAGCCCATATGGCACAGCCGCAGGAAACGCGATGCGTCCGTGACCTCAAGGCCCACCAGACGCAGGGCTGCTTCCTGCTTGTCGTCCCTGCCCCATATGTCCATCTGGGTGCGTTCATCCACGGATGCGATCTCCGCCGCCTTTGCGTCGGGCAACGCGCCTGTCACAACCGCCAGTCCCAGCACGATGCTTTTCATGGCGGGCACCATTACCCCCAGTGCGGCAAGTGCTGGATTATCCATCTTTTCCAGGATGCCGCGCCATGCCGCCTGCACCGCCGGTGCCTGCGACAGGGGCATGATGCCCTGCGTCACCGCCATATCGATGCCATAACGCGCTTTCAGCCACGCAAGCTGCGGATCCCATTCCGCCTTCTGGCGCGCGCACAGCAGGGCGGGATGATCCGCGCGGTAGCACAGCAGTTCCCCATCCACATATTGCAGCAGGGCGCTTGCCTGCGCTGCAGGGTCCGGGGCGACGCGTTCGATCATGGTACCGGCAATACGGGTCAGCGGCAGGTCATCGGGGGTGAAGTCCCCGCCCTTTTCCCCACCGGCATGCGCCCATTCATCGGCAATCGCACCGGCCAGCGCACGCGACATGACACACAGCGGCGTCCCACCGGGCAGGCGGATGCCGCGCCCGTCAAGCTCGACACTGTATCCCCCCTCCGCCGGACGGGCGGCGGCCTGTGTCCAGAACCGCCTGCGCCTGCCCTGTGTCTGGGGTGTGGGGGGACGTACCCCCTCCTTCATTCCGTTGCCCTGCGTCATTTCAGGATACCCAGCCCCTTCAGCAGGCCAGCCGCCTTCTTTACATCCGGCGAGGACTTGGAATTGCCCAGCAGGCCCGCAGCGCCAGAGGACTGCGCCTTGGGCGCCGCCGTCGTGGGTTCGGGTCCGGCCTGCCCTTCACGCGCAACCTTCAGCGTCGCGGGGCACGGATCGGCCACTGCCTTGCTATCCGATCCGCCCAGCAGCAGGCCGATGGCGTAACGGCCATCCGCACCGCCATCCATCTTGGGACGCGGGGACGAAAGCGTTCCCCCCACGCGCAGCGGCACGGTGGCGCCAGTGCCACCGATCATGACCTGCGGCACAAGATGCAGGTCCAGGTCATGCGATACCATGCCCACCGTGCCCTTGCCGGTCACGGTCAGCGCATTGGTCTGCACGCCGATGGTATCCACATTTGCCCGCTTGTCCGCCATGTTCATGTGCAGGCCGAAGCAGCGCAGCGCGATCGGGCCGGAACCCAGCGCGCCACGTGCCGCATCACCCAGCAGTTCACCCAGCGCGCTGCCGCTGACCGTGCCATTGATCATGGATACGCCAAGGTGCCCGGTCATGCCGGTGCGCAGTTCGGTCGCGGTATTGCCCTGCGAGCGCACTTCACCCACGACCTGCAACGCGCCCTGCACCATGTTGGACAGGCCCGCCTTGCTTTCCAGCCATGTCGCCGGCAGCACCAGCGTGCCGATGGTGCCCGATACGGTGGGCACGCTGCCCGATGCATCGACCTCGAACTGGCCCGACAGGCGGCGGCCCGTGCCTTCGGCCTGTAGCGGATCAACCTTCAGCAGCCCGTTGCGCAGGCTGATATGGGTCAGGGCGTTGCGGTATTCATCGCCCTCGAATTCCAGCTGCGCCACGGTCAGGCGCAGGTCGGCATCCAGCTTGCGCAGCCGGTCGAATGGCAGCGTTTCATCACTGCCCTTGCCATTTGCAGGCGTGACAGTGTTTGCGTCCGCCTTGGTGGTGGTGGCGTTGCCCATCAGGGCATCCGCATTCACCCAGCTTGCATCAATTGCGCCACTGACCAGCGGCACCCCGGAATGCCCGCCGTGAACCGACAGGTCCAGCGCCCCCTTGAGGGAGACCTGCGTGCTCTTGACCACAATATCCGAAAGCTGGAAATGCGCGCCGTTATCCTCGCTGACCAGGTGGGTCGAGGCTTCCAGGTGATCGATCGCCGCACCATTGGGCAGCGGCAGCTTGCCCGCGGTTGCGTTGACATTCACCACCGCGCGCGAACCGCCCAGCGTGCCCGCGACACGCAGGCTGCCCGGATCACCCGACAGGTCCAGCGACAGCGGCAGCGGGTCGGCCAGGTGCGACAGCGCCGCCTGTTCCACCTGTTGCAGCGATCCCAGCGTGCCGGACAGTTTCAGCCCCTGCCCCTGCCACGTGCCCTGACTGCGGATGGTCACGGCGTCCTTTGGACCCGGCGCATCAACCGACAGCCCCTGCAGCGTCAGGCCGGACAGGTACTGCCCGGCATCCACCGCGCCCGTGTCCAGATGCAGGGAATTGAGCAGCGGCGTGCTGCCTTCCTTGTCCGCGGCGCTGCCATCCACCACATTGGCCTTGAGCGACAGCCGCCGCACATCCGGCAGGCTCAGCCCCGGCACGAACGCGTCGATCGCCTTCAGGCTGGTGATATTGCCATCCAGTTTGACGTTATAGCCCTTCATGTGGTCGGGGTCGGCCACGGTGCCATCCACTGTCAACTGCCCCACCGGCTGCCCACCGGCTTTGAACGCCGCCTGCAACGCAACCGGCCAGCCGGCCCGTGCGGTGGATGTCAGGCTGATCGCACCCGTGTGGCCCGCCAGCGTGAAGCTGCCGCTATCGTTATGGCCCGCCACATCAATTTCGGGTTTCGCGCCATCAACATCCGACAGGTTGATGTGGTCCAGCACCACCTTGCCCCTGCTGCCCGACATCTGGTCGTCCCAGTCAAGGTCGGCATTGCTTATGCGGATGCTGCCGATCTGCACCTTCCAGTCGGACGCGGCCTGCGTGGTCTTTGCATCCGGCGTGGCCGTGGCCTGCGCGCTGGTGGGCGACAGGCGCCAGTTGGCCTCTCCCTTGTTCGTGCGTTCCAGATGGACGACGGGGTGGACCAGCTTCAGGTCCTCCAGCCGGATTTCGTGGTGCAGCAGCGCCATCAGCCCCATGCTGGCCTGCAGCTTGTCTGCCGTCACCATGTCCGTATAGGCGCCACCGGCCATGTCCGACAGGCCGACATCACTTACGGACAGCGACAGGGTGGGCAGGACATGCAGTTCCAGCCCACCCATGCGCACCTTGCGTCCGGTCTGTTTTTCAATTGCGGCAATGGCCTTGGTGCGCAGCGCGTCGGGGTCCAGCATGGACTTGACCGCAAGCCCCGCCCCGCCCGCGATCACGACCAGTGCTGCGACCGAGCCGAGGAGTATGCGCCGTGCATTTCCGTTATGTGCCATTTCAATTCCTGTCCTGTACCATTCGGGCCGCGCTAGCTGCGGCGGGGCTGTGCCGTGGCGGGTGCGACAAAACCGATCTGCCGGAATGTCTCACGCATGTGGGGGGGCAGGTCCGCCTCGACCACCAGCGTGCCACCTGCCGGGTGCGGCAGTTCCAGCCTGCGGGCATGCAGGTGTAGCTTATCCGTAAACCCGGTGACATGCGCTATGTCACCGCCATATTTCGGATCACCCAGTATGGGGTTGCCCAATGCCTCGCAATGCACACGCAGCTGATGGGTACGGCCCGTCAGCGGCGAAAGTGCCAGCCACGACAGCTTGCGCCCCGCCGCATCCAGCACCTCGTATTCCGACAGGGCATGCACCGCGTCCGCATCGCCCCGTTCGGCCACGACGCTGATGGCACCGGCCCCCGCGCCCAGCTTGGTCAGCGGCTGGTCAATGATACCCGTGGCCGGGCTGGGACGCCCCACGACCACAGCCCAGTAGACCTTGTGCACGTCACGCCCGCGAAAGGCCGCCGCCAGCTTGGCCGCAACCCCGGGCGTGCGCGCGACCAGCAGCAGGCCGGACGTATCACGGTCAATACGGTGGACCAGGCGCGGACGCGGGTCATCTGGGTTTTCGCGCAGGCCATCAAGCAGCGCGTCGATATGGTGCGTGATGCCCGGCCCGCCCTGCACCGCAATGCCTGCGGGCTTGTTCAGCACGATCACGTGGTCATCACGGTAGACGACCATCTTGTTGATCTCGCGCACCTGCCGCTCGTCCAGCGGTTTGACCGCCAGTGGCGGCGGGCGGTTGGCGTTGGGTATGGGCGGCACGCGCACCGCCTGCCCGGGGGCCAGACGGGTGGCGGCAGTGGCGCGCCTGCCATCCACGCGCACCTGCCCCGTGCGACACAGCTTCTGCAACGCACCCTGCGTCAGATGGGGGTAATGCCTGCGGAACCAGCGGTCGAGGCGGATATCGGCTTCGTCATCGCTGACGGTAAGGGTAACGACACTCATGACCCACGGCTTTCGCGCACTCTGTTCCAACTGTCCAGTCGTCGCGCCACTTCGCGTTCATATCCACGCCCGGTGGGCTGGTACAGTTTCGGGCGGCGCATGCCATCGGGGAAGTAGTTCTGGCCCGATATGCCCCCTTCCGTATCATGGTCGTATTCATAGCCCTTGCCGTAGCCGATATCCTTCATGAGCGTGGTCGGCGCGTTGAGGATATGGGCCGGTGGCATCAGGCTGCCGGTGGCGCGCGCCGCCCGGCGGGCCATGTTGTAGCCCTTGTACACCGCATTGGATTTTGGCGCGGTGGCCAGGTGCACCACAAGCTGCGCCAGCGCCAGTTCGCCTTCGGGCGATCCCAGGCGTTCGAATGTCTCCCACGCGGCGACTGCCAGCGGCAGGGCCTGCGGGTCGGCCATGCCCACGTCCTCGGCGGCGAAGCGGGTCAGGCGGCGGGCGATGTAGCGTGGGTCCTCGCCCCCTTCCAGCATGCGGGCGAACCAGTACAGCGCCGCGTCCGGGTCCGATCCGCGCATGGATTTATGCAGGGCGGAAATCAGGTTGTAATGTTCCTCCCGGTCCTTGTCATACAGCGCGGCGCGGCGGGCCAGCAGGCTGGACAGGCCAGCGGGATCCAGCGGGGCCTTCTGCGGTGGCAGGGCCAGAAGCTGCTCGACCATGTTCAGCAGGTAGCGCCCGTCCCCATCGGCCATGGCGCGCAAGGTGGCGCGGGCTTCGGATGTCAGCGGCAGGGTCGTGCCGGTCGTGGCTTCGGCACGTTCCAGCAGTTTTTCCATCGCCGCGTCATCCAGACGGTGCAGCACCAGCACCTGGCAGCGCGACAGCAGCGCACTGTTCAGCGCAAAGGACGGGTTTTCCGTCGTGGCACCCACCAGCACCACGGTGCCATCTTCCACCACAGGCAGGAATCCGTCCTGCTGCGCGCGGTTGAAGCGATGGATTTCATCAACGAACAGGAGCGTGCCGCCGCCACTGGCGCTGGTGCGCCGGGCATCCTCAAACGCGCGCTTGAGGTCGGCCACGCCGGAAAACACCGCCGAAAGCTGCACGAAGCGCAGCCCCGCCGCATTGGCCAGCAGGCGGGCGATGGTGGTCTTGCCCACCCCCGGCCCACCCCACAGGATCAGGCTGGCCAGTGACCCGCGCGCCAGCATCTGCCGCAGGCTGCCCTGAGGCCCCAGCAGGTGATCCTGTCCCACCACGTCATCCAGCGTTGCGGGACGCAGGCGGTCGGCCAGTGGCTGCGTGCGGGCGGCGACTTTCGGTTCATGGGCCGGAAACGGGACCGGACCACGCCTGTCGTGCTGTGGCGGGGGCGCGCCAAACAGATCCGTCGGCTCGTTATCCATGCTGTCACGCCTGCCTGCCATATGCTCCTGCCTGTATCATCCTGATCGGCCCATGTGGCAGATCATTACCAGATTTGGGAAGTATTACCCCGCAATACCAGTGCCGGGCGCACAATACACGCCCTGCGCTGCAATGGCAGACGCTGTCAGAACTGGAAATAGATGAAGGGTTCCGGCGGTCGCCCGCCAATCAGGAACACCAGCAGCACAAGGGCGACCCCTGCCGCCACCGCCATCCACGGTGCGGGCTGCAGGCGTTCGATCACCACCTGCTGCGATGCCGGACCAATTACCGCCACGGCTGCCGCCAGCGCCAGCACGGCCGGGTGGTGGACCGCAGTACCCCCCATGCCATGCAGCCCGGCCATGGCCCCCAGCATGCGCCCTGCCGTTGCAAGGTCGGCGGCGCGGAACACCACCCATGTCAGCAGCACGAACCCCATGGTCAGCACATACCCACCCACGCGGGGCATGACACGTCCCGCGCGATCCCATGCATGCGCTACGGCCAGCGCCGCGCCATGCAGCAGGCCCCACACGACAAAGTTCCACCCCGCCCCGTGCCACACGCCCGCCAGTCCCATGGTCACCATGACATTGACGGCCTGCCGCAGCGGCGTGCAGCGGTTTCCGCCCAGCGGGATATAGATGTAATCACGCAGGAAACGCGACAGCGTCATATGCCACCGCCGCCAGAAATCCCGCACCGAAACCGCTGTATAGGGCGCGTTGAAATTGAATGGCAGGCGGATGCCCATCATCAGCGCCATGCCGATGGCCATGTCGGAATAACCCGAAAAATCGAAATAGATCTGCAGCATGTAGGCCACAGCCGCCAGCCATGCCGCCCCCATGCCGGGCACATGGCCCGCATGGGCGGCATCAAACACCGGCGCGCAGATGGTCCCCAATGTGTCAGCCAGCCCCACCTTCTTGCCAAGGCCCACCAGCAGCAGCAGGCTGCCCCGGCCCAGGTTTTCCCACATCGCGGCATTGCGCGGACTGTTGTCGAACTGCGGGATCAGTTCGTTATGCCGCACGATGGGGCCAGCCACGAGTTGCGGGAAGAACGTGACGAATTCCATGAAATCCGCCAGCCGGTACACCCGCGCCTGTCCCCGGCCCAGATCGACAAGGTATGAGATTTTCTGGAACACGAAAAACGACAGCCCCAGCGGCAGCACGATGGACCATGCCATATGGTCCCGCCCCATCCAGTGCATTACGCTGCCCGCCAGCCAGTCGGCGTATTTGAAGCCGAACAGCACGGCAAGATTGCCCGCGATCCCCACCCGCAGCCACATGCGCCGGCCGGTCCGCCCCCACATGAAGGCGACCATCTGGCTGAACCCGATCATCGCCAGCAAGAACGGCACGAAACGCCAGTCCCATAATCCGTAAAACAGCACCGACGCAGCAATGATCACGCCCTGTCGCGCGGCCCGGCTGTCGCCCACGGCGTAATACAGACCAAGGACCAGCGGCAGGAAGACAACCAGGAACGACTGTGACGCAAACAGCATCAGCCGCCGCGTTCCGCCACCGCCCGCCCTGCCGCATGGCCACTGGCCCATGCCCACTGGAAATTGTAGCCACCCAGCCAGCCGGTCACGTCCACTGCCTCGCCCACCATGAACAGGCCGGGCACGTCACGCGCCTCCATATCGCGTGAGGACAGGCAGTCCGTATCAACCCCACCGCGCGTGACCTCGGCCTTTACATAGCCTTCGGTGCCATGCGGGTTGAGCCGCCAGCCCGACAGGACACTGGCGACATTGGCCAGCACCGCGTCGGGCATGCCCGCAAGCTGCCCGTCAGGCAGGTGTGCCTGCGCCATAAGCTGTGCCAGACGCTGCGGCAGCAGCATGGACAGCATGGCCACCCCGCCTGCACGCGGGCGGTCGCGCTTGATTTCCAGCAGCCTGCTGGCGGCATCGATACCGGGCAGCAGGTCGATATCCAGCACCTGCCCCGGCTGCCAGTAGGATGAGGCCTGCAGGATGGCAGGCCCCGACAGGCCACGATGGGTAAAGACCATGCCATCACGGAAGGTAACCTGGCGTGCCTGCCGCCCTTGCCCCGCATGGCAGGTAATGCCCACCGTGACCGACAGCCCGGCCAGCGGTTCCATCCATTCACGGTCCTGCGCACCGAATATCAGCGGCACCAGCGCGGGTGCTGGCTGGACGATACGTAGCCCGAACCGGCGCGCAAGGTCATGGGCCAGCCCGGTTGCCCCCAGCTTGGGAATCGACAGGCCGCCGGTCGCCACAATCAGGCTGGGCGCATGGAAGGTACCGTGATCCGTCTCGACCCGGAAATGCCCCGCACCGTCACGCGCCACGTCAATAATCCGGTGCGACACCCGCACATCCACCTGCCCCGCCGCGCATTCACGTCGCAGCATGTCCACGATGTCGCGCGCCGAACGGTCACAGAACAGCTGACCCGCCGCCTTTTCATGCCATGGGATACGATGGCGCTGCACCATCGCCAGAAAATCGGCGGGCGTGTACCGCGCCAGCGCCGATTTGGCGAAATGCGGGTTGGCGGACAGAAACTGCCCCGGTCCCGTGTCCATGTTGGTGAAATTGCACCGGCCCCCGCCGGAAATCAGGATCTTGCGGCCTGCATGCGGCGCATGGTCCAGCACCAGCACGCGCGCGCCTGCCTGCCCCGCCGTGGCGGCCGCCATAAGGCCCGCTGCCCCGGCCCCCAGCACGATGGCGCCGAAACCGGCAGTATGTGCTGTCATGTCCCTAGAAATCCAGATCCGCGTAATGGGCGGGAGGGGTGAAGCCGGTGATGCGGTCCTGCAGCAGCGCGCGGAAACACGGGCGGCTCTTGACGCGGGCGTACCAGTCCTTGGCCGCCGGCGCGCGCGACCAGTCCACGTCATCAAGGAAATCAAGGCACGACAGGTGTGCGGCCGCCGCGAAATCCGCCATCGACAGCATGTTGCCTGCCAGCCACTGCCGCGTTTCCGCCAGCCAGTCGATATAGGACAGGTGGACGCGGATGTTGGCATAGCCCGCACGCAGGGCCGCGCCATCGGGATTGCCCTTGCCCGAAATGCGCTTCATCACCTTTTCATTGAGCAGGTTGCGCGAGACCTCGGCCCCGAATTTCTCATCGAACCAGACCACCAGCCTGCGCACCTCCACCCGTTCGGCCAGCGTGCGGCCCAGAAGCGGGGTGTCGGGATAGGCTTCCTCCAGATATTCGCAGATGACCCACGAATCGGGAATGCACAACCCGTTGCTTTCCTGTAGCATGGGCACCGTGCCGGCCGGGTTGCGGTCAAGATATTCGGGACGACGTTCCCACACCCGCTCGGTCTTGAGTTCAAACGGCAAGCGCTTTTCCCCCAGCACGAGGCGGACCTTGCGGGAATAGGGGGAAAGGGGAAGGTGATACAGGATGCGCATGTTCCCGCTTTATTGCATTGTCACGCCCTTCGCCAAGCCCCGAGTGCACAGGGATGAAAAAGTATGGCTGCATGGCAGGTGAATGGGGCATCCTTCACTCGACAGTGACGGCCTGACACGGTAGCTGGAAACAACACGGCCCATTCACCAGACAGGACAGGATAACGTTGCCCGACGAATTGCGTCCCACACCGAAAATCCGCGCACGCGGGCGGTCGTTCCTTGCCCTGGTGCTGTCGCCCGAACCCGTTCTGGCCGACTGGCTAGCCGGGCTTGATGCACAGATCGCGCGATCGAGCACATTCTTTGCCGGCAAGCCGGTCATCCTTGACCTGTCCCTGCTTGACGCCACGACGGAGGGGCTGGCCGAACTCTATCCCGCGCTGTGCGCGCGTGGCATCCGCATCATCGGCATAGAAGGCGGTGATGCCTCATGGCCGGCCTGCGCGGGATGGGACTGGCCATCGGGGTTCATGGGCGGGCGGGCGTCCGGGGCAGTGGACATCCCCGATGACGCAGCGCCCGTGCAGCCGCAGCCGCCACGCGGGTCATCCATGATCATCGAACAGCCCATCCGTTCGGGTCAGGTGATCATGAACCCCGATGGGGACATCATCATCATCGGCTCGGTCGGCTCAGGCGCGGAGGTGACGGCAGGCGGGTCGATCCATATCTATGGCCCGCTGCGTGGCCGCGCCATCGCAGGCATGAACGGGCAGCCCGACGCCCGCATATTCGCCCATTCCATGCAGGCGGAACTGCTGGCCATTGACGGATATTACATAACGGCGGAAGAAATTGATCCGCAATATGTTGAAAAACCTGCACAGATCGTCCTCACTAATGACACACTTGTGGTCCAGCCGCTTGTGCCGCCTGCCTTTCCCGTGCGCAAACGCTAGGCAGGCACCCGAAAGTCCCCCGTCGCGCTCCTTACGCGTGCCAACCCATCCAACCGTATCCATCAGGTCATGAACAAGAAAACACCTCCTAAAAGCGGACAAACAGGTACCTCAATGGCAAAAGTACTGGTTGTCACATCCGGCAAGGGTGGCGTCGGAAAGACCACGTCAACCGCCGCACTGGGCGCCGCACTGGCCCAGACCGGGCAGAATGTCGTCGTGGTCGATTTTGACGTGGGCCTCCGTAACCTCGACCTGGTGATGGGGGCGGAACGGCGGGTCGTGTTCGACCTGATCAACGTGATCCAGGGCGACGCCAAGCTGTCGCAGGCGCTGATCCGTGACAAGCGCATCGAGACGCTGTCCATCCTGCCCGCGTCCCAGACGCGCGACAAGGACGCCCTGACGGCCGAAGGGGTCGCCCGCGTCATGCAGGAACTGCGGGAGAAATTCGACTGGGTGATCTGTGACAGCCCGGCCGGGATCGAACGCGGCGCGCAGCTGGCCATGTACCATGCCGACCACGCCATTGTCGTAACAAACCCCGAAGTATCGTCCGTGCGCGACAGTGACCGGATCATCGGCATGCTGGACAGCACGACCGAAAAGGCGAAGGGCGGCGGCAAGATCGAAAAGCACCTGCTGCTGACCCGCTACGACCCGGCCCGCGCGGCGCGGGGCGAGATGCTGCGGATCGAGGATGTGCTGGAAATCCTGTCCATCCCGCTGCTGGGCATCATTCCCGAAAGCGAGGAAGTGCTGCGCGCATCGAACCTTGGCGCGCCGGTGACGTTAAGCAGCCCTGACAGCCCGCCTGCCCGTGCCTATGCCGAAGCGGCGCGCCGGCTGGAAGGCGAGAAACTGGAGATCACGGTCCCGACCGAACGCAAGGGCCTGCTGGCCCGCCTGTTCAAGGGGAAAAGCTGATGAGCCTGTTTGGTTCCCTTTTTGGGCGCGGCACGAAAACATCCGCCCCTGTTGCCCGCGACAGGCTGCAGATCCTGCTGGCGCACGAACGGACGGGAGAGGGCAATGAATCCGACCTCCTGTCCAAACTGCAGGCGGAAATCATTGAAGTCATCAAGCGGCACATTCCCGTCGAGCAGGAAAAGGTGCAGGTGAAGCTGGACCGCGGCAATTCCGTCTCGATGCTGGAAATCGACATCGAGGTACCGCAGATCCGCACGCCGGGCCGCCGGTAGGCGCGCGCCCGGCCGGGCCATACCCCGTCAGGACAGGCGGGGTTCGATCCAGCGGCGCGCGTGTTCGAAATCACGCGTGACCGCCACCTGCGCCGCCGCCACGTCACGCCGGCGCAATGCCGCGATCAGGTCGTCGTGCGGGTGGGTGCGCCCTTCATGCTGCATCTGGATCATGGGGCGTGACAGGGCATAGATCGGTCCGATGCGCATCCACAGGTTGCGCAGGATCGTCGCGGTCAGCGGCAGTTCGGCCAATGTCGCCACCGTGGTATGGAAATCGGCGTTGAAGGCCGCCATGCCGCCATCGTCACCGGCGTGCGATGCATTCATGAACTGCTGCTGCAGGATGACCAGCGCCTCGACCCCGTGATCGGACGCACGCTGGGCGGCGGCAGCGGCAAGACGCATTTCCAGGTCAACGCGCAGGTCATGGATTTCGGCAAAGCTGCGCTGGGTCATGGCTGGCACGACGGCGGTATTGCGATCATTGAGTTCCAGCGCATGTTCGGACACAAGGCGCAGCAGCGCCTCACGCACCGGGGTGGGGCTAAGCCCCAGTTCCGCCGCCAGCGGCCGCAGCACCAGCCGTTCGCCCGAGCGATAACGGCTGCGGATCAGCCCACGACGCACATGCTCATAGGCGTCGTCGCTCAACGCGCGGCGGGGAAGCTTTTCAGACTGGCCTGCGCTGAATGATACCATGCCGTTTACTTCATCCTTAATGCAAATAGGTCTTATTAATATCGATCAATAATGATCTGGCCGTGAATGGCAACGCCTGACGCAACGAAAAAGTCATTTTTTGCCGCATTTAGACTGTCTGCGGGCTGATCTGCCCCCAAAACCGCCTTAGGGGGGAACCCCTTTCCTGTCGGCCCGTTAGGACGGGCAATGATCCGTAACGGACATGCCACCATGCGCATGCCTGAAACCGACAAGGAGAGCATCATGTCCGATGCAGGTGAAAATACGTTCCTGACCGATGTGCAGACCCTGCGCGAACGCGCGAAGAAAGCAATCGAAAAAGGGGCCCTTACCCCTGCGTACCAGGGCAATGTCCAGACCGCGATCGACCTGCTGCAGACTGTCGTTGCGACCGAACTTGTATGCGTGCTGCGCTATACCATGCATTCCATTTCCGTCACGGGCATTACCAGCGAAAGTGTTTCCAGCGAATTCGCGACCCACGCCAAGGAGGAACGGGCCCACATGATGTGGGCGGCCGACCGCATTGACCAGCTTGGCGGCGTGCCGAACCTGTCGCCCGAAGGGCTGGCAACCCGGTCCGCCACCGAGTATGGCGATGGCGGCAACCTGATTGAAATGGTGCGCCAGAACCTTGTGGCCGAACGCCTGGTCATCGAACACTATCGCGAACTGATCCGCTATTTTGCCGATCATGATCCCACAACGCGGATCATGCTTGAAAAGATCCTTGCGGAAGAAGAAGAACACGCAACCGACATGCATGACCTGCTGGTCGCCCACGAAGGCCGTCCCTTCCTGCAGTCCTGACCTTCTTCCACCTTCTTTCCGTCGCCTGCACCACATGCGCCCACCCTGCCCCGGACGGACCGGGGCGGGTGGCGTTGCCGCGCGCGGCGTCCGGCCACACAGGCCCGACAAACCACAGAACTGACTGAAAACGGAGATTTCCCCATGACCAAGCCGAAAACCCATGACCTGTTCATTGGTGGCGCATGGTCCAAGGCCGACAATACCGAACACGAGACCATCCGTAATCCCGCAACCGGGGAAGTGCTGGCCCAGGTTGCGGTCGCAGGTGAAGCCGATGTCAACCGCGCACTGCGTACCGCACAGGACGCCTTTCCCGCGTGGAGCCGACAGGTCGCCACCGACCGGGCGGATTACCTGTACCGCCTGATTGAACTGATCCGGCGCGATGCGGAAAAGCTGGCGCGCATCATCACGTCTGAAAACGGCAAGCCGCTGAAGGAAGCCCGGATCGAGGTCAATTTCGCCATCCAGCTGATCCGCTTCGCCGCTGAAAACGTACGCCGCCTGGAAGGCAATATCATTCCCGGCAGCCGCCCGGGTGAGAAGATCCTGATCGAAAAGATCCCGCACGGCGTGGTGGCCGGCATTTCGGCATGGAACTTCCCCCTCGCCCTGACCGCGCGCAAGATGGGTCCGGCACTGGCGGCAGGCAATACCTTTGTCATCAAGCCACATGAACTGACGCCGCTTTCGACCCTGGCGCTAGCGGAACTGTCGGTTGAAGCCGGTTTCCCCAAGGGCATATTCAATGTCGTGACCGGCGGCGGCGCGACCGTGGGCAACGCGCTGGTGACCAGCCCGATCACCAGGCTGATTACCATGACCGGCAGCACGCCCGCAGGTCGCAAGATCATGGCCGCCGCATCCGAGGGACTGAAGGAAGTCCGGCTGGAACTGGGGGGCAAGGCGCCGTTCATCGTGATGGAGGACGCGGATATCGACGCCGCCGTGAATGCCGCCGTCTCCGCGCGCTTCATGAACTGTGGCCAGGTCTGCACAGCCAATGAACGCACCTATGTCCATACGGCAGTCTATGACACGTTCCTCAAGCGCCTGCGTGCGAAGGTCGAAGCCCTGAAAACCGGCAACCCGCTGGATGAAAAGACCGATATGGGGCCGAAGATCAGCGCGCAGGAACTGGAAAAGGTCGATGCCATGGTCCGCAAGGCCGTGGAACAGGGGGCAAAGGTCGAACTGGGCGGCAGGCGCCTGACGGGCAGCGACTATGACAAGGGCAATTTCTATGCCCCCACGCTGCTGACCAACGTGAACGGTGACATGGACATCGTGCGCAACGAAGTGTTTGGCCCCGTGCTGTCACTGATCCGCGTAAAGGACTTTGATGACGCCATCGCGCAGGCCAACAACTCACGCTATGGCCTGTCCGCCTATATGTTCACGCAGGACCTGAAGAAGATCATGCGCATGACCAATGAACTCAACTTCGGTGAGATCTACGTCAACCGTGAAGGGGGCGAGGCCGCACAGGGCTTCCATCACGGTTATGGCGATAGCGGCATCGGCGGGGAGGACGGCCAGTACGGGCTGGAAGCCTATGTCGATACCAAGACCGTTTACCTGAACGCATAAGGCAGGCGGTACGACACCACACGCCATGGGCGGTCCGGAGCAATCCGGGCCGCCTTTTTTATTGCCCTGTGCCAGGGATTTCGACCGGGTTACAGCATCGATCAACCATGGAAAAGCTTCAAGGAACGCCGCCTGTTTGAAAAAAAGACAGCATCCGGAAACTTTTATTCTTTTTTATCAGATCGTTGTTTTGGAATACTGTTTCAAATCTGGCGCATCCACACCGTATCGATCGCGTGGCTGGCGCTTTTGTGCATGACCACGCGGGCACGTTCGCGCGTGGGCAGGATATTCTGCTGCAGGTTGGGCAGGTTGATGCGCCGCCAGATATCATGCGCCATGCGCGTGGCTTCATCGGGTGTCAGGTCGGCACAATGATGGAAATAGGATGTCGGCTTGCGGAATGCCGTGCGCTGAAGCGACAGGAAGCGTTTTACGTACCAGTCCTCGATCACCTGCGTGTCCGCATCCAGATAGATGGAAAAATCGAAGAAGTCAGACGCCATGAACGGCTGTTCGGATACGGTCTGCAGCACGTTCAGCCCTTCGAATATCAGGATGTCGGGCTGGTCGATCACCTGATAGCGGTCGGGCACGATGTCATAGGCTTCATGCGAATAGACCGGCACCTGCAGGTTACGCTCCCCCGCCTTCAGCGCGGCGAGGAAGGCAATCATCTGCCGCAGGTCATAGCTTTCGGGAAAGCCCTTGCGGTGCATGAGCCTGCGCTTTTCCAGTTCGCGCGTGGAATGCAGGAAACCATCGGTCGTGACCAGCGCCACATTCGGGTGGTCGGGCCAGCGCGACAGCACCGCCTGCAGCAGGCGCGCGAACGTGCTCTTGCCCACGCCCACGCTGCCCGCAATACCGATCACGAACGGCATGGTCACGGCAGGCGTGCCGATAAAGGCGCTCTTGACCATGTTGTTCATGCTGCGCGTCGCCATGACATGCAGGTTGAGCAGGCGCGACAGCGGCAGGTAGACCTCGGTGATGTCTTCCAGCGAAACCGGTTCATTATGCCCACGCAGGGCCGCGATATCCGCCTCCCCCAGTGACTGGGGCACATTTGCGCGCAGGGCCGCCCATTCCGGACGGGGAAAGATCAGATAAGGCTGTACCATCCCGTGGGGTGGCTGCGTGGAGGGAACAGGACGCGCATCCAGCACACAGTTCTCCATGCCCTTGTCCTTTCTGTTGTGGCCCTGCGCGTGGGTGCAGGTCATCTGCCGCGTATCACCATCATCCCCGCCAATCCATACGCCAGTTCCCCAATTTAGCGTGTGCGGGGGCCGCAGACCCGGCTTTCCTCCCATCCTGATAAAGACGTGATAATTGTGACACACTGTCCGCCCCTGCACGGATGGTATGGACCGGGTGCCGGGTCTGCATGCATCCCGCCTGTATACCATGCGTTGGTACACGAACCCGGCCTGCACCGATACATGCATGAAGGATCTGGACCGCTGCAATGAACGACGCCACCATCCACCCGTTTGCCGCCACATCACGCATCACCACGGCCACTGACTGGACGGACGAACGCGCACGCATGGCCCTGCGGCGCATACTCGATGCCGCCATACGCAGCGCCATGCCTGATGTGGTGCTGGCGCGCTACCTGCCGCAACGGCCGAAGGGGAAATGCGTGGTGGTGGGCGCGGGCAAGGCCGCTGCATCCATGGCCGCCGCACTGGAACAGGCATGGCCCGATGTGGACCTGACGGGATGCGTGGTGACACGCGACGGGCATATGACCCCCACGCGCCGTATCCGCGTGCTAGAAGCCAGCCACCCCGTGCCCGACAGCCGGAGTGAGGCCGCCGCGCGTACCATGATGGCTGAAGTAACGGGACTGGGACCGGATGATCTTGTCATCGCCCTGATTTCGGGCGGGGGATCGGCGCTGCTGGAACTGCCGGCGGATGGCCTGACGCTGGATGACATCCGCATGGTCAACCGTGCCCTGCTGCATTCAGGGGCGAGCATACGCGACATGAACGTGGTGCGCCGCCACCTGTCGGCCATCAAGGGGGGCGGTCTGGCCGCCGCCGCCAGTCCCGCGCGCGTGGTGACCCTGGCCATAAGCGACGTGCCGGGCGACGACCCGCTGACCATCGCCAGCGGTCCGACGGTGGCCGATCCCACTACGGCAGCCGACGCCCGCGCCATCATCGCACATTACGGCATTACCGTGCCCGATGCGGTGCAGCGTGTACTCATGCATCCGCCGGTCGCCAGCACGCTTTCCCCACGCAATCGCTATACCCTTGTTTCCACACCGTTCATGGCGTTACAGGCCGCCGCCAGTACTGCGCGTGAACTGGGGCTGGCACCGCTGATCCTTGGTGATGCACTGGAAGGGGAAAGCCGGGACACGGGCACGTTCATGGCAGGCATCGCCCTGTCGGCGCGCCAGCATGGCATGCCGGTGGCAGGCCCTGCGGTGCTGCTGTCGGGTGGCGAGACAACAGTGACCATCCACCCCGACCGGCCCCCGCCGGGACGGGGCGGACGCAATACGGAATTCCTGCTGTCCATGGCCAATACCCTGCAGGGACATGAAGGGATCTGGGCCATTGCAGCGGATAGTGATGGCATTGACGGGACCGAGGACGCGGCAGGCGCGATCATCACCCCCACCACCCTGTCCCGCGCCCGCACGCTGGGGTGTGACCCGCGCGCCTGCCTGCGCGCGCATGACAGCTACACCGTGTTCCAGCAGATGGGCGACCTGGTCATGACCGGCCCCACCCTGACCAACGTCAACGATATCCGGGCGGTGCTGGTCATCTGAAGGGTATTTCAGAAACCTGAAAACGTTTTTGGTGAAGCTTTTTTCAAAAAGCTTCAAAAGAACGCTGCCTTCCTGAAAAACGGCGATACCTCAAAGCGTTCATTACTTTTTTAGTGGCTGCCCTGCCCCTGTCTGCCATAGCTGACCTGGGTATCGGGCACAACAAAATGCTTGCCATCGTCACCGCCCGATCCACTATCATCATCCCCGGCCTGATTGGGGTCGTACCCTGACGAGATCATCTGCATCGCCGCCGCATCGGGCGGGGTATGATAGGCTTCGGTGGCGGTTTCATCGGTCGGGTCGGGTGGCCTAGGCAGATGCCGCGACAGCGGGCGCAGCGCGTCGTCACGGGCGCGACTGGCATGGCGTGCCCCCCCATGGGCACCCAGGGGCGGCGGAGATTCATCCACATCGGCCGGATCATTATTGTCATCCTGCCCCCCGCTACAGGCGGCAAGGCAGGCCAGCAATCCGATCATCGCAAGACGCGGTTTCATTCCGGCTGCCCCCAATCCCCCGTTTTCAGTCACCGTCCCGTGCGCTGGTACGG
Source organism: Komagataeibacter ossonobensis (assembly GCF_057359305.1). Lineage (NCBI taxonomy): Bacteria > Pseudomonadati > Pseudomonadota > Alphaproteobacteria > Acetobacterales > Acetobacteraceae > Komagataeibacter > Komagataeibacter ossonobensis. The sequence continues at coordinate 193,857 of NZ_JBXAYQ010000001.1, read as the reverse complement.
CTACGCACGGTCGGGAAACGATAGCCTGCCATAACGGGACAGGCCAAGGGGATCAATGATCCGCGCCGTCCTCATCAGGGCCAACCAGCATGGCTTCCGCCACGACACCCGCCTGTTCACGCACGCGGCGTTCGATATCGGCGGCCATTTCGGGGTGATCGCGCAGGAACTGCTTGGCGTTTTCACGTCCCTGCCCGATGCGCTGGCTATCGCAGGAGAACCATGCCCCGGACTTTTCAACAATGCCCGCCTTCACGCCAAGGTCGATCAGTTCACCGACCTTGCTGATCCCTTCGCCATACATGATGTCGAATTCGACCTGACGGAAGGGGGGCGCCATCTTGTTCTTGACCACTTTGACGCGCGTCTGGTTGCCCGTGACCTCGTCCTTGTCCTTGATCGAGCCGATACGGCGGATGTCCATGCGCACGGATGCATAGAATTTCAGCGCATTACCACCCGTGGTGGTTTCGGGGCTGCCGAACATCACACCGATCTTGAGCCGGATCTGGTTAAGGAAGATCAGCATGGTGTTGGAACGCGAGACAGACCCCGTCAGCTTGCGCAGCGCCTGGCTCATCAGGCGCGCATGCAGGCCCACATGGCTGTCGCCCATATCGCCTTCCAGTTCCGCGCGCGGCACGAGGGCGGCCACACTATCGACCACCAGCACGTCAACCGCGCCGGAACGCACCAGCGTGTCGGCAATCTCCAGCGCCTGTTCACCCGCATCGGGCTGGCTGATCAGCAGGTTATCAACATCCACCCCCAGCTTGCGCGCGTAACCGGGGTCCAGCGCGTGTTCGGCATCGATAAAGGCGCAGGTACCGCCCTTGCGCTGGGCTTCCGCAATGGCGTGCAGCGCCATGGTGGTCTTGCCCGAGCTTTCGGGACCATAGATCTCGATGATACGGCCACGCGGCAGGCCACCAATCCCCAAGGCGATGTCCAGCCCCAGCGAACCGGTGGAAATCACGTCCACCTGCTCGGTCGGGCGTTCGCCCATACGCATGATCGAACCCTTGCCAAACGCACGTTCGATCTGGCTCAAGGCCCCTTCCAGGGCCTTGCTTTTGTCTATACCCGGAGCCTGTGCCATCGCTGCCTACCCTGATGCTTGAGAAGATGAAGTCCGGACGGGCATCCCGCCCTGCGCCCCCTGTTGGAAACAGGCGGCAGGTCATGCAGTTCAATATGGAACAAAACAGGACCATTTACAATGGCCCCGTCCCCATCCGCCGGGAATAATAATGCCCGGCAGACCTGAAACCGCAGCCTAGCGCGGCCCCATGGCCAGACCCGCGCCACGCGGGTCGGTTGCGGCGGTGCAGGTGCTGGCATCACCCGGCAGGCCATGCGGGCACGATACGGCATTGATGCGACCCTGGGCCGTGACCGGATGGGCGTCGGGCGTCTGTCCCGCCAGTATCTGGCGCATGGCGATCCCAACGGCGGCGGCGGCGTCATTCTGGCCCGACCCGGCGGCCACGGCGCGGAAAGCCCGCCCCTGGCTGGCGATGGCCGCCGCGAACAGCGGCAGCGGCAGGCGCGCGGGGGACGCGCCCAGCACGATACCGGTATTGCCCGCCATGCGCCCGGTGCCAAACAGGTTGTCCATGCTCAGGCTACACGCGACAGCCATGCCCGAATGGTCCACCACGGTGAACGAGGTCGAAGCCGGAAGCGAAGGCAGCCCACCGCCGCTTCCCCCGCCCCCATTGACGAATGCCTGCGCGCGGGCCGTCATGTCGTCACCCGTGCCACTGGCGTGATTGCCATTCTGCGCCCGCCATGCCGCGACGCTGGCCTGCGCGCGCGTTGTCGCATCGGATGAGGATGCGGCACGGAACGCCACGGCACTGCCAAGGCCGCCATCAGCCGGTGGCGGCAGGAAGGCGACCTGCGTGTCCCCGCTGCTCAGGCTCAGCGGCAGGCGTTCGGACGGAATGGCGCTGCGCATGTCGGACATCTGCAATCCGCCACCCGCACCCTGGCTGCCCGCGACAAAGGACTGCCCCAGTGCACCATTATACAGATCGCCCACGCCCATGCTGCGGATCTGGTCCAGCGCACCGGACAGATGGGTCTGCACCAGCGCATCCCCTTCCGCCAGCGCCTTGCCGTCCGAACGGCTGAATACCGCGCGGACACCCGGATCGGCCAGCAGCGGCACCTGTACCGCGGCAAGATCCCCGGCCAGCTGCCGGCTGACATTGATGCCATTGGCCGCCAGCGCGATCGCATCGGGCACCAGTTCCGAGAATGCGGCCGACCCGTACTGCAGATGCATGAGGTACAGCCCCCGCGCCAGCATCGGGACCGCGGCCGGACGGTCGGCATGCGGCATGTCGGGTGCCGTCACCGTACCCGCAACGGGCAGGAACATGAAGGCGCGGCCCCCGTTCTGGTCACCCGGACGGTAGGCAAGGCACGCCCCGCCCGCCCCCAGCGATGCACGTGACGGCAGCGTGACCGACAGCGCCAGCCCCATGGCCGTGGCCGCATCCGCCGCATTGCCGCCGCGTTGCAGGATATCGCGCCCGACCAGCGTTGCCTGCGGTTCATCCGATGAAACCGTGCCGATCAGCGCGCCAGGCGACGGGCCGAACATATGCGACACAAGCCGCATGGGCGAATAACGGTGCCCGGCGCAACCGGCAACCGAAATGGCCAGAACAGCCGAAAGCGCCGTACGCATATAACGGCGGGCGACAGGGGGGATCGAATGCTCAGGCACGCAGCGCTTCTCCAATGGGCAGGTCGGCTTTGATGAATTGAACGGATCGTTGCACGACCGCGCGATCATGGCAGACCCATCCCGACTTAACGGCCTTACGGGCCGTGGGCAACAGGCAGCCTGCCCCGTTCCCCACCATCGCCCATTCCTTTCGTATGCCCGATCATCTACAGACACATTATCCCGACATGACAACGGAGCAAACCCGTGACATTCATTTCCCGCCGCCGGTACCGCCCGCGCCTGCTGAACGCCCTGCTGGCCGCGGGGGCCATGACGGCTGTGGCCACTGCCGCACCCGGTGCAGGGCATGCCGCCGACACCAGCGGCTTCACCCCGGCACAGCGTCAGGAAATCGTGGAAATCATGCGCAATGCGCTGAAAACCGATCCCACCATCCTGTCCGATGCGATCACGGCGCTGCGCAACAATGCCAGCGCCGCCCAGCAGAACGCGGCCCGCAATGCGCTGGAAAGCCATCGCGCCGACCTGCTGACGCCCGCGGCCAGCGATGCGATCCTGGGCAATGCTGCGGGGCATACAACGGTTGTGGAATTCTATGACCCGCGCTGCCCTTACTGTCGCAAGGTACTGCCCGACCTTGATCGCCTTGCAAAGGAAGACAAGGACCTGCGGATCGTGGAAAAGGTCATTCCCGTTCTGGGGCAGAACAGCCTGATCGCGTCACAGGCGCTGGTCGCCGCTTTCGTCCAGGGGGGGCAGCCTGCCTATTTCCGCATGCAGACAGCCATCATGAACGATTCCGTCACCCCCACGGCCGACCGGATGCGCACGCTGGCCACCCAGTCCGGGCTGAATGCCGCGACACTGGCCAGTGACATGAACGGCCCCAGGGTCACGGCCATCCTGCAGGCGAACATGGAACTGGCCCGTGCCATCGGGCTGGATGGTACGCCGACCTTCGTCTTCAACGCCCGCCAGATCATTCCGGGCGCGGTCAGCTATGATGACCTGAAAAAGGCGATTGCACAGAGCCGCTGACCCACACGCCACCACCCATGCCAGCCCGCGCCCCGGACATGCCGGGCCGCGGGCCAATGGGTTCAGGCCATGGCGGCCACAGGCTGCGTGGCAAGATCGTTGATGCGCAGCAGGCGGGACAGGGCCGTCACCATTTCGTCCATCATCTCATCCGTATGGAACGGCCCCGGCGTCAGCCGCAGGCGTTCGGTGCCACGCGGCACGGTGGGATAGTTGATGGGGGTGGCGTAGATCCCGTAATCGTTGAGCAGACGGTCGCTCAGTTCACGGCAGCGCTGGGCGTCGCCCACCGGGATCGGCACGATGTGGCTTGGCGTCATGGTGAAGGGAATGCCCGCCCTGCGCAGCTTTTCGCGGAAGGTGTTGACGCGTTCGAACATGCGTTCGCGACGCCAGCCATCCTTGCGCACCAGCCGCACGCTGGCCAGCGCCGCCGCCACGACCGCGGGCGGGAGCGCGGTGGTGAAGATGAAGCCCGAAGCCGACAGGCGCAGGTATTCGACAATATCGCTGGTCGCGGTGATGTAGCCGCCATGCACGCCAAACCCCTTGGCCAGCGTGCCTTCGATAATGTCCACCTGATCGGCCACGCCGTCGCGTTCGGACACGCCGCCGCCCTGATCGCCGTACAGGCCCACGGCATGCACTTCGTCCAGATAGGTGATGGCGCCATACTTGCGCGCCAGCGCGCATGTCCCGGCGATATCGGAAATGTCGCCGTCCATGGAATACACGCTTTCAAACGCGATCAGCTTGGGCGCATCCTTGGGGGCCGCGGCCAGCTTGGCTTCCAGGTCGGCAAGATCATTATGTTCGTAAATGACGGTGGTTGAACCGCGTGCGCCCTTGATCCCCGCGATCATGGACGCATGGTTCAGCCGGTCGGAAAAACAGATCCAGCCGGGCATGCTGCTCAGGATCGTCTGCAGGGTCGCCTGGTTGGAGACATAGCCGGATACGAACAGCAGGCCCGCTTCCTTGCCATGCAGGTCGGCCATTTCGGCTTCCAGCGCGGTATGGACCGGGCTGGTGCCCGCGATGTTGCGCGTGCCACCGGCACCCGCACCGTGTTCATGGATTGCCTGGATCGCGGCTTCGACCACCACGGGATCAACGCCCATGCCCAGATAGTCGTTGGAGGACCAGACCACGACCTCCCGGTCCTGCGGGCAGGCAGGGGTTGACGGAGTGGCCTGTGTTTCCGGCTGGTCATACAGGGGATAACGTTCGGCCTGGCGTGCCAGTGGGGTGAACTGCCGGTATCGACCCTGCGCGCGGATATTCTCCAGCGCCGTCCGGCAGAACCGGAAGAACGGATGCCCATCCACTTGATTACTGGACACTGCTGCTTTTCTCCATGCACACCCCGAATCTGTTCCCGGGGTCTTCATTCATGATGGTCACCATTATGGGTGACCCGCGCCGGGGGGATGATGTTCCCCTCACGCGGCGCTATCGCCGGGGGTTAAGCGCCAGCGGGCCATTCTTTATGGCATGATGGAGGCGGGAATTGCAAAACCGCATTGGACTACTCCACGTAAATGCAGACCTGGGTTGCGCTGCCCGCAGGCACGCTACGGGCGTCCATCTCCGTCTGGCTACCGCCTGCGCCTGCATCCATTACTGCCTGCAACACGGGCTGGCCATTGGCGTCCACCACCTTCTGCATGTCCGGCACGGAACCATCGGCCCGGTCGGGCACGCTGACCACGATGGTGAACAGCGCATTGGGCTTGCGCGACAGGGCGTCGGCCACGGCGGTACGGACGGCGGGCCTCCACTGTGTATCGGGGGTTCCGGCCACGATCGTGACCAGCGCCGGACGGTCCATGCCGGGTACCGGCGGCGGCGGACGCTGCGGCAGATGCGGCGGGTCACCCGCATGGCGGTTGAATGTCTTCTGGCTGACCAGCCTGCACCCGGCCATGACGGGCAGGCAGGCGACTGCGACAAGGACGGCACGGCGGACAGGGCGCGGATATGGACGGGACATGACCCCTACCGATACAATATCCCCCAACCGTGGCATAGTAGGACAATACCGCAATTGTTGCCGCCACCCGCGCAGCGCATTAGTCATGCACAAGCGGCCCCGACCGATATACCCCGCCCCATGGACGATGCCGATGCCAGAAAACCAAGCCAGCACGCTTCCGCCCGCGACGCCGCCCGCCGCCCCCAGCATGCCACAGCGGCTGGCGACGGCGATCCGCCATGCCATCGGCACCCATGAACCCGATCCCCGCTACGCCCCGCATGCGCGGGTCATGGCCGATTTCTGCGCGGTGTTGTGGAGTCGCTTCCTGCGCTTCGACCCCGCCAGCCCCGAATGGCCGGACCGGGACCGCTTCGTGGTCTCCTCCCCACGGTATCGTGTCCTGCCGCGCATCATGGCCGAACTGTCGGGCCAGACACCGCGGCCCCCCCGCATGGACGGCCATACCGCCGCCCACCATGACCGGCAGGCCTGCGGCCCCAGCGGGCAGGGACTGGGGGCCGCAATCGGCATGGCGCTGGCGGAACAGAACCTTGCGGCGCGGTTTGGCCGTTCACTGGTCAATCACCGTATCTGGGGACTGGGCTGCTGGACGGAACTTTCCACCGGTGTCGCACTGGAAAGCGCGGCACTTGCCGGCCAGATGGGGCTGGACCGCGTCACACTGGTCGTTGGCCTGTGGTCAGGCGAGCGCGAAGCCGTGGACGCCATCCTGCCGCGCTACAGCGCATCGGGCTGGTCGGTCAGAAAGGTGAATGCAGGCAGTCCCGAACAGATCGCGGCCGCCATCACGTCATCGCAGCGGACGCACAAGCCCTGTCTGATCGCCTGTATCGCGGCACCCGAAACCGATCCGCCGCCGCCCTTTGTCGATGATCCGGGCCTGTGGGCGGGGGCAGCGCGCCGGGGGGCCAGTGCGCGGCGTTCGTGGCTGCGCAGGTTGCTGAAGGACAGGCAGAAAGCCGAATTCGAACGCATGGCCCGCAACCAGCGCCCCGCCTTCTGGCAACCCGACTGGCAACGGTCATGGCGCGAACACGGCAGCGCGGTCGCGCGTATCTCCACCACCTTCGCGGCACGGCGGGGACTCGAGACCCTGCATGAACTCCTGCCCGAACTGACGTGCCTGCGTTCACGCCGGGGCATGCTGGCCGACGTGCCCGCCAACCGCCGCAATGGCGCCGAGATGGACCTGTCATGCGGGACGCAGGTGCATGGCATGGCGGCACTGCTCAATGGCATTGCCATGCATGACGGGCTGCTGGCATTCGGCACATCGACCATCATTGCAGTGGACCGCATGCGTCCCGCCCTGCGCTATGCCGCCATGACGGACCTGCAGGTGATCTACCTGCTGACCGATGACGATTTGCTGCGCGGCGACGGGGGTGGCGGCCAACCGGTGGAACAGCTGGCCAGCCTGCGCGCCATGCCCAATGTCGCGGTTTTCCGCCCCGCCGACCACCGCGAGACCATGGAATGCATGGAACTGGCATTGCGGCGGACCAGCGGGCCAAGCCTGCTGACGCTGGAATCCGCCCCCGCGCTGGCAACTTCCACGGCACCCGAACGTGAACAGCACGGGCTGACCAACCTGTGCGCACGCGGCGGTTACGTGCTGGCCGAAGCCGAAGGCGCGCGGCAGGTCACGCTGATCGCCACGGGGCATGAGGCGATCCTGGCGCTGGCGGCGCGCAAACTGCTGCGGGAAGCGGGAATTGCCGCGGCTGTCGTCTCCCTTCCATGCTGGGAACTGTTCGCCGTGCAAAAAATGACGTATCGTGCCGCGGTGCTGGGAACGGCACCCCGGATCGGGATAGAGGCCGCTTCAGGGTTTGGATGGGAACGATGGCTTGGAACGGACGGGCTGTTTGTCGGCATTGATGGATTCGGGGCGCCTTCCACCCCTGACCAGCCAGACAGCACGGCCGACATCACGCCGGAACGGATCTGCCGCGACGCACTGCGTCTGGTCCGCCACCCGTCCGACACCCTGGCTGAAACCACGGGAGGAAACGGCGCGCCGTCCGGGATGGCATCGGTCGATGCCAGTGTGTGAAATGTCTGACCTTACGGAGAAAATAAGAAAATGGCTGTTAAAGTCGCAATAAACGGTTTCGGTCGCATTGGTCGCCTTGTACTGCGTGGCATTATCGAAAGCGGGCGCACCGATGTCGTGCCCGTGGCCATCAATGACCTGGGCAGCGTGGCAGACAACGCACACCTGCTGTCGTATGACAGCGTGCATGGCCGCTTTCCCGCCGATGTAAAGGTGGATGGCAATCAGATCATCATCACCGCCAACGGCCGCACCTATGATCCCATCACCGTCTCGGCCGAGGCCGACCCGACGAAGGTGCCCTTCCAGGGCGTGGACGTGGCGCTGGAATGCACGGGCCGCTTCACCGACAAGGAAAAGGCCGCCCAGCTGATCAAGGCGGGCGCGCGCAAGGTGATCGTGTCCGCCCCCGCGTCGGGCGTGGACGCCACCATCGTGTTCGGCGTGAACCAGGATGTGCTGACCCCTGACATGACCGTCATTTCCAACGCGTCATGCACCACCAACTGCCTGGCCCCGGTGGCCAAGGTGCTGGATGACACGTTCGGCATCGAATGCGGCTACATGGTCACCATCCATTCCTACACCGGCGACCAACGCACGGTTGATACCCTGCACAAGGACCTGCGCCGCGCACGTGGGGCGGCGCTGAACATGATCCCGACCTCCACCGGGGCCGCGCGCGCCGTGGGGCTGGTGCTGCCACACCTGAAGGGCCGGCTGGACGGCACCGCCATTCGCGTGCCCACGCCCAACGTCTCGCTCGTGTCGCTGGATTTCGTGCCCAAAAAAGCCCCGGCCTCGGTCGAGGACGTGAACGAGGCGCTGCGCGCGGCATCCGAGTCCGGTCCGCTGAAGGGCATCCTTGCCTACAACACCGCGCCCCTGGTCAGCACGGATTTCAACCACTCCCCCGCGTCCTCCACCTTTGACGCGACCCAGACCGCCGTGATCGATGGCGGCAAGCTGGTGCGCATCTGCAGCTGGTATGACAATGAATGGGGCTTCTCCAACCGCATGGCCGACACGGCTGCCGTATTCGGGGCACTGTAATGGGCGCCACATCATTCAAGACGCTGGATGACCTTGACGCCACGGGCAAGAAGGTCCTCCTGCGCGCCGATCTGAACGTTCCGGTCCGGAACGCGCAGATCACCGATGCAACCCGTATCCTGCGCCTGCTGCCCACCATACAGGAACTGGCGCAGAAGGGTGCGAAGGTGATTGTCGTCAGTCACTTCGACCGCCCCAAGGGCAGGCCCGTGCTGGAAATGTCGCTTGGCCCGATCGCCGATGCGCTGGGCGATGCGCTGGGCCGCCCGGTCACATTCGTCGATGACTGCATCGGCCCGAAGGTGCAACAGGCGGTGGACGCCATGCAGGACGGGGATGTCGTGGTGCTGGAAAACACCCGCTTCTACCCCGGTGAGGAACAGAACGACCCCGCGCTGGCGAAGGAATTCGCGTCCCTGGCCGATTATTACGTCAATGATGCGTTTTCCGCCGCCCACCGCGCCCATGCCTCGACCGAGGGCGTGGCCCGCCTGCTGCCATCCTTTGCCGGGCGGTTGATGGAAACGGAACTCAACGCGCTGAACATCGCGCTGGAAAACCCCGCCCGTCCGGTGGGGGCCATTGTGGGTGGGGCCAAGATTTCCACCAAGCTCGACCTGATCGGCAACCTGCTGGCCAAGGTGGACATGCTGATCATCGGTGGCGCGATGGCCAACACGTTCCTTGCGGCCCAGGGCGTGAATGTGGGCCGGTCGCTGCAGGAAGCGGACATGCACGACACCGCACGCGACATCCTTGCGAAAGCAAAGGAAAAAGGCTGCGAGATCGTACTGCCGGTTGACGCCGTGACCGCCACCGATTTCAAGGCCGGTGTTCCGACCCGCACCGTGCCCGTCACCGCCATTCCCGATGACGCGATGATGCTGGATGTCGGGCCGGAAACGGTAAAGCTGATCGAGCAGAAGATCGCGACGCTGAAAACGCTGGTCTGGAACGGTCCGCTGGGCGCGTTCGAGATCACGCCGTTTGACGCCGCAACCAATGCGGTGGCGCGCGACGTGGCGCGCCTGACCGATTCCGGCGCGCTGAAAAGCATTGCAGGCGGTGGGGATACGGTTTCCGCCCTGCGCCATGCAGGGGTGGAGAAGCATATCTCCTACATCTCCAGCGCGGGCGGGGCCTTCCTTGAATGGATGGAAGGCAAGACGCTGCCGGGCATCATGGCGCTGGAAAACATCTTTGAACGCGCCATGCCGATCTAAAGGCAAGTCATAAAAGTTTCTGGGTGCCGCCATTTTCAAAAAGGCGGCGTTCTTCGAAGCTTTTAAAAAAGCTTCACCAAAACCTTTTCCAGGTCAGGGACCATCCCACGGGGTGGTCCCTTTTTTATGCCCCCCCCCCCGACCATGTCGTTCAAACCGGTTCGACTGGTGGCTTGCAATCAACTCTTCTGCCAGTTCGGACCGCCATGGAGAGACATCCTCGATTTGCACGGCCCGACGTTTCATTTCCGCCGCTGCGGCCAGCACTTCCCGCCCTGCCCCGGCGTTAACTGTTCACAGGACAGAAAAAGCGTCTATCCGACAGCCGACTTCTGGCATGCCTGACCCCGTGGCTTAAGGGCCAGGTTCAGACCTGCGGCGGATGTTCCTGTGGTTCATCTGCTCCCTCGCCATCTGCGGCGGTGGTTTCATCATCACGTTCAATAACCTTGATCGAATCGCCAACCAACCCTTTGGCAAAGGCTTCGGCGGAGAACGGACGCAGGTCATCGGCCTGTTCGCCCACGCCCACCAGATGCACCGGCAGCCCGAACGCATCGGCCAGCGCCACCACGATCCCGCCGCGGGCCGAACCGTCCAGCTTGGTCACGACCAGTCCGGTTACGTTGACCAGTTCCTTGAACACCCGCACCTGTTCCACCGCGTTCTGCCCCGTGGTGGCGTCCAGCACCAGCAGCACGGAATGGGGTGCGGTTTCATCAAACTTGCGCATGACGCGGATGATCTTGGCCAGTTCCTCCATCAGCGCACTCTTGTTGTGCAGGCGGCCCGCCGTGTCGACCAGCAGCAGGTCGGCCTTTTCCGCCGTGGCGCGCTTGAGGGCCTCGAACGCCAGTCCTGCCGCATCGGCATTGGGCTTGCCCGCGATGACGGGGGCACCCGTGCGCTCGCCCCATACCTGCAACTGCTCGACGGCGGCGGCGCGGAAGGTATCGCCCGCGACCATCATCACCTTCTTGCCCTGTTCACCATAGAAACGCGCCATCTTGCCGATGGTGGTGGTCTTGCCGGTGCCGTTCACGCCAACAACCAGCACCACATGCGGCTTGTGCCTGGGATCGGGTTCAAACGGTATGGCGACGGGCTGGAGGATGGTGGCGATTTCTTCCGCCAGCGCCTGACGCACTTCCTCATCCGTCACTTCCTTGCCAAACTTGGAACGGCGGAAAGATTCAATGACCTTTTCCGCCACACTCGGGCCAAGGTCGGCAGAGATCAGCAGGTCCTCCAGATCCTCCAGCGCCTGGTCATCCAGCTTGCGCCGGGTGAAGACGGCGCTCAGGCCACCGCTGAGTTTCTGGGTGGAGCGCGACAGCCCCGCCTTGAGACGTGAGAAGAAACCAAGTGCCATATCAGAGAATTTCCGCAACCAGTCCGTTATCGTCAACCGCCGCCGGGCGCACCGTTTCAATGCGTCCAGCCACGGACACCGCGCCATCCACCAGCCTTACCGGGGCGAATTCCTCGCTATGTCCCGCCGTGTCCGTTTCCATCAGTACCCGCAGCGTGCGGCCCATCAGGCGTGCATGGAAATCATGCGCCGCCCGTGCGCCCGCGGCGCGCAGGCGGGCCGCGCGCTCCTTGCGTTGTGGCACGGCAATGGCCGGCATGCGGGCCGCCGGTGTGCCCGGGCGTTCACTATAAGGAAAGACGTGCAGATAAGGCAGGGCATTCGCACGCACGAAATCGAGTGTCTGTTCGAACAACGCCTCATCCTCGGTCGGGAAACCGGCGATGATGTCTGCCCCGATCCCGATATCGGGCCGCAGCGCCCGCGCCCGCGCTACCACCGCCTGCGCATCCGCCGTCAGGTGACGGCGCTTCATGCGCTTGAGGATGATGTCACTCCCCGCCTGCAGCGACAGGTGCAGGTAGGGCATGAAGCGCGGTTCGTTTTCCAGCAGCTTCCATATGTCCTCATCAATCTCCACTGGATCGACCGAGGACAGGCGCAGCCGCTCCAGTTCCGGTACCAGCGCCAGCAGCCTGCGGCATAACTGCCCAAGCGGGGGCCTGCCCGGCAGGTCATCGCCCCATGAGGTAATGTCCACGCCCGTCAGCACCACTTCCCGGTAGCCTGAGCGCACCAGCGCACGCACCTGTTCCACGACCACGCCCACCGGCACCGAACGCGACGGCCCGCGCCCGAAGGGAATGATGCAGAAGGTGCAGCGGTGGTCACAGCCCTGCTGCACCTCCACAAACGCACGGGTACGACCGGCGAATTCGGTCACCAGATGCGGCGCGGTCTCCTGTGCTGCCATGATGTCGGACACGGCATTGCCCTGACCCAATGCCATCTCGCTCCAGCTTGCGGCATCCAGTTTTTCGCGGTTGCCCAGCACGCGGGTCACGCCGGGCAGGGCCGCCCAGCGGTCGGGATCGATCTGGGCGGCGCAGCCGGTGACCACGATACGCGCATCGGGCCGCGCGCGGTGGGCGCGGCGCACGGCCTGCCGGGCCTGGCGCTCGGCCTCCCCCGTCACCGCGCAGGTGTTCACGATCACCACATTATCCAGTCCGGCGGCGTGGTTGCGCATCACCTCGCTTTCATATGTATTGAGGCGACAGCCGAAGGTCAGGATTTCCGGCTTCTTCATCGGGGGTAGTCTTCCGGGTTGAACGTGCCGGTGAAACTGGTTTTCGCGGGGCCTGTCATCAGCACATGCCCGTCGCTTTCACGCCAGGTAATGGTCAGTTCGCCGCCATCCATCATTACCGTGCAGGTCCGCTCCACCAGTCCGCGCCGCACGGCATTGACCACGGCGGCACATGCACCCGACCCGCAGGCCCGCGTCAGGCCGCTGCCACGTTCCCAAACCCGCAGCCGCATGGCGTCCCGGCCCGTGACATGGGCGAAACCGATATTGGCGCGTTCAGGGAACAGGGGGTGGTGTTCCAGTTCCGGCCCGGCCACGCATGGGTCCACGGCATCGGCAGCAGGCATGAAAAAGGTCGCATGCGGATTGCCCATGGACACGGCGGCCGGATCGCCCGCGATGGGCAGATGCAGCGTGTCCATCGCTTTTGCCAGCGGCACATCCGCCCAGCCCTGCGCGGGTGTACCCATATCCACCGTAACCAGACCGGGGCGGATAATGGTGGCGTGCAGCACGCCCGCGCGGGTCTGTAACCCCACACGATTCTGCCCCGTCTCGTGCGCCACAAGGTCGGCAATACAGCGCGAGGCATTGCCGCACGCCCCCGATTCCGTACCATCGGCGTTGAAAAAGCGTACGAACACGTCCGCGCCCTGCGCACAGGCGGGGCGCAGGGTCACGAACTGATCACAGCCGATGCCGGTATGGCGGTCGGATAATGCGGCAATGCGGGCAGGTGTCAGGTCATGGCGGTGGATACGTTCATCCACCACCACAAAGTCATTGCCCAGCCCGTGCATCTTGAGAAAACCGGTCATCATCCGTCCTGTATAGGGCCAACCCATCCATATATGCGAGCGGGATGGCACCCCGCGCCCGGCCTTGCAAGCCCGATCAGAGAAAACGCCCCGGCCGGCCGCGCTGCAAGACTTCAATCCTGTAGCCATCCGGGTCGGTAATGAAGAAGAACCGTCCCACGAACCGCTCCCCGCACGACATGTCCCTGATCGCCAGCGGTGACAGGCCCGCAGCCGCAAGACGGGCATGTTCCGCGTCCACATCCGCGACCGATACCGCCAGATGGCCATAACCATCGCCAAGGTCATAGGGCGTGGTGCGGTCGTGGTTGACGGTCAGTTCCAGTTCGAACGTCTGTTCGTCATTGGACAGGTAGATAAGGGTGAAGGTATCAAAAACAAGCCGGTCGGCCACCTTCAGGCCGAAAGCCGTATCATAGAATGCAAGGCTCGCGGCTTCATCACGCACGCGGATCATCGAATGGATCATACGGGCCATTCTGCTTTTCTCCTGTTCCCTACGGCAGGGCGCGTGATAATACGCCCACCGCACATGGCGTTGTTACTTCCGTACTGTCTGGCACATTCATGAACGACCTGCACGGGTTCCACCCGCATTCCTTCACAGTCGCCTCGGCTGAATCCGATACGGTATTCTATTCCCGCAGGCCGGCCGGCCCCATGCTGGACCGGGGGGCGCTTACAGCCATTACCGCGCTGTACCGCACGCTGCTGCCCGAAGATGGCAATATCCTCGACCTCATGGCCGGACCTGACAGTCACCTGCCGCCCGACATGGAATTCGACAGCGTGATCGGCATAGGCGTCAACACGCAGGCGCTGGACAGCAATCCGCGCCTGACCGACCGCGTGGTGGAAGACATAAACGAAACGCCTGACCTGCCACTGGCGGATGAAAGCATGGATGCGGCCCTTTTGTGCGATGTCGTGCCCTATCTGCGCCAGCCAGCGCAGGTTTTTCGCGACATTGCCCGCGTGCTGCAACCCGGCGGCCTGATCGTCATTACATTTGGCGACCGATTCATCCCGCAGAAGGCCACCGCCCTGTGGCAGGCGCTGGATGAGGGGGATCGCCGCCGCATGCTGTCAGTCCTGCTGCAGCGCGCCGGTTTTGGCCCGGTGGACAATGGCAACGTCACCCCCGCGCCGGAAGACCTGTTCTGGCATGACGCCGTTCATGCCATGACGGCCCGCCGTCCTGACATTTTGTAACATTAGATCAATAATATGGCCCTGCGCCGTTATATCATCATCCTGATACACAGCATCAGGCCTGCAGGCCGGGGCAATATTAAAAGAAATTATCATTTACCCCTTTATATGGAAATGTTTTGACATATATTCTGTGAAACCTGATTTGGGGCCCCTTGGCAATACATGCGGATTCCGTCCTTTTCCATAGCCCGGCATGTGCGTCTGTCGCGCATGCTGCTGGTGTGTTCCGTTCTGGCCCCCCTGCCCGTCTGGGCTGATGAAGATCCAGAATCGCTGGATATCATGGAACGCCAGATGGAGCAGCTGCAACAGCAGCAGATGGCACTCCAGAAAAGCCTGCAGGCCATGCGCCAGCAGATCATCCAGCACCGCGCCCAGATGGGTGGCACCGCAGCCCATGGCGGCCACCCGCTGGAGGTCACGGGATCGGGCGGGCATGTACGCGGCGGCTGGACGCCGACGGAAGGCCACACCGCCACACCATCCCAGACGGCGGGGATCGACCCCATGGCGCGCCCGCGTATCGGCGGTCATTCCGACCCGGTATCCGAACTGGGCGACCAGCCGACCTATGAATCGGTTGTGGCGCATCGTGAGGAAGATCTGATTTCCCACATGGCCAACAACAATGTCGGCCCGCACAACCGCGAAACGGTGGGTGCGCAGTCGGCGGGCGCACTGGGCAGCAAGGTGTTCCACCTTGGCCCCGTATCGATCATCCTTGGCGGTTTCTTCGATGCGGCGGCACTGGTGGAAAACCGGCAGGTTTCGTCTGGCATCTTCAATTACTGGAACGCCATTCCCTTCCGCAACAGTTCGAATTTCCACACCACCAACTTCAATGGTGATGCCCGGTATTCCCGCTTCTCGCTCATGGCGCGGGGACAGCTTAACCCGCACCTGACGGTGGCGGGGTTTGTGGAAACGGATTTTGGCGCCAGTGCCGAAACCACCAACCCGTATGAAAGCAATTCCTACGTGCCCCGGCTGCGGCAGGCTTACCTGACGCTGGATGATTCGCGCGCCAACATGCATTTCCTGATCGGTCAGGCCTGGACCATGCTGACGCCTGACCGCGTGGGTATCGTGCCCCGACAGGAAAGCCTTCCCGAAACGATCGAATCCTCCATCCTCGCGGGGCAGACATGGTCGCGGCAGTGGCAGCTGCGTGTGGTCAAGGATTTCATGAACCACCGTGTATGGACGGGTTTCTCGATCGAAAATCCTGCGACAATCTATGACACCACCGGCTTTGGCGATGACCTGAACAACGGCGAATACCGCCTGCCTGGCAACAGCAGCAACTATGCCAAGATCGGTTCCAACGGCGTGGGTCTGAGCGGCAACACCACCAACTATTCCAACGAAATCGCCCCCGACATCATCGGCAAGGTGGCGTGGGATCCGACATGGGGCCATTACGAAATCGAGGGACTGCTGCATTTCCCCCACGACCGTTCCGTCATCAATGGCGTAGGCGAAAACCATACCGCCATTGCATGGGGTGCGGGCGGGTCGATGATCCTGCCGGTCATTCCGCACCGGCTGGAAGTGCGGCTGGCGGGACTGGCGGGCCGGGGCATCGGCCGCTACGGCTCGGTCCTGCTGCCTGACGCCACGCTGCGGGCCAATGGCGCGCCGGCCCTGCTGTCCAGCGCGCAGACCACCGCGGGCGTGATCGCGCACCCGAACAAGGTGCTGGACGTCTATGGCTATTTCGGCATGCAGCGTTCGGGGCGCAGCTATTTTGATTCGGATGGCACGGCCTATGGCTATGGCAATCCCAATGCCGACAATACCGGCTGCATGACCGAAGGCTCCGACATCAATTCCGGGCTGGGTGGCTGCACCGCCAATATCCGTTCGGTGGAGGAATTCACCATCGGCGCGTGGTACCGCTTCATCCACGGCCAGTACGGCACGGTGCAGGCGGGCACGCAGTTGGCCTATTCGCGGGTGCATACATGGGGTGGCATGGGGGGGGCGCCGACAACCAGCCTGAGCGAAATCTTCTTTGACTTCCGTTACCTGCCATTCCAGTAACCCTTCCTTTCTGGTGCGGGATATTGCGTCAGGCATGGAAAAGGAGGATGGTGGCCCGCAATCAGGGATGATGGAAAGGCCAGCACTCATGTCAATCAGGTTACGGCACTTGGTTCTGCTGGGCGTATTATGTGCCCCTGTCATGCCAGGTGTGGCAATGGCCGACGGGGGACATGCCGACGCTGGCAACGAAGACCCCGGTGAGGCCTCGCAGCGTCATTTTTCCATGCACCAGCTTTCCAAGAAGCCGCCGCTGCCGCGGCTGCACATGGATTACAGCCAGTACCGCTATATCCCGCCGGGTGACAGGATCAAGGAACAGCCGGACCTGAACCGCCTGCTGTTCTGGACCCCGTCGGGGGAGCCGGACGGCTATGCGGAAAGACGTGGTACCGCCGTCCTGTATTATGACCGTACTGGCAAGGCCGTGCGTGTCGATACGAACCCGTATGGCCGCTAAAAAACCTGTTAAAAAATAAAAGTTTTCGGGTGCCGCCTTTTTTCAAAAAGGCGGCGTTTTCCGAAGCTTTTAAAAAAAGCTTCACCAAAAACTTTCTTCAGTTCTTTTCCTGATCCTGTGGCGCGTAAAGCTGGTCCAGCATGGGCGGCGCCAGCAGGGATGCAGCCGGTCCATCCGCCATGACCCGGCCATGGCGCAGCAGGATGGCCCGGTCAAATATGCCAGCAGCCTGAACCGGGTCATGCGTGGTGGCGACAATGGCGCGGCCCTGTGCCGACAGGCTGCGCAGCAGGGCGTACAGCCGCTGTTTCTGTCCGTAATCAAGACCGGTTTCCGGTTCATCCAGAATCAGGATCTGTCCCCCCTGCGCCAGCGCGCGGGCCAGCAGCACGGCCTGCCGTTCCCCACCGGACAGTTCAGTATAGGGCCGCGCTGCAAGATGGGTGATCGACAGTTGCGCCAGCGCATGCGCCACCGCCGCCCGGTCACGTTCATGCAGCGTGGGGGCAAACGGCGTTTCCGCCAGCCGTCCCATGCCAACGATATCACGCACACTATAGGGAAACAGCGGCACATGCCCCTGTGGCAGATAGGCGATGCGGCGCGCGACGTCCCGCCGGGACCAGTCCGTCATGGGTCGGCCATCCAGCCAGACCTGCCCTGAATCCGGGCGCACCAGCCCCAGCAGCAGGCGCAGCAGTGTGGTTTTGCCCGCGCCATTCGGCCCCAGCAGGGCGGTCATCTCACCCGTGCGGATATCCAGCGAGACATCATGCAGGACCGTGCGATGCCCCCGGTGAAAACCCGCATGGTCCACCCGCAGGATGGCGCTGTCCCCGTTCATGCCCGCCACCCCCGCCGCAACAGCGGCAGCACCGCGACAAACACCACCACCCCCAGCAGGTCGGCAATCAGGCCCACGGGAATTTCCTCCGCCGACAGGGTGCGCGCCAGATCATCACACACCAGCAGGAACATCGCGCCGACGCAGGCGCTGACCGGCAGCACGCGCATGTTGCATGGCCCGACCAGCAGGCGCGCGACATGGGGCACCACCAGCCCGACCCAGCCAATCATGCCCGCGACCGCGACCGTCATGGCCGCCAGCACCGTGGCCCCGCCAATCACCCCGTATCGCAGCGCCATGACCGGTATGCCCAGCGTGCGCGCTTCCTCATCCCCCATGGCCAGCCCGTCCAGCATCCGCCCACAGGCCGACAGCAGCACGATTCCCACCACAACCGGCCCCACCAGTACGCCCAGCGCCTGCGGTGTCACCTGCGTCAGGCTGCCCAGCAGCCAGAATACGATATCGGGCAACTGGTTCTGCGGGTCCGCCACGTATTTGAGCAGCGACAGCAGCGCGGTAAACAGCGCCGAACTGATCAGACCGCCGAATATCAGCATCAGCATGGATGTCGCATCAAACATCTGCGCCACCCCCACCCCGAACGCCACCGCCGCCACACCGCCAAGGAAGGACAGGGCCGCCACACCGGCATGCCCGACACCCCAGACAATACCCAGCGCCGCCCCCATACCGGCCCCCGCCAGCACGCCAAGCAGGCCGGGGGAAACCAGCGGATTACGAAACACCGCCTGATACGCAGCCCCCGCCACCGACAGCGCCGCCCCAACACATATCGCCCCCGCGATCCGGGGCAGGCGCGCGCCAAACAGGACGGTATGCACCATATCGCCGTGCACCGGGGCATACCCCGCCGTCAGCAGGGCATGCAGGACCTGCACCGGCTGCAACGGGAACCGCCCGATACACGCCGACAGCAGCGCCAGCACCAGCAGACCCACCACACACAGGCATCCGACCACGCGCGCGGGCAGGTTCACGGCGTTCTGTCCGCCGTGGGTTCGGGCGGCTGCCCCGCAAGGATGCGGGCCGCGTCCTGCGCGCTCAGGGCATAATGGAAATAGATATCGTAGAATTCACGTGTCAGGGTCAGCGGGTCCACATCGGCAAACCGGTCGGGGTGCAGGATCTTCGCAGCCCAGCTGATCTGCAGCGGCAGTTCGCTGCCATAGCGGTCCCACGGAAAAACGCCCGACGGGTTGTTATGCACCCTGCCCTCCCGCACCGCGCGCAGGCGCTGCCACACACCGCCATTGACCGCCGGGTCCAGCGTGCCGCAATCAGGGCCAAGGATGATGACATCCGGGTCCCATGCTGCAACCTGCTCGACCGAAACCGGCTTCATGTTGCCGCTTACGCCCCGTGCGGCGTTGCGGCCACCGGCAAGGGTGATCCATTCATCGACAATGCTGTCCATCCCATCCACCTTCAGCGGGTGCAGCGACTGGATATGCAGCACGCGTAGGCGCTGGGCATCGGGCAGACCGGACAGCCGGTCCCGCACGTCATTGACGGTCTGCAGCATCATGGTGCGGTAACGGGTAGCGGTCATATGCGCCTGTTCCGTACCCAGGGCTGTCGCCGTCATGTCCATGACCCGCAGCAGTCCATCCACATCATGGAAGGCGGAGACAAGGGTTGGCACCCCGACCCCACGGAACGCCGCGATGGCCGCCGAGGCATCGGGCATGAAGACAAGGTCCACCCGGTCCTGCAGCAGGGTTTCGGCATTGACCTGCGGGCCGTTGACCACCTGTGCCTGATGCAGTGCCGGGAAAACCTTGTACATCCATGGCCGTGCCTGCGGGCGGTCGACGGTCATGACAATCTGCCGTGCACCGCCCAGCATCAGCACCAGTTCGTTATGGGCAAACCACAGGTCGGCAATCCGCGCGGGGTGATCGGGCACGGACTGGGCAACGCCCGCCATGTCCGTCACCTCACGCGCCATGGCAGGCGGCAGGATGGGGGCACCTGCCGCAATCATGCACGCCAGTATCCCGATGCTCAGCCTGTGTCTGCCAATCTTCACCGTAGCTGTCCCCTTCCGCGGTCCGACGTATTATATCGAAACAGATATATACATGAACCACCGGGACGCAATCAGCCCCGAAGGAAGGTTTTCTGACGGATTACCCTGAAAGACGACTGAAAATAATGGAAGTTTTTTGGGAAGCTTTTTTCAAAAAGCTTCAAGGAATGCCACCTTTGGGGAAAAAGCCGGCACCCAAGAACTTCTTTTATTTCCGGTCAACCAATTGTTCTGAAATCCCCCTAACTGGCATAGGTGCTGATATCGGGGCATGAGCAGACAAGGTTGCGGTCGCCATACGCATTGTCCAGCCGGTTGACCGGGGACCAGTATTTGCTGGCCGCCACCACGGCACCCGGCAGGCAGGCCTGCGCGCGGTCATAGACATGGGCCCATTCCGGGTCGGTCACGTCGCGCACGGTATGCGGGGCGTGGCGCAGGGGGCTGTCGTCGATGGTCAGTCCGCCATTTTCAACCGCCGTGATTTCGGCGCGGATGGCGATCATCGCATCACAGAAACGGTCCAGTTCGGCCCGGCTTTCGGATTCGGTAGGTTCGATCATGAACGTGCCCGCAACCGGAAAACTGACGGTCGGCGCATGGAATCCATGGTCGATCAGACGTTTGGCGATGTCATCCACCGTAACGCCGACCTTGTCCTTCAGCGGGCGCAGGTCGATGATGCATTCATGCGCGACCCGCCCGTTCGCACCACGGTACAGCACAGGGTAATGCGCTGAAAGCCGGGTGGCGATGTAGTTGGAGTTCAGGATCGCGATCTCGGTCGCGCGTTTCAGTCCCGCATCGCCCATCATGACCATGTACATCCACGAAATGGGCAGCACATCGGCGGAACCGAAGGGGGCGGCGGAAATGGCAATGCCCTGCCCCGTCTGCGGCACACCAGGCAGGTAGGGGGCAAGATGCGCGCCCACCCCGATCGGCCCCATGCCGGGACCACCGCCGCCATGCGGAATGCAGAAGGTCTTGTGCAGGTTGAAATGGCTGACATCGCCGCCATACACGCCGGGCTGCGCAAGACCCACCTGCGCGTTCAGGTTCGCGCCATCGACATAGACCTGCCCGCCTGCCGCGTGCACCAGTGCACAGATCTCGCGCACATTGTCCTCAAACACGCCATGGGTGGAGGGATAGGTAATCATGATCGCGGCAAGCTGGTCGGCATGTTTCACGATCCTGGCCTTCAGGTCGTCCATATCGACATTGCCCTGCGGATCGCACGCCACCACCACAATGCGCATGCCCGCCATCTGGGCCGATGCCGGATTGGTGCCATGCGCCGATGCCGGGATCAGGCATACGTCACGCCCCACATCGCCACGCGCGCGGTGATACCCACGGATGGCCATAAGCCCGGCGAATTCCCCCTGCGCGCCGGAATTGGGCTGGAGCGATACGGCGGCATAACCGCTGATCTGGCACAGCATCCGTTCAAGGTCGGCAAACAGCCGGGCATAGCCGCGCATCTGGTCCGCCGGGGCGAAAGGATGAATGTTGCAGAATTCAGGCCATGTGATCGGCAGCATTTCCGCCGTGGCGTTCAGCTTCATGGTGCATGACCCCAGCGGAATCATGGACCGGTCCAGCGCCAGATCGCGATCGGCAAGGCGGCGCAGGTAGCGCAGCATGTCGGTTTCCGACCGGCAGGCGGAGAAAATGGGCTGGGTCAGCATTTTACCCGTGCGGGCAAGGCCCATGGGAATGGTGCTGCCGATATCGGCAAGGCTGGCCTCGACCTGCGCCACTTTTGCGCTGTCGCCACTGACACTTGCCCAGACCGCGCGCACCATGTCCGGCGTGGTCGTCTCATCCAGGCTGATCCCCACATGTGTCGCGTCAACCCGGCGCAGGTTCATGCCGGCACCCAGCGCGCGCGCCATCACACCGTGCGTATCCGTGCCGGTTTCAATCGTGACCGTGTCAAAGAACGCCGTTGTCACCACCTTCGCCCCTAGCGCGCGCAGGCCGGCGGCCATGATGGTGGCCAGCCTGTGGATGCGGGTGGCGATGGCCTTCAGCCTCTCCGGCCCATGATACAGCGCGTACATGGACGACACGATGGCGGGCAGCGCCTGCGCGGTGCAGATGTTCGATGTCGCCTTTTCACGGCGGATATGCTGTTCGCGCGTCTGCAGCGCCAGCCGGTAGGCCGGATTGCCACGCGAATCGATGGATACGCCCACGATCCGCCCCGGAATGTTGCGGCGGAATGCATCGCGCGTCGCCATATAGGCCGCATGCGGCCCCCCCGCCCCCATGGGCATGCCGTAACGCTGCATGGACCCGATAGCGATGTCCGCCCCCAGCGCACCGGGGCTGTCCAGCAGCATCAGCGCCATGGGGTCTGCTGCCACACTCGCAATCGCGCCCGTCGCGTGCAGGCTTTCGATCCACGCGCGCGGGTCACGGATTTCACCCGATGACCCCGGATACTGGAACAACGCGCCAAAAACCGCCTGCGGGTCCAGATCGGTGGCGGGATCACCCACCACCACCTGCCAGCCCATCGGTTCGGCACGGGTGCGCACGACCGCGATGGTCTGCGGATGGCAGTCGGCATCGATAAAGAACGCATTTGCCTTGGTTTTGGCAACGCGCCGGGCCATGGCCATGGCTTCGGCTGCCGCCGTCCCCTCATCCAGCAGCGAGGCATTGGCCACGTCCAGCCCGGTCAGTTCGATCACCAGTGTCTGGAAGTTCAGCAATGCTTCCAGCCGTCCCTGGCTGATTTCGGGCTGGTACGGGGTATAGGCCGTGTACCAGGCCGGGTTTTCCAGCACGTTGCGCTGGATCACAGCAGGCAGGATCGTGTCGTAATACCCCTGCCCGATCAGCGATGTCAGAACCCGGTTTTCCGCCGCGATCGCGCGCAGGCGGGCCAGTGCGACATGTTCGGGCACACCCGCGCCAAGACCCATGGCGCCCGACAGGCGGATATTGCCCGGCACGGTCTGCGCCATGAGCGTATCGAGGCTGTCCGCCCCCACCACACGCAGCATGTCGGCCACATCGCTGGCGTCCGGCCCGACATGCCGGGTGCAGAACGCACCGGCATCATCGCCCAGACCATGCCACAGGGAAGAAGAACCACACGGGGAAGACGTCACGGCCAGCATACTCCGTAAAGATAGGGGGAACGGTCGGGAAGATCAGCCAACCAGCGCGGTATAGGTGGCCCTGTCCATCAGGCCTTCAAGCTGGGATGCATCCGCAATGGTCATGCGCACGATCCAGCCCTCGCCTTCGGGGTCGCGGTTGACCAGGGCCGCGTCATCGGTCAGCGCATCGTTGAACGCCAGCACGTCACCCGTCACAGGTGCGTAAATGTCCGATGCTGCCTTGACCGATTCCACCACGGCCACGCTGTCGCCCTGTTCCACCGTCGTGCCGGGGTCGCGGGCTTCGGCAAAGACCAGTTCGCCCAGTTCGTTCGCCGCATGGGCGGTAATGCCGACAACCGCAACGTCACCCTCAACGCGCAGCCATTCATGTTCCTTGGTGTAATAAACGGTCATGTCCATGCTCCATTGATCTGAAATATGTTTGAAAAACAGGGGGGAAACCTAGCGTTTGAACGTCGCCGCCACGAAAGGCTGCGCGGTTACCACCACCGGCAGCAACCGGCCCCGCACGCTGGCGAACAGTGCCGTGCCGATGGCCGCGTGGTCAGCCGCCACGTAGCCCATGGCGACGGGGCCACCCACGCTGGGACCAAACGCGCCCGACGTCACGCGGCCCGCGGGCTGCGTGCCCGCTTCATCGGCAAACAGTTCGGCCCCGCCACGCACCGGTGCCCGCCCCTGTGCGCGCAGGCCCACGCGGCGGCGCGTCGTGCCATCGACTAGCTGGTCGGCCACGATTGCAGCCCCCGGATAGCCACCGGCCCGCGCACCGCCGGGCCTGCGGCTTTTCTGGATGGACCATTCAAGGGCGGCCTCAACCGGGGTCGTGGTCAGGTCAATGTCGGAACCATACAGGCACAGCCCCGCTTCCAGCCGCAGGCTGTCCCGTGCGCCAAGGCCCACGGGTGCCACATCGGGATGGGCCAGCAGGGCGCGGGCCACGGTAAGGGCGCCGTCATTCGCCATGCCGATTTCAAATCCGTCCTCACCCGTATAGCCGGAACGCGAGACGATGCAGGGCACGCCCGCCAGCGCCATTTCCACCACATCCATGAAGCGCATCCCGGCGGCTTTTGGGTTGAGGGCCACAAGGGCAGCCTCGGCCGCCGGTCCCTGCACTGCGATCAAGGCGCGATCGGCCAGCATGTCCACATCACAGGTCGCCCCCAGCGCGGCACGCACATGCGCGAAATCGGCATCCTTGCACGCGGCATTGACCACCAGCAGCAGCCAGTCCCCCATGTTGGTGACCATCAGGTCGTCGCTTATGCCGCCATCGGCCGTGGTGAACACGGCATAACGCTGGCGACCGGGTTTCAGGCCGACGATATCGGCTGGCACCAGTGCCTCCAGCGCATGGGCGGCGTCCACGACCTGACCGGATTTCGGGCGGATGCGCACCTGCCCCATGTGCGAGACATCAAACAGCCCCGCCTTTGCCCGGGTATGCAGGTGTTCGGCCATGACCCCGGCAGGATACTGCACCGGCATGTCGTAGCCCGCGAACGGTACCATGCGGGCACCAAGTTCAAGATGAAGGTCATAAAGCGGGGTATGCAGCAGCGACTGGGTCATGCGGGCTGGGCCTTGTGCAGGTCCGCATGCGCGCAGGCCGTCCCGCATGCACGGCATGCGGGTGACATGGCACGATACGCGCCAGCGGAACGGGAAACAGGAAGCAGGGAGAAGGGGAAAACACGGGCGGACAACGGCGTGGACATGCGGCACTCCTGTCGAATCCGGATGGATTCAAAAGTGCCCCTTCTGTCGCATGTGCCTGAGATCGCTATCCCGTCGGCGGGTGCCCGGATCGGGGCACCTCTTTCCAGAATTCTCGGCCGACCGGTCCTTTGGCCTGAGAGTTTCCGGGGCGGTTGCTCCTTCGGCGCTGGCGCGGGGCCAGTCTCTCCCGTGTCGACAAAGCTGACTTGACATGACCGGATGCGCCAAGTCAATCCATGAAAACCATCCCGTCTTCCGGACACCGTGACACCACGGCATTCAGGCACTACGTTCTGGTGTCGTAATATAAAAAAGGATACATCGCCATGACCACAAGCCCGTTGACCATCGTGGCCGAATTCCGCGTTCCTGCCGAAAACCGTGACCATTTCCTCGAACTGTGCGCCTATGACAGCGCGCATTCCGTGGCCGATGAAAACGGCTGCCAGCGCTTTGAGGCCGTAAGCCCGATGGATGACCCGCAGACCGTCATCCTGGTGGAAGTCTATGATGACGAAGATGCGTTCGAGACCCATCTCGCCACCCCCCATTTCAAGGTCTTTGAAGTGGGCGTGAAGGAACTGGGCGTGGAACTGGTCAGCCTGCGCAAGACCGCGCGCATTGCGCCCAGGTCCTGACGGCCTGCTGACGTCGCAATAAAAAAAGGCCGGGGGGACTTCCCTCCGGCCTTTTTTTCATTTCATCCGTACCACAGGGTCAGCGCGGCAGGTTCCGCGCGATATAGGGCGGCAGGGTGAAGGATGCGACGTGCATTTCCGGCGTCCAGTACCGGGTGTCCGCAATACCTGCCTTCTGCGCGCGCGCTCGGATCACATCGACCGGCTGTTGGCCCGGCACGCTGCCCTTGGCTGCGACACCGAGCGTCATGAACCCACCGACATAGGTGGGAACCGCCGCGACATAGGCCGACACATGATCGAAGAACTGTGCCCGCCGCGCGCTGGTGTCACGCAGTTCATCCGCCTGCATGAACGGCACGCCGCACTGGTTCACGATAATGCCGTTGGCTGTCAGGATGCGGGCGCAGTGTTTGTAGAACGAATCGGTAAACAGCACTTCGCCCACACCGATCGGGTCAGTGCTGTCCACGATGATGACATCAAACGACCCATCCGCCGCATTGGTCACGTATTCGATTCCGTCACCCACGATCACCTCGGCACGCGGGTCGTTCCATGCATTCCCGGCGATGGAGGGCAGGAATTCCTTGGACAATGCGATCACGTCACCATCGATCTCGACCATCACGGCCTTTTCCACGGTGCCGTGTTCCAGCACGCGGCGCAGCACGCCGCCATCGCCCGCGCCGATGATCAGCACGCGCTTCGCATCGCCATGTTCCAGCAGGGGCACGTGGGTCAGCATTTCCTGATAGACGAATTCGTCACGTTCCGTGATCTGGACCACGCCATCCAGCATCAGCACACGACCGAGATCGACGTTCTCGAACACGGCGATATCCTGAAACGCGCTTTTTTTGCGCGCCAGCATCCGGTCCACACGCAGTTCCTGCCGCCAGCCTTCGTACAGGCCTTCGCTGATCCACTCACGGGACATTGCGATCCCCCTTTCCGTCCTAATCAATGCACATGAAAAAGCACGGGCCGGAAATCAATCCGGCCCGGCACTTCTGTTTTGTCGTGAAAGTCACATCGGAACAGGGGGTAAACCCCGTCCCGACCACAGCCGGTTAAAGCTGCACGCGCCCGCGGCGCTGTTCATCCACTTCGATCCGGCCGGCCTGGAACAGGCGCTGCATGACCGGGATCGCAAGATGCGGATCGCATGCCCCACACATGAAAATATCCACGGCAGCGAAATTCCGCTCGGGCCATGTGTGGATCGAGATATGGCTTTCCGCCAGCACGACCACGCCCGACACGCCACCATTGGGCGTGAAGTGATGGAAATGACTGTGCAAAATCGTAGCCCCGGCCGTCACGGCGGCTTCGCACAGGGTACGGTCGATCTGCTCGGGATCATCAAGATTCCGGGCATCCCAAAGATCGACAAGAAGGTGCGTTCCCGCAAACTTCATTCCGTCTTTCTCGACGAAATAATCCTTCCGGTCGTCCTCGGACGAAAACGGCGCTGAAGAGATCTGGTTATCGCTCGGGTGTTCCGAGACCATCCCCAGTTGAGCAAGTGCGTTCATCACGTACCCCCAAACCAGTAGACAGCCTGTTGGGCAAGATTGCCCCCTTGGGCCAAGAGAGGCGCTGATAGGGCCTGCGGGCCTTGTGGCGCAAGTGTTTTTCGCACCCCCGCCAAAGTTTTTTTTAGCCCAGTCATCAGCGCCCACGAAAATAGACGTCTATTTTACAGATTTACGACCGGTTTTTACCGGTTTCCCCTTCTTTTTGACGGGATCGGACGCTTTGGCCGCTGTGGCTTTTTTGCCGCGTGCCCCTCTCTTGCCCACCGGCTTCCCGTCCGGTTCGGGAACCGGCACCAGCGGCCTGTGTTCCAGCAGCGGACGCAGGAATCGCCCCGTATGGCTGTCGGGGCTGGCCGCAACCTGTTCGGGCGTGCCGCAGGCCACGATCCGTCCGCCGCCATCCCCCCCTTCCGGCCCCATGTCGATCACCCAGTCCGCGGTCTTGATGACCTCCAGATTGTGTTCGATCACCACGACCGTGTTGCCCTGGTCCACCAGCGCGTGCAGCACCTCCAGCAGCTTGCGCACGTCTTCGGTATGCAGGCCGGTAGTGGGTTCATCGAGGATGTACAGCGTCCGGCCCGTGGCCCGGCGTGCCAGTTCCTTGGACAGCTTGACGCGCTGTGCCTCGCCCCCTGACAGCGTGGTCGCCTGCTGGCCCAGGGCGACGTAGCCCAGGCCCACCTTCTGCAATATGGCCAGCCGGTCACGGATACGCGGCACGGCGGAGAAATAGGGCAGCGCCTCATCCACCGACATGGCCAGCACATCGGCAATCGACTTGCCCCGGAACTTTACGTCCAGCGTTTCGCGGTTGTAGCGCGCCCCCTTGCAGGTATCGCAGGTGACAAACACGTCGGGCAGGAAGTGCATCTCGATCTTCAGCACCCCATCGCCCTGACAGGCCTCACACCGCCCGCCCTTGACGTTGAAGGAGAAGCGCCCGGGCTTGTATCCCCGCGCCTTGCTTTCCGGCAGTTCGGCAAACCAGTCACGGATGGGACCGAACAGGTCGGTATAGGTCGCCGGGTTGGAACGTGGCGTGCGACCGATGGGCGACTGGTCGATGTCGATGATCTTGTCCAGCTGGTCCAGCCCGTCGATGGCCGTATAGGGCGCCGGATTCTGCCCCGATCCCATCAACCTGCGCGACAGCGCCTTGTACAGCGTGTCGATCACCAGCGTGGACTTGCCACCGCCCGAAACCCCGGTCACACAGGTAAAGGTGCCCAGCGGGAACTTCGCCGTCACATCCTTCAGGTTGTTACCCGTGGCCCCGTGCAGCACCAGTTCGCGCTTCGGGTCGATTTTCCGGCGTTTTGCGGGCACGGGAATGCATTTGCGGCCTGACAGGTACGCTCCGGTCAGACTGTTGGGGTTTTCGGCCACTTCCTGCGGCGTGCCGGCGGCCACGACCGTGCCGCCATTCACGCCCGCGCCCGGCCCCATGTCGATCAGCCAGTCGGCGGCGCGGATCGCGTCCTCGTCATGCTCGACCACGATCAGGGTGTTACCCAGTTTCTTGAGCCGGTCGAGCGTGCCCAGCAGGCGTTCATTGTCACGCTGGTGCAGCCCGATGGAGGGTTCATCAAGCACATACAGCACGCCCGTCAGCCCTGACCCGATCTGGCTGGCCAGCCGGATGCGCTGGCTTTCGCCCCCCGACAGGGTGGCCGATCCACGTGACAGGGTCAGGTAATCCAGCCCCACATCATCAAGGAAACGCAGGCGGTCGAGAATTTCACGCAATATGCGGTGCGCGATCTCGGCCCGCTGCGGCGTCAGCGTCGCTTCCACCGTGCCGAACCAGTCCAGCGCCTTGCGGATGGGCATATCGGATGCCTGCGCGATGTTCAGCCCAGCGACCCTGACCGACAGGGCTTCGGGCCGCAGGCGTGCGCCATCGCAGACATGGCATGGCTTTTCGGACTGGTAGCGCGACAGTTCCTCACGCACCCATACGCTGTCGGTTTCCGCCATGCGGCGGCGCAGGTTCCTGACCACGCCCTCGAACGGTTTGGTCAGGCTGTAGGCGCGGCGGTCATCGCGATACGTGAACTCGATCGGGTCTTTCCCGCCTTCAAGGATCACGTCGCGCACGCCTTCGGGCAGGTCTTCCCATGGCGTATCCATCGACACGCCATAATGCTTTGCGATGGAGGCCAGCGTCTGGGTGTAATACGGGCTTTGGCTGTTGCGCCACGGCGCGATCGCCCCTGCACCCAGCGAAAGCGATTCGTCGGGCACGATCAGGCGCGGATCGAAAAAGGTTTCCTGCCCGATGCCATCACAGGCCGGGCACGCACCCTGCGGCGCGTTGAAGGAAAACAGTCGGGGTTCGACCTCTTCCAATGTAAAGCCGCTGACCGGGCAGGCGAAACGTGATGAGAACACCGTACGCGGGGCTTCCGCGCCCTCCGGTGTGTTCTTCACCACCTCTTCCGCATAGACCAGACCGTCGGACAGGCCGAGTGCTGTCTCAAAACTGTCGGCAAGGCGGCTTTCGATGCCTTCCTTGACCACGATGCGGTCCACCACGGCTTCAACCGTGTGGCGCAGGCGGCGGTTGAGTTCGGGCACCTCGTCAATGGTGTACAGCGTACCGTCTACCTTCACGCGGGTGAAACCCTTGCGCTGCAGTTCGGCCAGTTCCTTCTTGCATTCGCCCTTGCGGTCGCGCAGCACCGGGGCCAGCAGCATCAACCGCGTGCCTTCTGGCATGGCCATGACGCGATCGACCATCTGGCTGATCGTCTGTGCCTCGATCGGCAGGCCGGTGGCGGGGGAATACGGCACGCCCGCGCGCGCCCACAAAAGGCGCATATAGTCATGCACTTCGGTTACGGTACCGACTGTGGAGCGGGGATTCTTTGACGTCGTCTTCTGTTCGATGGAGATCGCGGGTGACAGCCCCTCGATCGAATCGACGTCCGGCTTGCCCATAAGCTCCAGGAACTGCCGTGCGTAGGCCGAAAGGCTTTCCACGTACCGCCGCTGCCCTTCGGCATAGATGGTGTCGAACGCAAGCGACGACTTGCCCGACCCGGACAGCCCGGTCATGACCGTCAGTGCGTCACGGGGTATGTCGATATCGACATTTTTCAGGTTATGTGCCCGTGCCCCGCGTACACGGATGGATTGCGGGCTGACATGCTGTGCCGCCGGAACCTGTTCCGGACGCGAAGAAACGCTCATGAACTCTCCCTGTTCCGTTCCCGTACGGGAAAGCGGATACCGGCCGCCATTTCGGGCCACACCATATCTGGTCCTGACGGTCCATTACGACAAGGGTCATGATGGGCAGGCCACGACAACGCTGTCCATCCGCCCGTCCCGGCGAGTTGTCCGGACGGCAAGAGCGGCATCGTCCTTGCCCTCGCATTCTTGGGGACATTCCGGTAAGATCACCGCATCTATTCGCCACGGTCGCCATCCGGCGGCCCGTGGTGGCATCCGGCAGGGGGCAGGCCCGCTGCCGGTCCCATACTCGAACTGCAGCAGGACAGCATATGGCGGGCAGCGTCAACAAGGTCATTCTGGTCGGTAACCTGGGCAAGGACCCCGAAGTCCGCAACAGCCAGAGCGGGGCGAAGATCGTCTCGCTGACATTGGCCACAAGCGATACATGGAATGACCGCTCATCGGGTGAGCGGCGCGAGCGGACGGAATGGCACCGTGTCGTCATCTTCAACGAACGCATTGGCGACGTGGCCGAGCGTTTTCTGCGCAAGGGCCGCAAGGTCTATCTTGAAGGTTCGCTCCAGACCCGCAAATGGACCGACCAGAGCGGCCAGGACCGCTACACCACCGAAGTGGTGGTGGACCGCTTCCGTGGCGACCTTGTGCTGCTGGACAGCAACCGTGGTGGTGACGCCGGTGGCGGCGATGACATGAGCGGTGGCTATGGCGGCGGCGGTGGTGGTGGTGGTGGTGGCGGCTACAGCGCGCCCGCGCGCCAGCAGCCCCAGCGTAACGAACGTCCCGCCACGGGCGGCGGTGGCGGTGGTGGCTGGGACGCGCCTGCCGGCGGCAGCGACCTGGACGACGAAATCCCGTTCTAGGCCCGCCTTCCCCCCCTCGCGTGGCGCTTCGCGCCGGGGGACAAGACATGCTATACATATGCAGGGACATGATGGCCGCGCCCCGGCCATAGCCTTGCCTTCCGTTCCACCCGCGTGCCTGCACGGCCACGGGGGTGGATAACCCTGACATGACGGAACTGCCTTGACCGAGATACCCGACGATCCCCTGCCCCCGTCCGACATGCTGCCGGTCACGATCGAGGAGGAAATGCGCTCCTCCTACCTCGCTTACGCGATGTCCGTCATTGTCAGCCGCGCCCTGCCGGACGTGCGCGACGGACTGAAGCCGGTGCATCGCCGCATCCTGTATTCCATGCGCGAAAGCGGGTTCACCCACGACAAGCCCTATCGCAAATCGGCCCGCGCGGTCGGTGACGTGATGGGTAAATACCATCCGCATGGCGACTCCTCGATCTATGACGCCATGGTGCGCATGGCACAGTCATGGTCGATGCGGGTGAAGCTGATCGACGGGCAGGGCAATTTCGGGTCTGTCGACGGGGATTCGCCCGCCGCCATGCGTTATACCGAAGCACGCCTGGCCAAGGCCGCGTCCTTCCTGCTGGATGACATCGACCGCGATACCGTCGATTTCCAGCCCAACTATGACGAAAGCGAGCAGGAACCGACAATCCTGCCCGCCGCCTTCCCCAACCTGCTGGTCAATGGCGCGTCCGGCATTGCGGTGGGCATGGCGACCAACATCCCGCCGCACAACCCCACAGAAATCATTGACGCGACCCTTGCACTGATCGCGCGTCCCGACATGACGCTGGATGACCTGCTGGAATACGTGCCGGGACCGGACTTCCCCACCGGGGGCACCATCCTGGGGCGCGCCGGCATCCGCAGCGCGTTCGAAACGGGTCGCGGGTCGGTCATCATCCGTGCGAAGGCCGAGATCGAGGAAATCCGCAAGGACCGCCGCGCGATCATCGTGACCGAGATCCCGTATCAGGTGAACAAGGCCACGCTGCAGGAACGCATTGCCGACCTGGTGCGCGCCAAGCAGGTCGAGGGCATTTCCGACATCCGTGACGAAAGCGACCGTTCGGGCATGCGCATCGTCATCGAGATCAAGCGCGAGGCGACGCCGGAGGTGGTGCTGAACCAGCTCTACCGCTTCACTCAGCTCCAGACCTCGTTCGGCGTAAACATGCTGGCCCTTGATGGCGGGCAGCCGCGCCTGATGGGCCTGAAGGACGTGCTGGAAGCGTTCATCCGCTTCCGCGAGGACGTGATCCTGCGCCGCGCGCGCTTTGACCTGAACAAGGCGCGTGACCGTGGCCACCTGCTGGTGGGCCTTGTCATCGCGGTGGCCAATATCGACGCGGTGATCGCGCTGATCCGCGCGGCCCCCGACACCGCATCCGCCCGTGCGGCGCTGATGGCGCGCGCATGGGATGCGGCTGATGTGGCGCCGCTGCTGGAACTGATCCATGACGAGGGCAATGTCATCATTGATGGCAAGGTCCACCTGACGGAAGCACAGGCCCGCGGCATCCTTGAACTGCGCCTGCAGCGCCTGACCGGGCTGGAACGTGACAAGATCCAGCAGGAACTGTCCGAAGTGGCGGTCAAGATCAACGACTTGCTGGACATCATCGCCAGCCGCCCGCGCCGCATGGAGGTCATGCGCAACGAACTGACCACCATCCGCGCCGAACTGGCCACGCCGCGCGCGACCGACATTGCCGATTATGCCGGTGACCAGACTGATGAAAGCCTGATCGAGCCGGGGCAGATGGTTGTCACCATCACGCGCGAAGGCTTCATCAAGCGCACCCCGCTGGATGTATTCCGCGCGCAGAACCGGGGTGGGCGTGGCCGCACGGCGGCGGGACGGCGGGGCGATGACATCATTGTCCGTTCGTTCAACGCGCATACGCACCAGTGGGTGCTGTTCTTCTCCTCCGGCGGCAAGGCCTATCGGGAAAAGGTCTGGCGCCTGCCTGAAGCCAGCCCGACCGCAAAGGGCCGCGCGCTGGTCAACCTGCTGCCCGACCTTGGCAGCGACACGATCACCGCTGTCCTGCCCCTGCCGCAGGATGAGGAACTGTGGGAAAACCTGCACCTTGTCTTCGCCACCGCATCGGGCAGCGTGCGGCGCAACCGGCTGAGCGATTTCCGCAACATCCGCTCGTCGGGCCTGATCGCCATGAAGCTGGACGAGGACGACCGCCTGATCGGCGTCGCCACCTGCCGCGAAGGGCAGGACGTGTTCCTGGGCACCCGCAATGCACGCTGCATCCGCTTCCAGATCACCGATGATACGCTGCGCGTGTTCGCCGGGCGCGGCAGTTCGGGCGTGCGTGGCATAAGACTGGCCGAGGGCGACAGCGTGAACAGCCTGTGCGTGCTCAACCATGTCGAGGCCACGGTGGAGGAACGCGCCGCCTACCTGCGCATGGCCAATACCCGCCGCCGCGCGGAAGCTGCCCTTGAAGGCGAGGATACGGATGAGGTCACACCCGCCGATGACGGTGAGACCCCGGCCGATGACCTGCCCCTGACGCCCGAACGCTTTGCCGAACTGGAAGCGGCGGAGGAAGTGCTGCTGATCGTCAGCAATGCGGGTTATGGCCGCCGGTCCTCGGCCTATGATTACCGTGTCAGCGGCCGTGGTGGGCAGGGCATCAACAACATGACCTTCTCCGCCAACAAGCGTGGCAATGCCGTGGTGGCGACGCTGCCGGTGCTGGCGGGCACGGATATCATGCTGGTGACCGATGCCGGCCGCCTGATCCGCCTGCCCATCAACCAGGTGCGCATCATGTCGCGTCAGGCCAGTGGCGTAACGCTGTTCCGCCTGAATGACACCGAAGAAGTCACCAGCGTTTTCCCGGTCATGGATGACGGGGAGGAAGGCGAGGACGGCGAAGGGGACGTGAGCGAACCCACCACCGATGACGCCCCCACCCGCGATGCAGGGCAGGATGACTGAGGCTACGACCATCCGGACGGGGTTCTACCCCGGCACGTTCGATCCCGTGACCAGCGGGCACATGGATATCATCGAACGTGCGGCCGGGCTGGTTGACCGGCTGGTGATCGGGGTTGCGGAAAACCGCGACAAGCATCCCCTCCTCCCGCTGGAAGAACGGCTTTTGTGCCTGCGCACCGATATCGAACCGCTGAATGCCGGGCGCACCATTCCCATTACCGTGGTCGGTTTTACCGGGCTGGTGGTGCATGCTGCGCGTACGCATGGGGCGCATGCAATCATTCGCGGGCTGCGGGCGGTTGCGGATTTCGAGTATGAGAACCAGATGTTTGGTATGAACCAGCATATGGCACCGGACATTGACGCGCTGTTCCTGATGGCGCGGGAGGGGCACCAGTACATCTCCTCCCGGCTGGTCAAGGAAATCGCCCGGCTGGATGGGGACATTTCCGGTTTTGTCCCGCCCTTTACCCGCAGGCACATTCTCAGCCGCCTGCGTGGCTGATGGACCGGGGCCATATGTCTGGTCCCGTTCCTCCAACCCTTCATTTTACGAAACGGATCACGATGTCTGCTACAGAAAACAAGTCCGACCTGATCAACATGGATCTCAAGACAGGACGGGTGGTGATCCGCCTGCGTCCCGACATCGCACCGCTGGCGGCCGAACGTATCCGCACGCTGGCGGCGGAAGGATTTTATGACAACACCCCCTTCCACCGCGTGATCCACGGCTTCATGGCGCAGGGCGGCGACCCGACGGGCACCGGCACGTCAGGCAGCAAGCTGCCGGACCTGAAGGCCGAGTTCACCAACAAGGCCAAGTTCGAACGCGGTACGGTCGGCATGGCCCGCACCATGAACCCCGACAGCGCGAACAGCCAGTTCTTCATCATGTTCGAACCCTCCCCACACCTTGATGGCCAGTACACCATCGTGGGCCAGGTGATCGAAGGCATGGACCACATTGACAAGGTCAAGCGTGGCGCGGGCCAGAGCGGCATGGTTCAGGATCCCGACCGCATCATCAAGATGCGCCCGGCTGACGCCGAAGCCTGATTTTTCAGTAGACGACCGGACGACGCGCCCCATTGCGGCGTGGCCGTCCGGCCAGCCCGGGCTGTGACCGGTGGCCTGACGCCCATGGCGCGTCACCGGTACCACAGCCTGTTTTTGCCAGCCTTATGCACTCATGCACAGGTTGACACCCCCGCCGGGGATGTTTAGAGACCTGCCCAAGGTGTGACGCCACGGTTTCTGACCATGGACAGCGCCTTCATACAGGTGATGTGAGCCGGTAGCTCAGTCGGTAGAGCATTCGACTTTTAATCGAATGGTCGTGGGTTCGAGCCCCACCCGGCTCACCATTTCCTGTCTTCCCTTTTCCATTGCCATGCAGACCCTTCCCTTCGGGCCATACGCCATTTCCGGGCGTTCAAACCCGTTGCCGGATACGTTCGCGCACAGCAATGCGAACCTGCCGGGTTCATGGTCCGGTTCACCGAAATACACCTTTTCATATGCCATTTCCCCTCTCGCATCCGGGAAAACCGTCACCTGTATCCGGCCCATCAGGACGGGACAGGTGGGACGAGCATGTGCGGCCACAGGCATATGAATGTTCGATTTAATAATTAAGTTATGTATTTGTGATTATTTTTATAATTTTATGTCTTGATCTGTGCTTATTTTTTCCAATAAATCACCATTCGCCATGCGGTCACAGGATATTCGCACATTCCGGCCGCTTTTAAACCCGCTGTCGTTGCCGGTGCAATGGATGGCGCATCCGCCCGCCCCGCCTGCGGGCAGGTCTATCAATGTCTGTGAGATTCCATGACCCTGCACCCCGTCCTGACCGCCGTGACCGAACGGGTCATTTCCCGTTCGGCCCGTACCCGCCGCGCCTATCTGGACCTGATTGCGCGTGAACGTGAAAACGGCATAAGCCGTCCCCGCCTGGCCTGCGGCAACCTTGCGCACGCCATCGCGGCATCGGGTGATGACAAGACGGGGCTGCGGTCGGCGCGTGGCATGAATATCGGAATCATAACGTCTTACAACGACATGCTGTCCGCCCATCAGC
This sequence comes from Komagataeibacter ossonobensis, assembly GCF_057359305.1. Taxonomy (NCBI): domain Bacteria; kingdom Pseudomonadati; phylum Pseudomonadota; class Alphaproteobacteria; order Acetobacterales; family Acetobacteraceae; genus Komagataeibacter; species Komagataeibacter ossonobensis. The sequence goes on along the minus strand of NZ_JBXAYQ010000001.1, from coordinate 157,574 downwards.
CCTATGGCCGCTATCCCGACCAGATCAAGCTGTTCGCGCGCGAAGTGGGCGGCACGGCGCAGGTGGCGGGGGCAACACCCGCCATGTGTGATGGCGTGACGCAGGGGCAGCCGGGCATGGAAATTTCCCTGTTCAGCCGCGACGTGATCGCCATGTCCACGGCGGTGGGGCTGAGCCACGGCATGTACGAAGGCGTGGCGATGCTGGGCATCTGTGACAAGATCGTGCCCGGCCTGCTGATCGGCGCGCTGCGCTTTGGCCACCTGCCCACCATCCTGATCCCCTCTGGCCCGATGCCATCGGGGCTGCCCAACAGCGAAAAGCAGCGCATCCGCCAGCTTTACGCCGAAGGCAAGGTGGACAAGGAGCGGCTGATGGATGCGGAATCCGATTCCTACCACGCGGCGGGCACCTGTACGTTCTATGGCACGGCCAACACCAACCAGATGCTGATGGAGGTAATGGGGCTGCATCTGCCCGGTTCCTCCTTCGTGCCGCCCAATACGAAGCTGCGGCAGGAACTGACGCGGGCCGCCATCCACCGCCTGAGCGAAATCGGCGCACGCGGCGACGACTATCGTCCGCTGGGCCTGTGCGTGGATGAACGCGCCATTGTCAACGCGGCCGTCGGCCTGCTGGCCACGGGCGGGTCCACCAACCTGGCCATCCACCTGCCCGCCATGGCGCGGGCAGCGGGTATCGTGATCGACTGGGACGATCTGGACCAACTATCCTCCATCGTACCGCAACTGACCCGCGTCTATCCCAACGGGTCGGCAGACGTAAACGCCTTCCACACGGTGGGCGGCATGCCCAGCCTGATCGGTTCCCTGCTGGATGCGGGGCTGCTGCATCCCGACATCATGACCGTGGCCCGTGGCGGCTTTGCCGAATACCGCACGAAGCCGTGCATGAAGGACGATGCACTGGCGTGGGAAGAAGCCGGTCCCTCCACCGATGACACCATCCTGCGCGCACCCGCCAACCCGTTTCGTGCCGATGGCGGCATGAAGGTCATGGACGGCAATCTGGGCCGTGGCATTTACAAGACCAGTTCCGTCGCCCCCGAACGCTGGACGATCGAGGCCCCGGCCGCCGTGTTCGACCATCAGGAGGACGTGCTGACGGCCTTCCGTGATGGAAAGCTGGACCGTGACGTGGTTGTCGTCGTGCGCTTTCAGGGTCCCGCCGCCAATGGCATGCCCGAACTGCACAAGCTGACGCCAACACTGGCCGTACTGCAGGACCGCGGGCACAAGGTGGCGCTGGTGACCGATGGCCGCATGTCGGGCGCAAGCGGCAAGGTGCCCGCCGCCATCCATATCGGCCCCGAAGCCTATGTCGGCGGCCCGCTGTCGCTGCTGCGCGACGGGGACATGGTGCGTGTGTGCGCGCAGACGGGCCAGATTGATGCGCTGGTTTCGGCCACGGAACTGGCGAACCGCACGCCATCACGTCCGCCCGCGCCGCAGTTTGGCACGGGGCGCGAACTGTTCGCACTCATGCGCGCAAATGTGGACATGCCGGAGCAGGGGGCCTCGGCCATCCTTGCCTCCATGGACCACATGGCGGCACAAGAAGACGCCTGAACCCCGGCGCATACGCCGCGAACCGTTGTAAAAAAGGGAAGCCGACATGGCCCGCATTGAAGACATCATGACCCTTGCCCCGGTTATCCCGGTGCTGGTCATTCACGATCCCGCCCATGCCCGCCCGGTGGCCGAGGCCCTGGTGGCCGGTGGCCTGCGCGCGCTGGAAGTCACCCTGCGCACCGAATGCGCACTGGATGTCATTGCCGAGATGGCGAAGGTGGAAGGCGCCGTTGTGGGCGCTGGCACCGTGCTGAATGGCGATGACCTGAAAAGTTCGGTTGACGCGGGTGCCCGCTTTATCGTCAGCCCAGGCCTGACCGCCAATGTCGCCCATGCCGCAAACGCGTGCGAAGTCCCGCTGCTGCCCGGCACGGCCAATGCCAGCGACATCATGCGCGGGCTGGACCTGGGGCTTACGCATTTCAAGTTCTTCCCCGCCGTTGCGGCAGGTGGCATCCCGGCGCTGAAGGCCCTGTCCGCCCCGTTCGGTCAGGCGCGTTTCTGCCCCACCGGCGGCATCAAGGCCGATACGGCAGCAGACTGGCTGGGCCTGCCCTCCGTTCTGTGCGTGGGTGGATCATGGCTGGTACCCCCGGGCACGCCCGATGTCGCGGCAATTACGGCACGCGCGAAACAGGCTGCGGCGCTCAAGGCCTGATATCCCATAATCAGTTGATAAAAATAAAAGTTTTCGGGTACCGCCTTTTTTTAAAAAGGCGGTATTCTTTCCGAAGCTTTTTTGAAAAAAGCGTCACCAAAAACTTCCATTCCATCTACATGCCCGACGGTTGCTGGTGTCGCCTTCCCCTTCCGCCTTTCCTGACAGGGTGCAATAGCGCCATGATGGTCCGATAAAGGAACGGGCCAGTCATGGATCATGACCAGGGCAGAACGGACCATCGCCCGCACTACCCCCTTCAACCCATATTTCAGCGACCATGCATTCATCGGCAGGCTGCATGAAGAATGCGTGTGGGATAACAGGGAATTCCGGCAACTGAAGCAGGCCATCACCTGCCTGACCCAGCATAAATGCGCGGACCCCGTCATATGCGCGCAGGCGTTTGATATTTTCAGCTAGCTCATATCTGGCGCATTGATGGGCCACTGTAATCCCGATGACCTGTTCCGGATCACCAACATGGATATCGGACAGTTCTGGACACGGCGCGAAGAGGTGCAGACTTTGTCCAGCATTTTTCTGGGAAGCCGGCCGTTTCGCCAGCCCTGAGGCCGCACGACCTTACCACACCCGCCGGAAGGTCAGGTTGTAACGGCACGGCCCCGTCACCGGGTGCTGGCCCGCCCGCAATGCTACGATACCATGGAACACCAGCCGTGACGGGCCGCCCCAAACCACGACATCCCCATGCAGCAGGGGAATGCGCCGGACCGGGTCAGTACGCTGCAACCCGCCCCACTGGAACATGGCGGGCAGGCCGAAGGAGACGGACACAACCGGCGCATCCGTCCGTTCATCATCATCCTGATGCAGCCCCATGCGCGCACCCGGGCGATATCCGTTGATCAGGCAGGTATCAGGCACGAAACCGTCATGCCCCGCCAGCCGCGCGGCGTCGGTGGCCCATGCCCGCCACGCAGGCGGCAAAGCGGGCCACGACCGGCCGGTCAGGGGATCACGAGTTTCATAACGGTGCCCACGCGCATCACTGCACCAGCCAGCAGCCCCGCAGCAGGTCATGGCAACCGACATCGTGCCGCCGCCCGCCGTCGTCATGCGCCGGAAGGGGGAAAGCCGCGCAATCTGCTTTATGCCCGCCAGCATGTCCGCCGCCTGCATGGCGGCATGGCCACGCAGCACAGCGGCCCCCGTATCAAGCACCTCATGCTTCGGAACAGGGGAAGGCGGCAGGTCGAGCATGAATTCCCGCTGTGTCATGCCCTGCCCTTTCCCCTGCTGCGATTTGAAAACAAATCACTGATAAACATGAAAATTTCTGACGAAGCATTTTTCAGGAAGCTTCAGGAAACGCCACTTGGAAAAAAAAGGGGCACCCATAGTGGATGCCCCTTCCCTGCCGCGCCATGGGCCGGTCAGAAGCTGTTGTCGTCGCCCGCGTCGAAACCGCCGCCGTCGAATCCGCCACCATCATCCCCACCACCGGCGTCAAAGCCGGAATCGGCACTGGTGCCGCCACCGGCGAACGGATCGGCACCACCGGTGCCCGCCGTGCTGTCACCGTAGTTGTTGTTGATGATCGTCTCACCACCCGGCTGCGGCATCCCGCTGGCAAATCCACCCGCGTCATGGTGCCCGCTGAACAGGCCCGTCAGCGCATTGCCCATCATCATGCCCCCGGCGACACCCGCCGCCGTTGTCAGGGCCGAGCCAAGGAAACCCGACCCGCGGGAGGGGAACATGCCCGGCTGCATGCCCGGCGGATAGACCGGCTGCGGCGGCGGGGCGGATGGCGCGTTACCTCCCCAGCCCGGCGGGGGTGCCGCCTGCTGCGCGCGCTGCTGACCACCGCCGAACATGCCGCTGAGGAACCCGCCACCACCCGACGCGGGCCGGGACTGGGCCTGCTGCTGCAGCTGCTGGATCTGCTGCTGCGCCTGCTGCACCTGCCACTGAAGCTGGCGGATCTGGTTCTGGGCCTCTGCCAGGGCGGCTTCCTGCACCACGGCGGTCTGGGTAATGCGGTAACGGGCTTCAGGATATTTCTGGAACATCTCCCCGATATACTGGTCGGCCTGCGGGTCGATCGGCGGAAGGGCGTTTGCCGTCTGGGGCACGCTGCCGGGGGCATTGCCCCCGACGCGGGCAAAAAACTGTGTGATCAGTTGGCGTTCCTGGTCATTCATCCTGTCTGTCCTGCCTTGGGCTGGGGATATCGTTCCCCTGCCGATGTGGTTCGTGCGGGCGCAATAAGCAAGGGCGGATCCTGCCATGCAGGGCCGATCCCGGCTCAGGGCACGCCCTACCTTCCGGTCGGGGCCGCATAACGGTATGCTGTTCGGCGATTTTGCGCCAGATGGTGCATACCTGTCCCCGTTTTGCGGAGCATCTTGTTCATGGACCCGGCCCCCGTGCCCCGATCACCCACGTCTTCCCGCCCGCTGTCGTTTCAGGGGCTGATCCTGAAACTGCACCAGTTCTGGTCCGATCAGGGCTGCGCCATCCTCCAGCCCTACGATACCGAAGTGGGCGCGGGCACGCTGTCGCCGCACACCACGCTGCGCGCACTGGGCCCGAAACCGTGGAAGGCAGCCTATGTCCAGCCCTGCCGCCGTCCATCCGACGGCCGCTATGGCGAAAACCCGAATCGGCTGCAGCACTATTACCAGTATCAGGTACTGCTCAAGCCCACGCCGGAAGACAGCCAGAAACTGCTGCTGGACAGCTACCGCGCCATCGGCATCGACCCGCTGGAACACGACATCCGCTTTGTGGAAGATGACTGGGAAAATCCCACCATCGGCGCATGGGGCCTGGGGTGGGAAGTCTGGTGCGACGGGATGGAGGTGACGCAGTTCACCTATTTCCAGCAGGTTGGCGGCATTCCCACCGTCATGCCCTCGACCGAACTGACCTATGGGCTGGAACGGCTGGCGATGTACGTGCAGGGAATCGAGAATGTCTATGACCTCGATTTCAACGGGCAGGGCCTGAAATACGGCGATGTCTTCCTGCGCGCGGAGCAGGATTATTCCCGCCACAACTTCGAGGTGGCGGATGTGGAGATGCTGCATCGCCACTTCATCGACGCCGAACGCGAATCGACCGCCCTGGCCGAAGCGGGGCTGGCCCAGCCAGCCTATGACCAGTGCCTGAAGGCCAGTCACCTGTTCAACCTGCTTGATGCACGCGGCGTGATCAGCGTCAGCGAGCGTGCATCCTATATCGGCCGCGTACGCGCGCTGGCCAAACGCTGCTGCGAAGCGTGGCTGGCGGGCGAGGAATAAGAGATCATGCCCGAACTTCTTATCGAACTCTTTTCCGAGGAAATCCCCGCCCGCATGCAGACACGCGCGGCGGCTGACCTTGAACGCCTGGTGTGCGAGGCACTCAGCCCGCTCAACCCGCGTAATGCTGCGGCATTTGCCGGTCCCCGCCGCATCGCGCTGTCGCTGACGGTCGATACAACCGTGCCCGGTGGCACGGTGAACGAACGCGGCCCGCGTGAAAGTGCGCCGGACAAGGCGCTGGCGGGCTTCATGCGCAAGCATGGGGTGGACCGTGACGCGCTGGTGGCGGAAAACGGCTTCTGGGTGCTGCACCGTGAGATCGCACCCATCCCCGCCGCCCGGCAGGTGGCCAATGTCATGCCCGGCCTGCTGCGCCGCTTCCCATGGCCCAAATCCATGCGCTGGGGTGTGGGCAGCGCCTTTACATGGGTGCGACCGCTGCGCCGGATCGTGTGCATCCTTGATGGCGTGGTCGTGGACTTCACCCTGGCGGAAGGCGAGGATAACGGCCATGGCCTGAAATCCGGCAACCTGACCGAAGGCCACCGCTTCACCGCCCCGGGCGCGTTTGCGGTCGGCAGCACGAAGGAATGGCTGGATGGCCTGCGCGCCCACCAGGTCGAACCTGACGCAGCCGCGCGCCGCACCACCATTGCCGAGGGTGTGGCCAGCCTTGCCGCCGAGGAAGGGCTGAGCGTCGTGGCCGATCCCGGCCTGATTGACGAAGTCGCGGGCCTGACCGAATGGCCGGTGCCGTTCCTGGGCCAGATCGACGACGAATTCATGACCCTGCCGCCCGAGGTGATGCAGGTATCCATGCGCGTGAACCAGCGTTACTTCGCGCTGCGCAACGCCGATGGCTCGGCCGCCCCCCGCTTTGCCTTCGTCGCCAACCTGCTGCCCCGTGATGGCGGTGCGCTGACCATTGCAGGCAACGAACGCGTGCTGCGCGCGCGCTTTGCCGACGCCCGCCATTTCTGGGACCTTGACCGCGCCCGCACGCTGGAAAGCCGCGTGCCCGCGCTGGACCAGATCGTGTTCCATGCCGCGCTTGGCAGCCAGGGCGCACGTGTGCAGCGCATTGTCCGCCTTGCCGGGCTGCTGGCCCCGCTGACGGGGGCGGACCGGGCACAGGCCGAACGCGCGGCCCTGCTGTGCAAGGCGGACCTGACCACCGGCATGGTAGGGGAATTCCCCGAACTGCAGGGCGTCATGGGGGCCTATTACGCCCGTCATGATGGGGAAGCGGATGCAGTGGCTGATGCCATTGGCGCGCATTACATGCCGCGTGGCCCGCAGGACGACGTGCCCCATGCCCCGGTTTCGGTCACGGTCGCGCTGGCGGACAAGATCGACATGCTGGTCGCCTTCTTTGCCGTGGGTGAAAAGCCGGGTGGGTCGGGCGACCCGTATGCCCTGCGCCGCGCAGCACTGGGGGTCATCCGCATCATCCGTGAAAACGGGCTGCGTCTGGATCTGGCCAAGGTGTTCTGGGAAGCGGCACAGGGGCTGCCCGAATCCCTGCGCCTTGCCCCCGATCTGGACGTTCTGCCGGAATTCGTGGCCGACCGCCTGCGCGTGCAACTGCGTGGCGAAGGCGCGCGGCATGACATCCTGGCGGCCGTATCGGTTGGCAATACGGATACCGACATCGTGCGCCTGCTGGCGCGTGCCAAGGCCATTGCCGACATGCTGGAGACCGAGGACGGGCGCAACATGCTGGCGGCGACCAAGCGCGCGGCCAACATCCTGCGCATCGAGGACCGCAAGGATGGCCCGCATGAGGGCACGCCCAACCCGGCGCTGTACACCCAGCCAGAGGAAAAGGCGCTGGCCGAACAGTTGCAGAAGACCATACCGGCTGTCGAGCAGGCCATCGCACAGGAACGCTACGCGGACGCGATGCGTGACGTGGCGGCCCTGCGCCCGACCCTTGACCAGTTCTTTGACAAGGTCACGGTGAATGACACCGATCCCGCCGTGCGCGCCAACCGCCTGCGCCTGCTGTCGGAACTGTGCCGCATGACGGTACTGATTGCTGATTTCAGCCAGATCGAGGGCTGAACAGACTACTGATAGACGTTTTGGGTGTCGCCTTTTTTCCAAAAAGGCGGCATTCTTTTTAAGCTTTTTGGGGCCTGTTGGGAATTAACGTGAATTGATGATTGCAGCGGTGAGATAAATCATCGCTGCGAATGATCTGTCCGTCTTGTCGCTCCGCATGGCGATACGCTTGAACTCCTTGAGTTTGCAGAAGAAGTTCTCGACAAGATGGCGCGTCTTGAACAGGGCTCCATCGAACGGGCATCTGTTGATACGGTTCCTGCGCTGGGGAATGACCACGCAGGCGCCTTGCGCGCGTATGGCGTCCACAATCCAGTGGACGTCGAAAGCCTTGTCGGCAAGGAGTGCCCCAAAATCGGCTGCTTCGAGAAGAGGCGCCATGCCGACCGTATCGTAATGCTGGCCGGGGATAAGCGTGAAGCGGACCAGATTGCCCAGGGCGTCAGTCATGGCGATGATCTTGGTGGACCATCCCGTCACACTGCGTCCTATCGCCTGACTTCGGGTCCCCCTTTTGCGCCTTGGCCATGGCGGTGAACCCGGACCACCGTGCCGTCGATCATCGCATATTCCATGTCGGCATCGTCAGAGACCGCTTCAAAAAGCCGTTTGAAAACACCGGCTTTCATCCAGTCGCTGTAACGGGAATAGACAGAGTTCCAATGTCCGAAATACGTCGGAAGGTCCCGCCATGGACTGCCGGTCCGGGCAATCCAGAGGACCGCCTCAATGAAAAGACGGTTGTCCTGCCCGCTGCGCCCGCGATCTGTTTTCTTGCCAAGGCACAGCGGTTCCATTTGCGCCCATTGGGCATCTGTCAGTATGAAGCGATCCATATGGCCTTTGAATCATATTCAGAGACTTCAAAAAAGCATAATTCCCAACAGGCCCTGAAAAAAGCTTAACCAGAAACTTCTTTCCTTACGCCAGATACACCAGCCGCGCGGGCCGCGCGCCATGCAGCACGACCACCGCATTCTGCCGAAACAGCCGCGCCAGCCACAGCCCGCGCGCCAGCGGCACCCGCACCGCATAAAGCGGTTCGGACCACCGGCCCAGCCGTCCTTCACCCAATGCATGCGGCACGTCATGTAGATACCGCGCCAGTGCGCGCATCATCCGCCGGTTCCAGCCATCCGCATGCAGCCGACCACCGGGATTGCATGCGCTCAGCAGCACGATATCGCCTTCTGGCACCCTGCCCCGCCAGCGCGGCGGCTGGCCAATGCGGATAACCGGCAGGCCACGCGCGTGATAGGTACTCAGGCGATAGGCACGGTGAACAGCAGCCGTGGGCGGGACAATGCCCGCCATCAGTCCCGGTTCTCCAGCGTTTCGCCAAAGGTATCATTGCGATGCACCCATGCGGACATGAGCAGCCCGAAACCGAACATGACCATCAGCATGGCCGACCCGCCATAGGAAATCAGCGGCAGCGGCACGCCCCCCACTGGAATCGCCCCCATCACCATGGACAGGTTGACCGCGCAGTACAGGAAGAAGTTGACCGAAATGCCCAGCCCCAGCAGTCGCCCGAACTGGTTACGGCTGCGCATGGCAATCAGCATGCCGCCAAAAACCAGCAGCAGCAGCATGCCAATGACGGTAACGCCACCGACATACCCCCATTCCTCGGCAATCATGGTGAAGATGAAGTCGGTCTGTTTTTCAGGCAGGAAGTTCAGCTGTCCCTGCGTGCCGTGCAGGTAACCCTGCCCCCACATGCCGCCTGACCCCAGCGCGATCTTGGACTGGATGATGTTGTAGCCCGCCCCCAGCGGGTCACTTTCGGGATGCAGGAAGGTGGTGACCCGCGCCTTCTGGTAATCATGCAGGTGGCCATAGGCAATCTTTGCCAGAAACGGCATGGGCAGGATCAGCAGCGCGATCTGCCATAGCCGCATGCCCGCGGCAAAGAACATGCAGGCCCCCACCGTGCCGATGATGACGGCGGTGCCAAGGTTGGGTTCCTTGAGTACAAGGGCGACCGGCACAAGCACCATCAGGGCAGGCGGCACCAGAAACAGCGGATTGCCCATGCGGCGGTAACTGATCTTGTGAAACCATGCCGCCAGCATGAGGACGAGGGCGATCTTGGCCAGTTCCGATGGCTGCACCTGCATCCCACCCAGCATGAGCCATCGCTCCGCCCCCTTGCCCACATGCCCCATACGCAGCACGGCGACGAGCAGGATGAGCGAGAAGATGTAAAGCGGCCACGCCATGCGTACCAGTATGCCCGGACTCATCAGTGAAATACCCAGCATCATGACCACGCCAAAGCAGAAGCGGATGGATTGCGGCCCCGCAAACGGGCGCGACGTGCCGCCACCTGCCGAATACAGTGCCCCATACCCCACCACCGCCAGCGCGCAGATCAGCAGCACATACAGCCAGTTGACCTGCCATAGCTTGGTCAGGATCTGGAAATTGGGTTCGGCGCGCAGCAGGCGTTTCTGGAATTTCATTCCATTCTCCACAACAGGCACGGCAATGGCGTGGCCCCGGACGGGATCACTGCCGGGTGGTTCAGTCCACCTCGGCCTGTGCCACTTCCTGCCCCGGCGGTTCACGGTGGTTGACCGGATCGCGGCGCAGGGTATCGGTCATGATATCACGCGCAAGGGGGGCGGCGACATCCGCACCCGCATTGCCATGCTCGATCACGACCGCCGTGGCATAACGCGGCGCGTCATACGGGGCATAGCAGATGAACAGCGCATGCGGCCGGTATTCCCATGGCAGGTTGGCGGAATTGAAGTGCCCGCTTTCACGCATCGCGCGCGAGACGCGACGCACCTGCGCCGACCCGGTCTTGCCCGCCATCTGCACGCCCGGAATATCCAGCCGGGCCTTGGGGGCCGTACCCCCTTCCTCATTCACCACGGCGAACATGCCCGCGCGGATGTCCTGAAAGAACTGGTCGGGCATGTCCATACCCGATGCATGGCCAAGGTCGGTCAACGCCGCCGTGCGGCCTGCGATGGAACGGATCAGGTGCGGCTGCACGTCACGCCCCGTGGCGATGCGGGACGCATAGGTCGCGAGTTGCAGCGGCGTGACCTGCACGAATCCCTGCCCGATGCCGCTGACAATGGTATCGCCGCCATTCCAGTGGTGCCCGTGCTTGCGCCGCCATGTCGGCGTGGGGATCAGGCCCTGGCGCACATGGGGCAGCTCGATTTCAGGCAGCTTCGCACCCAGCCCGAACAGTTCGGACGTGGCCGCGATCGCGTCCATGCCGGTACGGCGCGCGACTTCGTAAAAGAAGACGTCACAGGAATATTTGAGCCCCTGGCGCAGGTTGATCGACCCATGCCCATAGCGCGACCAGCAGTGGAAGCGCGTGCCGCCCACATCAATGTAACCGGGGCAGGAAATCCGGTCAGATGGCGACAGCGTGCCCGCACGCAGCGCCGCCATGGCCACGGCGGGCTTGAAGGTGGAACCGGGCGGGTACAGTCCCGACACCGCCTTGTTGATCAGCGGGGTCTGGCTGTTGTTGGTCCATTCGATCCACTGGGCCTGGCTTACGCCACTATCGAACAGGGAGGGATCAAATGACGGGTTGCTGACCATGGCCAGCACTTCGCCATTGCGGCAGTCCATCACCACGGCGCTGGCCGACTGGTCGGCAATGCGGCCCAGCACCTGCTGCTGCAGGCCGCTGTCGATGGTCAGGGCGATCTCGTCCCCCGCCAGTCCCTCGTCACGGTCCAGTTCAGCCATGACGCGACCAACGGCGTTGACCTCCATCTCGACCGAGCCGACCTGCCCGCGCAGGTTGCTGTCCTGTGTCTGCTCGATCCCCGAACGGCCGACGCGCATGCCCGGCAGCGCCAGTTCGGCATTATGCACCACGTCCTTTTCCGCGGGCGGGGCGACATAGCCCACCACATGCGCCAGTAACGGGCCAAAGGGATAGACGCGCGTGGTGCCCACATCAATCAGCACGCCGGGCAGCGAGGGCATGTTCAGTTCCAGCCGCGCCATGTCATCCCATGACAGGAAATCACGCAGCATGATCGGGATAAACCGCCGCTTGTGCTTCAGTTCATGTTCGATACGCGTCAGGTCACGCGGCTCCAGCGGCACAAGCTGGCCAAACCGTTCCAGCGTCCCGGCAATGTCGGTGGTTTCTTCCGCCAGCAGCAGCGCGCGCCAGTTAATGCGGTTGGATGCGACTGAAATGCCGAAACGGTCCGTGATCCGCCCGCGTGGCGGCGCGAAGAAGCGTTTGCTCAGGCGGTTGTTTTCCGCAAGCTTCGCATAATGGCTGCCGTTGAGAACCTGAAGCCCGTACAGACGTTCCCCCAATGCCCCCAGCACGGCGCCCTGTGCCGCCATAAGCACGAGCGCACGGCGGGTGAAGACGCCACGGGAAGGATTCTTGCCTTCCTCGGGACGGGACATGAGCCGGTTGCCGGATTTCTTCTTACGAAACTTCATTCATTTATCCGGCGCGGGCGCACGATCGCATCCGCTTCAGGAAGGGTCCGCGTTGTTGACGACAAAACGATAGGTCCAGACAAACCCCGTATACAGGACAGGAAAACTGCCGAAGGCCAGGACTGTCTCGAAAACAAAGGGTAGAAACTCCACAATATGCAAGGCCAGTGCGGAACACAGCACCCATTGTAGCGCCGTAATGCCCACCATCACCACGCCAAACACAAACCAGAGTACAAAAAAATTAACCCGTGCCAGCGTGTAACGTCCCGACAGCGCGATGCCATGCACGATCAGCATCATCAACAGCATGACCCCCACCGGCCCGAAGCTGAGGATATCCACCCATATGCCCAGCATGAACACGGCAATCGAGGGCATGAACACCGGCACGAACACCGACCACAGGAAAACGGTGGCCATGATGACGGCGGGCATCAGTTCCACCTGCCCCGGCAGGTTCAGCGGTGCGGACAGCACCAGTGCCACGAAAAACACGAACAGACATGGCACGCTGCTGCGCATGCCATGGTCAATGCGGTAACCCAGCCCCGAACGCGGGTGGATGCCGGGCCGGATCGGGGGCGGCGTGAAGGTTTTCATCCATGCAGCCCCTGATCGGGATGGGATTGAAACTGTGATGGCAGGGACATGGTCCGCCCGACATTGGGCAGCGGCACGCGGCCCGGGGCATCGGGCGGGGACACGCTGTCCTCGTAATCGAATATGCGCAGGATATCGATATGGTCCAGCGCCGCCGCCGGCACCACGACAGGCTGCCCCGGCCGCAGGTAATGCACATGCCCCACGGGCAGGCCCGCCGGCAGGCTTTCGATTTCCCCATTGGTCACGACACGTTCCCCCTCGATCGGGACGTTATCCTGCGGATAGAAGATGATGCGCGGCAGGGCGGTGTTATCCCCCGCCATGATGGCCGCCGCATGGCTGGATTCCAGCGTGACCGGCAGGCGGCTGGACGAATCGGTAATCAGCAGCACGCGGACCGAACGCTTGCCCACCTCGGTCACCCGGCCCACCAGCCCCGATCCATCCAGCGCGATTCCCCCCTTGCGGACCGCCGTGTCGGGATTGATCGCCAGCAGCACGGCACGGGCATACAGACCGCTGGTATCACGCACCACGCGCCCGGTGACAAAGGCGGGCGCGTTATCGGGAATCCAGTGCAGGTTCGATTTCAGCGCGGCGTTTTCATCCGCCAGCGCCGCCGCCACGTCATACCAGTGGCGCAGCGACACGTTTTCGGCACGCAGGCGGATATTTTCGGCTTCGAGGTTACGGATGTCCTGCAGGTTGCCCGACAGCCAGCGCAGCTTCGCCTGCGGCCACGCCACCAGACCGTAGGCAGGGGCCAGCAGGTCAGCGGTCTGCATACGCAGTTTTTCAATCAGCGGGCGATCCGCCTTGCCCAGCAGGATCACACCGCAGGCCACAAGGATCAGCGCAGGCAGCACCAGCTTGCCAAGCGCCTGACGGAACTGGATGGAAACAGGCATCAGCCCAGCCTTCCATGCGCAACGGTTACGTCACGCCTGCCGGGTCGTCCAATACTGCCTGGTCGCCGGACCTGCATCGTCCTGCGTCTCCCCCATGCGCACGCTGCCCTCCCTACGCAGCAGGCAGCGCACCTGTCCCGTTCGTCAGTACATACTTGTCAGTACATTGCGCAGGCGCTTCATTTCCTCAAGCGCGCGGCCGGTGCCCATCGCCACACAGGACAGCGCGTCCTCACCTACCGTAACCGGCAGGCCGGTCTCACGCCGCAGCACTTCGTCCAGACGATAGAGCAGCGCCCCACCGCCAGTCAGGACAATGCCCTTGTCCACGATATCCGCCGCCAGTTCCGGCGGCGTGTTTTCCAGCGCGGTGGTCACCGCATCAAGGATCTGGCTGACCGGTTCGGCCAGGCTGTCGGCGATCTGCGCCTGCGACACCACGACTTCGCGCGGGACGCCGTTGATCAGGTCGCGCCCCTTGACCTCACGCCACGGACCCGGGTCATCCGGGTCATCGGGCGGCATGGCGGAGCCGAGGTGGATCTTGATCTGCTCGGCCGAGCTTTCACCAATCAGCAGGTTATGGTTGCGGCGGATGTAGGAAATGATCGCCTCATCCATCTTGTCGCCACCCACCCGCACGGAGCGGGCGTACACGATACCGCCAAGCGAGATCACGGCCACTTCCGTCGTGCCGCCACCGATATCCACGATCATGCTGCCCGAAGGCTCGGTCACCGGCAGGCCCGCGCCGATGGCGGCGGCCATGGGTTCCTCGATCAGGAAGACCTTGCGCGCGCCGGCGCTTTCCGCACTTTCCTGAATGGCGCGACGTTCCACCGCAGTCGAACCGGATGGCACGCACACGATGATCAGCGGGCTGGCAAACATGCGGCGGTTATGCACCTTGCGGATGAAATGCTTGATCATTTCTTCCGCGACTTCAAAATCCGCGATCACGCCATCACGCAGGGGCCGGATGGCCGTGATGTTGCCGGGGGTACGGCCAACCATCTGCTTGGCTTCCTCACCGACCGCAAGAACCTGCTTCTTGCCCCGTACCTCTGCCAGCGCGACGACCGACGGTTCATTCAGGACGATACCACGCCCCTTGACGTAAACCAGCGTATTCGCCGTGCCGAGGTCGATCGCCATGTCAGCGGAAAGCAGACCCAGTACACGAGCAAACATCCAGAACTCCCGACATCAACAACCAGACAGGACTGTCCTACATCCCGACCAGCAAGGCATACCCTGATGGCATGCCTGCCTTACTGTCGAAAACCGTCTGGATCAGGTTGAGGGATTACCGGCGCGCGCAGGGAGGGGCAAGGGGCCAGACAATTTTAATTTGTTAAAATCTTCACACTTTTGATGATTGTTACAAAATGCCCCGCTTTGGTCATGGCCAAACCATCCGCGCCATACCATTTTGTAGTGACAGCGGCTGGGATGTCATCGTGCCATCCATGTCCGCAATACCGGAAAAAGACATACATGAAAACCATATTTCCCCGCATGACCTTCCGCCCGGCAATACTGCTTGCCGCCGGGCTGTGCCTTGGTCTTGGTGCGTGCGAGGACACCCGTGATCCTGGCCAGCGCGCCATTGGCGGCGGCCTGCTGGGCGCAGGGGGCGGGGCACTGATCGGCGGCCTGGCCGGTGGCGGACGGGGGGCTGCCATTGGCGCGCTGGCGGGCGGTGCGGGCGGGGCCGCGATCGGGGCCGCAACGACACCGCCGCGCCGTCCGCGTGCCGAAGCCCCTTCCACCATCTGCCCCGACGGGCGCGTACTGCCGCCGGGCTATTCACCCCAATCCTGCCCGCAGGGCGTTCCCCAGCGCGCCGCCTATCCCGCGCAGCCGCAGGCGGGTTATGGTTATGCCCAGCCCAGCTATCCCCAGCAGGGCTATCCCCAACAGAGCGGATATGGGCAGCAGGGCGGGTATTACGGCCAGCAGAATGGCTATTACGGCCAGTCCGGCGGATACGGTCAGGAAGGCTACCCACAGCAGGGCGCCTACCCGCAGGAAGGCGCCTATCCGGAAGGTTATGGCGGGTATTGACCCGCCAGCCATTTCCGGAAAGCAGACACCCCGCCACGGGATAGCCCGTGGCGGGGTGTTGCATCAGTGGCGGCAGGGCGTTGCCCGCACCGCAGGGGATCAGGCATCCAGTGCCGCGGGTTCGGCACGGTCACGCTTGACCAGCAGCTTGTTCAGCGCATGGACATAGGCCCGCACGGCGGAAACCAGCGTATCGGCATCCGCCCCCTGACCATCAACCAGCTTGCCGCCTTCTTCCAGACGGACCGAAGTGCGGGCCTGCGCATCGCTGCCTTCGGTCACGGCGCCGACGGAATACAGCTGCAGGGTGGCGTCATGGGCGACAATGGCGCGGATGGCGTTGAACGCGGCGTCAACCGGCCCCTGCCCTTCGGCATGGCCTTCTTCGCGCTTCCCATCAACGTCCAGCACCAGGTCGGCGGTGGCGGGGCGGCGCGAACCGGCGGTCACATCCAGCGAAACGAAACGGATGCGGGCATGATCGCGCACTTCATCATCGACCAGCGCCACCAGGTCCTCGTCGTAAATGACCTTCTTGCGGTCAGCCAGATCCTTGAAGCGTGAAAACGCCTCGTTGAACTGTGCTTCTGCCAGGTTGTCGTAGCCCATTGCCTTCAGCTTGTCGCGGAAGGCCGCACGGCCCGAATGCTTGCCCAGCACCAGGGAGGAACGGGTCCAGCCCACGCTCTCGGGCGTCATGATTTCATAGGTCGCGGCATTTTTCAGGATACCGTCCTGATGGATGCCGCTTTCATGCGCAAACGCGTTGCGGCCCACGATGGCCTTGTTGGGCTGCACGTCAAAGCCGGTGATGGTGGCCAGCATGCGCGAGGTGCGCAGCAGGCGTTCGGTATGGATGCCGGTGGTAAACGGCAGCACGTCATGACGCGTACGCAGCACCATGATGATTTCTTCCAGCGCCGCATTGCCCGCACGTTCGCCAATGCCGTTGATGGTGCATTCCACCTGCCGCGCGCCCGCCTTCAGCGCCGCAACCGTGTTGGCCACGCCCAGACCCAGATCATTGTGGTTGTGGGTGGAGAAGATGACCCCATCGGCACCGGGCACGCGGGCGCGCAGGTCGGCAAAGATGCGGGCCATGTCCTCGGGCGTGGAATAGCCGACGGTATCGGGAATGTTGATGGTGGTGGCACCCGCGCGGATGGCGGTTTCCACGCAGCGGCACAGGAAGTCGGGATCGGTGCGCGAGCCGTCTTCCGCTGACCATTCCACATCGTCGGTAAACTGGCGGGCGGCGCGGTTGCCGGCCTCGATCACCTCCAGAACCGTTTCAGGCTCCATGCGCAGCTTGTATTTCATGTGCAGCGGCGAGGTGGAGATGAAGTTGTGGATACGCCCGCGTTTCGCCGGTTTGATCGCCTCGCCCGCACTGGCGATGTCGTTCTTGCCACCGCTGCGCGCCAGTGCGCATACGACGGTGTTCTTCACCTTCTGCGCGATCTGGTAAACGCTGTCGAAATCCCCCCTGGACGCCACGGGAAAGCCCGCCTCCATCACGTCCACGCCCAGTTCCTCCAGCGCTTCGGCCATGCGCAGCTTTTCCGCGAGGTTCATGGAAAAACCGGGCGACTGCTCCCCATCACGCAGGGTGGTGTCAAAAATGATGACGCGATTGGGGTCGATACGGCCAAAGGAAGGATGGTCGATGCTCATGGTAATAACCTCGGACTTGGTCCTGTTGTGTGACGGGAGGGGACACGGTTGTCGCGTGCCCCTGTCAATTCGTGTTCGCAAACCGGCGTTAGGACGGCCTGATTAATCCCCTGGGCGCGCCGGCACGCAGCCGGCCCTGATCGCTCAGGGGCGGATAAGTCGAAGACGAAGAAGCCCGGCACCGGCACATGCGCGCGCGGACAGGTGCGCGTATGCGCCCGTTCCAGCCCCAGCAATGTGCGCTATCGTTACCATGGCGCGCACAATACAGGCCCGACCCCCGATTGCAACCGTAAAAGCACGCCCCTTCCCATCACGCGGACAGGCTGCCATGCCCCCCCCCCGCGCACCACGTCAGCCCGTGGCATGGGTCACCATGCTGTCGGTTGCGAAATAGCGGTCGATCGCCTGCACCATCGCCCCCGCCACCACCATGCGGTGGGCAGCCTGCCGCAGGGCGGCTTCATCCATGTGGTTGGACATGAACCCCATCTCCACCAGGACGGAAGGGATATCAGCCGATTTCAGCACCACGAACGAGGCATGGCGCGACGGGTGCTGCAGCAGGCCGATGCGCGGGCGGAAGGCGGTGACGATGCTGCTGGCCATGTGGGCCGCGCCGTGGCGCGTTTCCTCGGTCACCAGGCTGGCAAGGATTTCCTGCACCTCGGGCGAATCCGCATGTACCTGCGGGCCGCCATAGCGGTCAGCGCTGTTTTCCGTCCGCGCCAGCATGGCCGTCTGCCGGTCCGACGCCTTTGACGACAGGGTATAGACACTGGCCCCGCGCACGGCGCGGTTGGTCAGGGCATCCGCATGCATGGATATGAACAGCGACGCCTTGTGAGTATGGGCGATGTCCACCCGGCCTTCCAGCGGAATGAAGCGGTCATCGGCGCGGGTCATCGCGACACGGTACCGCCCGCTGGCTTCAAGCTGGCGCTGCAGTTCGCTGGCGGCGGCTTCCGCCACATGCTTTTCATACGTACCGGAAATGCCGATCGCGCCGGGATCCTTGCCGCCATGGCCGGGATCCAGCATGACCAGCGGCTTTGGCGGCGCGGCGCGGCCGATAATGGCCGGGGCGTGCAATGGCGCATGGGACGGGTGGGCAGCATGATGGGTGGTCACACCATGGGCCGGGGCGTGGGCTGCCACCCGCGCCAGTGCCGTCGTGGGCGCAAGCCCGGCCAGCCCCCCCACCAGCAGGCGCCGCGTCAGGTCGGGCATACGCCTGCCCGCGCCATCGTGCCATAACGGGGACTGCGGGGCATCATTTCCATCCGGCCGGCCTTTGGGCATGCATCTTGTTCCGGTCAAAACAGTTAGGGGTCTGTCTGCTTTCCTTATCACCGTACGGGTCGGTCGTCAGCGGGATAAACGCAAGGCCCCCTTGCAGGAATGGTTTCATTGCGTCATGCTGCCCAGCCGTGATGGACCACGCCAAGTCCGGCTGCCCTGCGGGCATGTCCGAAACGGCCCGATGCCAGCAGGCATGACTTTCTCCATCCGGCATGCATCATGCATGCGCGGCATACGCTTACCGGTCTTACATACCGGCCACGCCACGGCGTGGGGGCACATGCCACGCACGACCTGACGCTGCCGCGCCGGTGTTCCCCATCGACAGGAAACCGGATGGCATACCAGTCGATACGGAAGGTCCCGCCCCGGCAATCAGGCCGGGCCGCGCCCTCCCCCAGTCATGACCGAGGATGGATTGAACACCACGCGGGTTTCTGCCGCACATGCGATGACACCATGCCCCACCGCGGGCGGCGCGAATGCGCCGCATCAACGCGGCAGGCATGGCCTGTCCGCCCGCGCGCCGCGCGGTGGTGTTCCGTCCGGGTCCGGTCGCCTGTTTTTTCATGTTTCTGTCCGTTCCCCCTGCCTCCCCCTGCCGCCACGGACCACGCGTGCAGCCCGGATGCCGGAACGTGACATACCGGAGTGCGCCTATTTATGAGCAAACGCATGCTGATCGACACGACCCACGCGGAAGAAACCCGCGTGGTCGTGATGGATGGTAACCACCTGGAAGATTACGATGTTGAAGCTGCATCCAAGAAGCAGCTCAAGGGCAACATCTATCTGGCCAAGGTTATCCGCGTGGAACCCAGCCTGCAGGCTGCGTTCGTGGATTACGGCGGTAACCGCCACGGGTTCCTGGCCTTCAGTGAAATCCACCCCGACTATTACCAGATCCCCGTAGCCGACCGCGAAAAGCTGCTGGCGCTGCAGGAGGAGGAACGCCGCGCGGAAGAAGAACGCCGCGCGCGTGACGACGAGGAAGAAGATGCCCCCGCCACCACCGAGGAAGGCGAGGAACCCGGTGAGGACGACGAGCCCGAAACCGTGGGCGGTGAAAACGACACCGGCGACGAAGCCCAGGCCCAGCGCCGCATCGCCCGCTTCCTGCGCAACTACAAGATTCAGGAAGTCATCCGCCGCCGCCAGATCCTGCTGGTGCAGGTGGTCAAGGAAGAACGCGGCAACAAGGGTGCGGCGCTGACCACCTATGTCTCGCTGGCGGGCCGTTACTGCGTGCTCATGCCCAACTCGCTGCGTGGCGGGGGCGTATCACGCAAGATCACCTCGGTAGCCGACCGCCGCCGCCTGCGTGACATCATTACCGAACTGCAGATCCCGCGCGGCATGGCCATGATCGTGCGCACCGCAGGCGCCCAGCGCCCGCGCACCGAAATCATGCGCGACTGCGAATACCTGCTGCGCCTGTGGGACGATATCCGCCAGCACACGCTGGAATCGGTTGCCCCCGCGCTGATCTATGAAGAAGCCAGCCTGATCAAGCGTGCCATCCGCGACATCTACACGCGTGAGGTCAGCGAAATCCTGATCGATGGCGAACCGGGCTGGAAGTCCGCGCGTGAGTTCATGCGCATGCTCATGCCGCAGAACGCGCAGAAGGTGCGGCTGTGGCAGGACCATGAACAGAGCCTGTTCTCCCACTACAAGGTGGAGGGGCTGCTGGATTCCATGCTGTCACCGTCCGTGCAGCTGAAATCGGGTGGCTATCTGGTCATCAACCAGACCGAGGCGCTGGTCGCGATCGACGTGAACTCGGGCCGCGCCACGCGTGAGCGCAATATCGAGGAAACGGCGCTGCGCACCAACCTCGAAGCGGCGGAGGAAGTCGCCCGCCAGCTGCGCCTGCGTGACCTGGCCGGGCTGATCGTCATCGACTTCATCGACATGGAAAGCCGCAAGCATAACGGCATGGTCGAGCGCAAGCTGAAGGACGCGCTGCGCACCGACCGCGCACGCATTCAGGTTGGCCAGATCTCGCATTTCGGCCTGCTGGAAATGTCACGCCAGCGCCTGCGCCCCTCCATTGCCGAATCCGCCTTCATGCCCTGCCCGCACTGTCAGGGCACCGGCATCGTGCGTGGGATCGAAAGCTCGGCGCTGCATGTGCTGCGCGCGATCGAGGAAGAGGGCATGCAGCGCAAGGCGGCGGAAATTTCCGTTGGCGTCACGCCGGAAATCGCCTTCTACATCCTCAACCACAAGCGCAACTGGCTGTCGGAAATCGAAACCCGGCACAAGATGCAGGTCACCTTCGCCCCCGATGCCGCCCTGCAGCCGCAGGACTGCAAGATCGAGCGCGTGCGCCAGCAGACGGCCCGCTTCGACGCGCCGGTGATCGAACAGGCACCGGCTGAAACCGGCCATGTGCGTGAAATCCAGATCCAGGCCGAGCCGCCAGCAGCGGAAACCCCGGCCGAAACCGTGGCCACCACGGAAGAGGACGAGGATATCGCATCGGGCACCGACCATCGCCGTCGCCGCCGTCGCCGTCGCCGTCGTGGCAATGGTACCGCAGCGCAGGGCGCCCAGACGCCAGCGACCGAGGATACGGCACAGGAAGCACCCGCACCGGTCGCACCTTCCACGCCCGCACCGGCTCCTGCACCCGAAGCCTATCGTGGTCCCACCCCGGCTGATCCGTATGGCGATGCGATCATCGACATCTTTGACGTGATCGAACAGACGACCGCCCCCAGCGAAGTGGTTGTGGAAGCCGATCCGGTGGTGGTCGAAGTGGAAGAGGCAGCCCCGGCCCCGGTGGCCGAGGAAGAAACCACCAAGCCACGCCGCACGCGTCGCCGTACGCGCCGTCGCACCACCCCGGTGGAAAACGGGGCGACACCGGTTGCACAGGAAGCCGAGGCATCCCCCGCCCCGGCCGCCGAAGCCACCCCGCCTGCCGTGGAAGCCGAACCCGCAGCCGTCCCCGCACCTGCGGAACCGGCAGCGGAAGAAGCGCCCAAGCCGCGCCGTCGTCGTGCCAGCACGACCACCACGCGCCGCACCGGCACCCGCCGCAAGGTCGCTGATGAGGCCGTAGAAGCGGAAACCTCGGCAACGGAAGCCGAGGCGAAACCGGTGGAAGAAAAGGCAACCGAGGAAGCAGCCCCGGCCAAACCCGCGCGCAAGCGTGCGGCCAGCCGCAGCACGGGCACGACGGCGACCACACGCCGCCGCACCACCCGCGCGGCGGCAAAGGTTGAGGACAAGGCCGGGGAACCGGCGGCGGAAACGCCTGCCGCCCCGACCAAAGCCGAAGCCACGGCCACGGAAGAAGCCCCCAAGCGTCGCCGCACCACCACGCGCCGCAAGAAGGCAGAACCCGCGCCGGAAGCGGAAGCTGCACAAACCGTAGCCGACACAGCGGACGCCGCACCGGAAAAGGCAGAAAAGCCCGCCCCGAAAAAGCGGACCACAACCCGCAAGGCGGCCACGACCACGCCGGCAACCCGTCGCCGCCGCAAGAAGGCCGATGAGGAGGCTGAAGCCACGGGCACCACGGCGGACGCCGCGCCGCCCCCGATCGATGTGGACGCCACTCCGGCCCCGCGCCGTCGCACGGGATGGTGGAAGCGCTGATAACAGCGTGACTGACTGACCGGTAAAAAACCTGCCTTCGCAAGAAGGCAGGTTTTTTTATGCCCGGTCAGCGCTTGATACCCACCTGGATTAAAAGTTCCGGATACTGATTTTCTTAAAAACCGTTGCGTAGAAACTTTTATTTTTTCCCGTCAATGTATCATGACCATACATATATTATGCATGACCTGATCATGTAAAAACTTTACAGTCAGAGAACCGTCATAACCATAACCCTGGTCGGCCGCGAAAGCTTCAGTCAACTCAGCAACCTGCTGCGTCCGGCCCCCGACCAATCCGGTCATGGTTCTGCCGTGGCGTGGGCCATCCAGGTTAAAGACCTGACCACATGGAACGACAGTCCCATGGCCCTGATCCTGCAGAACCGCATTGATGAACTGCCTTGCGTGCCGAAGCCGCTTGCCCATCCGGCCCTGATTGTCGTTTTCTTCGACATGGAGAATCCGCCCTTTGACCGCCCCCATGGCAAAGGCTGTCTGATCCGCCAATACACCACGACCGACAGGCTGGTACCGCTGACCGCAACCATCCATTTCTTCAGGCCCTTCCCGATACGCTGGACACATGTCGAAGGTGACCACCGGTCAGGAAGATGCCGGGGGCCTGCCAATCGACATACACACCCTGCCAGATGATGACGCGGGACGCGATGCCGTCTTCAATGACCTGTAACGCCATGACCGGACCAAGGTGGGCGTCTACCCGACCGCAGTGCGGTATGGGGTCGGGCTGGAGGATTTCGTGTTCCAGATCGGCTCGGAAGAAAAAGTCCATCTGGTCTGGGTTGATGACCAAATCGCCTATTTTTTCCGTACACCCGGTGGGGAATGGCACTGCTCGTGCCAGTTTTACTGACGCGCACGACCAGAAATCAAAGCTCCCGGGAGCCTTCTGTTTTCAAACAGAAGGCATTTTCCGAAGCTTTTTGAAAAAAGCTTCACCAAAAACATCTTTACGATTGACCGCCATCCGGCAGGGCGGGCGCGGTTTCCCACCCGGGGCCGATAATGGCGGCACTACGGCGGCCCAGCCCGTCATTGCGCAGGACAATCATGTTCTGCTCCTCCAGATAGGCCAGCTGCCGCCGGGCGCGCCCCAGGGAATGGGTGCCGTATGTGCGGGCAATCAGACTGTCGGATGGGCAGGGTTCGCCATGCAGGGCGGCGCGTGCGATCAGCAGGAAAATGCCCTGCACGTCATCGGGTAGCACGCCTGCCATCTGTTCGGCCTGCCGCCACTGGCCGCTTTCCGCCGTCTGGGCATCCACACCGGCCTTGGCGACCGCCAGCAGGCGGCGGAAGCGCGGCATGTCCAGCGCATCACGTCCCATACCCTCGATCCGGCAGCGGACAAGGAAGTCCTGATACAGTACATGCACGGGACGGAAGCCCGCGTCCTCGTCACGCAGGATATCGCTCAGGATCTCGATAAAGCGCAGCCGCTGGGCTGCCGCATCCACCGGTGCTGCGTCCGGTTCCTCTTCCGCTGCGTCCACCGTCGCGGTTTCGGCATGGGCGGCAAGCTGGGACAGGATATCGGGTGGCGGGCTGAAACTGCGTGGCTGACGGGCCGGAACCTCACGTTCGGGCACGGGGGTCAGGATCAGTTCACGGATCTCGTCCCCCGCAGGCACCGGATCAAACGGCATGAGCGTGGGACCGGCCGAACGACTTTCGGTTTCCACCGGCCCGATCTTCACCGCAAGCGGCCTGCGGGATATGGCGGGGCCGAGGGCTACGAAATAACCGCGTTCAAGGTCACGGAAACTCTCGGCCTGCCGCCGCTCCATACCCAGCAGGTCAGCCGCCCGCATCATGTCGATATCAAGGAAGGTGCGGCCCATGAGGAAGTTCGAGGCCTCGGCCGCGACATTCTTCGCCAGCTTGGCCAGGCGCTGGGTCGCGATCACACCCGCCAGCCCACGCTTGCGCCCACGGCACATAAGGTTGGTCATGGCGCCAAGTGAGGCCCGACGCGCTTCGTCCGACACCTCGCCCGCCGCCGCAGGCGCAAAAAGCTGGGCTTCATCCACCACGACCAGCACGGGGTACCAGTAGTCACGCGGCACCTCGAACATGCCACCGAGGAAGGCTGCGGCGCGGCGTATCTGCACCTCCGCATCCACGCCCTCAAGGTTCAGCACGACGGAGGCCCGGTGCACGCGCATCCGCTCCCCCGCCGCCTGCAATGCGGCCTCGGTATGTTCGGCGGCGTCAATGACCAGATGGCCGTAACGTTCGGCAAGGCTGACGAAATCGCCTTCGGGGTCGATGATCGCCTGCTGCACCATACGCGCGGACTGTTCCAGCAGGCGGCGCAGCAGGTGTGACTTGCCCGACCCGGAATTGCCCTGCACCAGCAGGCGGGTGGACAGCAGTTCCGCCAGGTCCATCGTCACGGGGGCATCCGTCGCCATGGCCCCGCGCCGTTCACCAATCGTGATCGCAACACTCATGGCGCTGACGGATACCGCCCGCGCTGCGAGTCCCGCAACCACTCCCATGCCCCCTGCCCCGCCATGTGCCCGGTCGCGATGCAGCCCTGCAGCAGATAACCGCCGGTCGGGGCCTCCCAGTCCAGCATTTCACCGGCAGCAAAAACACCAGGCAACGCACGCAGCATGAAATGTTCATCCAGCGCGGGCCACGCGATTCCCCCCGCGACCGAAATGGCGCGGTCCAGTGCCGCAGGCGCACGCAGCACCACCGGCACGGCCTTGACCAGACGGGCAAGGGCCGCGGGATCGCGCGGGGGCGGTCCCCCGTCACCTTCGCGCAGCAGGGCAATGGCCACGGGGGGCAACCGCAGCGCCTTGCGCAATGTATTGGACAGGCTTTCACGCGAACGTACGCGGGCAATGCGGGTAGCGATTTCCGCCACATCCAGCGCGGGACGCAGGTCGATATGGACCAGCGCATGGCCATCACGGGCAATCCGGCCCCGAATCGCGGCCGACAGGGCATAGACCGCCCCGCCTTCAATCCCCGTACCGGTCACCACCGCCTCGCCCCGCACCGTGTCGGCCCCATCCAGCGTAAGTGCGATGCCCCGCAGCGGCGTGCCAGCGAAACGGCTGGTAAACGGCGCACCCCAGCCGGTCACGAAGCCACAATTGGCCGGGGCAAAGGGTTTTACATCCACATCATGGTCCAGAAGGCGCGCCCGCCATGCGCCATCCGATCCCAGCCGTGCCCAGCTTGCGCCACCCAGCGCCAGCACCGTAGCGTTGACCCGCCACGATGCCGGGCCACCGGGACCCGTAACCCGCAGCCTGCCATCCGCATCCCACCCGTCCCAGCGGTGGCGCGTCAGCAGCCGCACGCCGCCTGCCGCCAGCCGCGCCAGCCATGCCCGCAACAGCGGCGACGCCTTCATGGCACGGGGAAAGATACGTCCGCTGCTGCCGGTAAAGCAGGGCTGGCCCAGCCCTTCGGCCCACTGCACCATGTCCTGCGGGGTAAAGGCCCGCAGGGCGCGTTCCATCATCGGGCGTGCGGCGCCATAACGGGCGGCAAAGGCGTCGGCCGGTTCGGAATGGGTCAGGTTGAGGCCCCCCCGCCCGGCCATGAGCAGCTTGCGCCCCATGGTGGGCATCTGTTCCACCACGCTGACGCCACACCCGTGGGCGGACAGGATTTCGGCCGCGGCAAGACCCGCAGGCCCACCGCCAATAACCGCGATGTGCGGCCTGAAAACGAATTCGGTCATCAGATGATATAATCGATCGGCGGCAGCATCTGGTCCATGGTAAAGGCCGGCAGGCTGGAATGCCGCGTGCCCACGATACGGGCGGGATTGCCCACCACGGTCGTGTAGGCGGGCACGGATTCCAGTACGATGGAGCCAGCGCCGACCTTCGCCCCCTCGCCAATTTCGATATTGCCCAGGATCTTGGCCCCCGCCCCGATCAGCACGCCACGGCGCACCTTGGGGTGGCGGTCGCCAACGTTCTTGCCCGTCCCCCCAAGGGTCACGCCCTGCAGCAGGGACACGTCGTCCTCCAGCACCGATGTCTCACCAATGACGATGCCCGTGCCATGGTCCAGCAGGATACGCCGCCCCAGCCTTGCCGCGGGGTGGATATCAACGGCAAACAGTTCGGAACACCGGCTTTGCAGGTGCAGGGCAAGGTAGCTGCGATTGTTGTGCCACAGCCAGTGCGCCACGCGGTAGCTCTGCACCGCGTGATAGCCCTTGAAGAACAGGAAGGGGGTCACGTAATTGGCCGTGGCCGGATCGCGTTCACGGATGGCGACAAGGTCGGCCGCCGCCGCACTGACAATATCGGGATCGGCGTCGAACACCTCGCTCACCAGTTCGGCCAGCGCGTCATCCGCCACCGACCGGTCCCCCAGCTTGCGTCCGATCAGGGCGGCCAGCGCACAGCGGAAGGACGCATGGTTGCGGATGCCGGTGGCCAGCAGGCCCTTGACCAGCGGATCATTGCACCCGCACGCGCCGTTCACGATTTCCTGCCACAGCGCGATGGGGTCCACATGCCCCAGCGTTGGCGGCATGACGGGACGCGTGCGTGTATCCATGGGAATGCCAGCAGGCTGCTTTTCAGACATAAGCCATCCGTTCCGGCCCCTTGGGGCCTGTTAGTCGTCGCGATCCCGTTTTACAGGCCCATCGCGTGCCGGGCAAAGCTGCGGCGCAGCGGGGTGATGCGGTTGACGGTCGCAAGCCCCACGTCACGCGCCAGCCGCAGGACCGGGTTATCATTGCCAAACAGCCGTTCCAGCGCATCGGTCGCCACCAGCATGAGCATGTTGGCGGGACGGCAGCGGGCCTGGTACCGGCGCAGCACATCCGCCGCCCCCACATCCCCGCCACCGGCATGCACGCGGCCAAGGATATCGGCCATGGCAATCACGTCACGGAAACCAAGGTTCAGCCCCTGTCCCGCAATAGGGTGGATGCCATGCGCCGCATCCCCCACCAGGACGAGGCGCGTATCAACATAACGCTGTGCGTACTGCGCGGAAAGCGGATAGACCCACCGCCGCCCCACCGGGTTGACCGCGCCCAGCCAGTCATCACCCATGCGGCGGCGGATTTCGTGCGCGAAGGCATCATGCGGCAGGTCGGCCAGACGGTGGGCGACCTTCTCGCTTTCGGTCCAGACAAGGGCGGACAGGTTGGGGTGTTCGGCCGTGCCTGCCATGGGCAGTTGCGCAAACGGGCCGGCCGGCAGGAAATGTTCCAGCGCGCGGCCCCCATGCGGGCGTTCATGGGCCACGGCGCAGACGATGCCGCACTGGTTGTAGGGCAGGCGCGTAACCGCAATGCGGGCCTGTTCGCGCAGCGGGCTGCGCCGCCCTTCGGCCGCGACCACCAGGCGCGCATGGATTACCCGCCCGCTGCTGGTGCGGATGACCGCGCCATCGGGGCTGCGGGTCACGACCCCTTCATCGGGGGCGAAAACATGCAGGCCGGGCGTCGCATGCAGGCTTGCGTTCAGCGCCACGCGCAGGGCACGCGCCTCGATCATCGCGCCAAAGGGCTGGTCGGCATCGCCGCGCCCGAATTCAAGGAACAGGGGCGACGGCGGCCGACCCGGACGGCCATCGGTCACGCGGATTTCACGAATGTCGCACGATTCCATGGGCAGGCGCTGCCACACGCCCGCTTCCTCCAGCAGGCGGCGCGATCCTGCGGCGATGGCATAGGCGCGGCCATCGAAGGCGGGATGTTCCATCGGCGGCAGGGCCGCGCGGTCAATGATCGCAACCTGCATGCCATCAGCGGCCAGACGGCAGGCAAGGGTCGCACCCACCGGCCCAGCCCCCACAATGCAGACATCGACCTCAAGAGGTCCGGGCACGGTGTGGGATGACATGTTCGCGGTCATTTCGTTTCCTGTTCTGGCCCGTTGCGGGCAGGGACGGCAAGCCTGCCGGATTTACGCCCCTCCACGGGGACGACACAAGCGCGCTTAACACATCGGGTGCGCCAAGGCGGATGACATGCATCACCCGATCAGGGTATAGACGGAACGTTACCTTGCCTTTCACACACGGTCATCCCGGCCGGACAGCAGAATGGAGACGCGGTGAGATGAAGCTTGTCACAGCCATCATCAAGCCTTTCAAGCTCGACGATGTGCGTGAAGCCCTGACCCCGCTGGGGATACAGGGGCTGACCGTATCGGAAGTCAAGGGCTTTGGCCGGCAGAAGGGCCAGACCGAAATCTATCGCGGGGCGGAATACCACGTCAGCTTCCTGCCCAAGATCAAGATCGAGGTCGCCGTGACCGACGACCTGGTGGAACAGGCGGTGGAAACGATCCTGGAAGCCGCCCATACCGGCAAGATCGGCGATGGCAAGATCTTCATTTCCCCCCTCGACAGCGTCATCCGCATCCGCACGCGCGAAACCGGCGACAGCGCGCTGTAAACCGCGTGTTTTTTACAACCGTCATTTCAGGACCGACCCACTCAATGGCCACATCATTCCGTTTCAAGATCGCGACCGCGTCCGTACTCGCCCTTGCCCTGTCCACCGGTGCCGCACACGCGCGCGAAACCTCCAAGTCGTGCCACCAGAAGTTCACCACCGCCCGCACCGCGGGCACGCTGAACGGACAGAGCTACAAGGATTTCAAGACCGCCCAGTGCGGTGATGCTGCAACACCGGATACCAAGACCACCGAAACGGCAGCCCCTGCGGCCAGCCCTGTCGCGGCACCAGCGGCACCCAAGGCAACCCCGGCAGCAGCCCCCGCCCCCGTATCCACCAGTGCGACGCTGCCCGACGCCATTTCCGCAAAATACAGCAAGGAAGCCGCAGGCAAGGCCCGCATGCACACCTGCCTTGACCAGTACAACACCAACAAGGCCGCCAACGCCAATGGCGGCCTGCGCTGGATCCAGAAGGGCGGTGGATATTACAGCGTGTGCAACGCCAAGCTGAAGGGCTGATCCACCCCGATCACCACGGCGGTTATCCCAGGCCCGGCGGACCATGCCGGGCCTGATTTTTTAAAAGACTGTTTAAAAACAATTGACTGGTCAAAAAACAAAAGTTTTGGGGTGCCCCCTTTTTTCAAAAACTTCTTTTAATCCCAAGCTGTCATGATCTGGTTTTTCAAACAGTCTCTTTAAAATAAAGTCCGCGTCCAGAAACCTCTGTTTCCCAAGTAATCCCTTATCTGGTGGGCTGCCGTGGCGCGGGCCGGATGAAGATCTGGTTGGTGGCATAGGATATCCACACCTGATGGGTGGCGAACCAGTCCGACCCCAGCAGCATTTCCAGATGTTCGCGTAACGGCGCCACCGTCAGCGTGACATTACGTTCCAGCTCATGACCAACCTGCAGGCTGTCGAAGCGGTGCCAGTGATAGATATCCTTGTGCCCGTCCACGCTGGCGGTCACGCCACCGGGATCGCGGTCAAGCTGTGACTGGCTGACACCGGCGCGATGCGCGACCTCTGGCGAGACAATGCGTGAGCGCGCGCCACTGTCCAGCAGGGCCGTGACCGGCCTGCCATCCAGCTTCACTTCCAGCAGGAAACGGTTGTCCTGCCTGTGCAGCGGCACGGTTTCATACGGCCCGTCCCATGCCGGTGGTGGCGCACAGGCCATGGATCGATGCTGGATGTTCCACAATGTCAGCATGCCGCCAGACACATTCATATCCAGATCGAATCGCGACAGGATATCGCCCCCCAGCAGCCCCGCCACCGGGGGATGGATCATCGGCTGGCCCGGCAGTTCACCCACCGGCACCGAACGCGCGCCGAAATCAACGCCGCCCACCCGCAGGTCCGGCACCAGGGCGTTCGGTGTCGCCTGTGCCGTGCCACCCGTGCCGTGGATGACAGTTTCATGGTCGGGATCAAGCCGCAGCCGCAGGTAGCCAACCATGTCAGGGGTCAGCAGGCCGCCATCCGATCCCGTATCCACCAGCGCGCTGAGGTCATGGCCCGCAATGCTGACGACAATGGACAGGTACCCCCCGTCATCACGCAGCGGCACCTGCGCCACGCGTTCATGGTTGCACAGGCGCGGCACCGTATCCTGTGCCGCCACAGCCGATGTGACCGGCAGGCCAGCCCCCACGGCGGCAGCAAGCCCCCACGCCGCAAGCCAGTTACGAATTCCCGCCACTACGCCAGTCGTCCGGCCATGGTGTCGGTTGCATCCAGCAGGGCAGACAGGATACCCGGCTCGGTCATGGCGTGGGCCGCGGTGTCAATGATCCGGAAATCCGCCTCGGGCCATGCGCGGTGCAGATCCCACGCGGTGCGCATTGGCGTAGTGACGTCATAGCGCCCCTGCACGATAATGGCGGGGATATCACGGATACGGCCGACATCACGGATCAGCTGCCCTTCGTCCAGCCATCCGGCATTGATGAAGTAATGGTTTTCGATACGCGAAAACGCCAGCGCGTAACGTGGGTCGGCATGCTGGATAATGGTGTCCGACGCGGGCAGCAGGGTAATGGTGCGCCCTTCCCACATGCTCCACGCAATGGCGGCGTTCATCTGCACATCCGGGTCCGGGCCGGTCAGCTGTCGGTGATAGGCCGCCATCAGGTCATCGCGCTCATCGGGCGGAATGGGGGCGACAAACTGTTCCCACAGGTCGGGAAACAGCCATGACGCGCCATCCTGGTAATACCACAGCAGTTCCGCCCGGCGCAGGGTGAAGATACCGCGCAGCACCAGCGCGCTGACATGGTCGGGATGCGCCTGTGCATAGGCCAGCGCCAGCGTTGACCCCCACGACCCGCCAAACACCATCCATTCCTGCGCACCCGTCATGACACGCAGCCGCTCGATATCCGCCACAAGGTGCCATGTCGTATTGTTGACAAGGGCGGCATGCGGGGTCGATCGCCCGCAGCCACGCTGGTCAAACAGCAGGATGCGGTAGCGGTCGGGATCGAACATCTGGCGCTGGAAGGCCGAACAGCCGCCACCGGGACCGCCATGCAGGAAAACCACCGGGATGCCGTCGGGATTGCCGCACAGTTCCCAGTAAATGCGATGCCCCTCGCCCGTATCAAGCCAGCCGTGATCGTAAGGGGCGATCGGGGGATAGGGAAACCGCTGGGACATGGGCAATCCTGTTCATCGTGCAGTATCGGGCGGGGTATCGGTGGCATGGGGATGGGCCTGTGTCCAGACATCCATCAGCCTGGCTTCGTCCGCCAGCGTATAACGCTGCGTGGTGGACAGGCTGGCATGACCCAGCAGATCCTGTATCACGCGCAGGTCGGCTCCCCCCTCCATAAGGTGGGTGGCGAAGGAATGTCGCAGGGCATGCGGGGTGGCATGGTCCGGCAGGCTCGCCATGTGCCGCCACGTGCGCATGGCGCGCTGGGCAATGCCCGCCTGCAGGCGACCGCCGCGCACGCCCACGAACAATGGCGCATCGGGCTGCGGCAGCGGATGCACGCCCCGCCAGCGCAACAGCGCCTGCATGACCTGTGGCAGTACCGGCACCATGCGTTCCTTCCCGCCCTTGCCCCGTATGCGCAGCACGCCATCACCCTTCGCGCCATCGCCAAGGGTGCGGGCCTGATCCAGATCACGCACATCCAGCGTCAGGGCTTCGGAAATACGCAGGCCACAGCCGTACAGCAGCATGAACAATGCCCCGTCGCGCACCCGTGCCATGGGGGTATGGGCAATGTCGGATATCCCTTCGGGCACCTCCAGCGCCTGTGCCTGTGGCAGCGGGCGGGGCAGCGGGCGGCGCGTGCGCGGCGTGGTCAGCAGGCCCGGTGCGGGATTGTCAACACCATGATAGCGCGCCAGATAACGGTAAAAGGACCGTAGCGCCGAAACCCGGCGCGCGCGCGTACGCGCGGCGCGGTCCTGTGTCGTGGGGCGACGGCCGCTCAGGGCCGCGGCATGTTCATGGGCCAGCCATGCCCGCAGGTCGGCCAGCGACAGGCCTGCCAGCGACCCCAGATCCGGCGCGCCCCCCAGATGCGTGGTCAGGAATGCAAGGAACCGGTCCAGATCCCCCCGATAGGCCGTAAGCGTCAGGGTTGCGGCACGGCGTTCGGTTTCCATCCATTGCAGGAAGGCGTCACGTGCTTCGGTTGCCATCATGTCCTGCGCCCTTTCATCTTGCCGCCACGTAGCCTTAAAGATTTTCTGGAAATAACGCTTTGATAAAAAATAATAAAAGTTTTTGAGTGTCGCCTTTTTCCAAAAAGGCGACGTTCTGCGCAGCTTTTTGAAAAAAGCTTCACCAAAAACTTCTTTATGATTGCTGGCTGTCTCACAGGCAGGCTTTTCAGACAGTTCCTTATGATGGTGTGCGCCATGCGCAAATGATGGACAAGACACGGGCGATGCCTGACGGTAGAAAAACACATGCCGCATCGCAATGCTTCACAACCGGACCTGCTGCCTACCCCTGCTGATGGTCGGGTGCGGGTCATGCTGACCCTGCCCTTTGCCGGGCCGCTGGACTACCTGCTGCCGCCACGGCTGGCCAATGTGCGGCCCGGTGATATCGTCAGCGTGCCACTGGGCCGCCGCACCGAAACGGGCGTGGTCTGGGACGTGACATCGCACCTGCCCCCCGAATTCACCCCGCCTGCGCCAAAGGAAGTGGCGACATCCCGCCTGAAACCCGTAGCGAGCCGTCTTGACCTGCCACCGCTGCCCGCGCAGTTGCGGCAGTTCGTGGACTGGGTGGCGGCCTATACCCTTTCTCCGCCGGGCATGGTGCTGGCCATGGCGTTGCGCGCCAACGCGCTGGCCCCGCTGCCGCGTCCCGCTACCGGGTGGACCGTGGCCCCGGCGCGGCCCACGGACCTGCGCCTGACACCAGCACGGCAAAAAGTGCTGGATATCGCAGCCAGTGGCGCGCCCCTGACCACGACGGAACTGGCCCGCCGCGCCGGCGTGGGGGCCGCCGTGATACGCGGCCTGGCACAGGCGGGCGCATTGCAGGCGGTTGAAATCGCCCCGCCGCCGCCCTTCAGCAATCCCGATCCCGCGCATTGTCCCCCGGTGCTGGAGGGCGATCAGGCGACGGTCGCCACCGAATTGCGCGCCCGCGTGGCGGAAAACGGCTTTTCCATCACCCTGCTGGAAGGGGTAACCGGATCCGGCAAGACCGAGATTTACATGGAAGCCATAGCCGCCTGTATCGCAGCGGGGCGGCAGGCGCTGGTGCTGCTGCCCGAAATCGCGCTGTCGGCCCAGTGGACCGGGCGGTTTGCCCGCCGCTTTGGCGCGGAACCCGCCCTGTGGCATTCCGACCTTGGATCGCGCCTGCGCCGGGTGACATGGCGGGCAGTGGCCGATGGCACGACACGGGTCGTGGTCGGCGCGCGGTCGGCGCTGTTCCTGCCATTTGACCAGCTTGGCCTGATCATTGTCGATGAGGAACACGAAACCGCCTTCAAGCAGGAAGACGGCGTGACCTACCACGCCCGCGACATGGCGGTGGTCCGCGCGCGCATGAGTGGGGCGCCCGTGGTTCTGGTTTCCGCCACGCCCAGCCTTGAAAGTCTGGCCAATGTGGGCGCGGGCCGGTACCGGCACCTGAAGCTGGGGGCACGCCACGGCAACGCCAGCATGCCGGATGTGGAAACGCTGGACATGCGCGCGGCCCCGCCCGAACGCGGGCTGTTCCTGTCACCCACCCTGACCGGCGCGATCAATGATGCGATCGGGCGCGGGGAACAGGCGATGCTGTTCCTCAACCGCCGGGGCTACGCGCCGCTGACGCTGTGCCGCACCTGTGGCCACCGCATGCAGTGCCCCAACTGCACCGCGTGGCTGGTGGAACACCGTGCGCGCCATATCCTGACCTGCCACCATTGCGGGTATGACGAACCCATTCCCCAGACCTGCCCCAAATGCGCCGATGCCGACAGCCTGACCCCCATCGGCCCCGGCGTGGAGCGGATAACCGAAGAAGCCCGCGCCACCTTCCCCGATGCGCGGATACTGGTCATGGCCAGCGATACGCTGAATGGCCCTGCCGCCACCGCCGCTGCCGTCGAGCGCATAGCACGGCGCGAGATCGACCTTGTGATCGGCACGCAGATCGTGGCCAAGGGCTGGCATTTCCCGCACCTGACGCTGGTGGGAATCGTGGATGCCGACCTGGGCCTGGGAGGAGGCGACCTGCGCGCATCCGAGCGCACGGTGCAGCTATTGCACCAGGTCGCAGGCCGCGCGGGCCGTGCCGAAGCACCGGGCCGCGTGCTGCTGCAAAGCTACGTGCCCGACCACCCGGTCATGCAGGCGCTGGTATCGGGCGATTTCGCAAGCTTCATGGAACAGGAAGCCGAGCAGCGCCGTCCTGGCTTCTGGCCCCCTTACGGGCGGCTGGCTGCCCTGATCGTCAGTGCCGAAATGCCTGATGCGGCAGACCTGACCGCACGCGCACTGGGCCAGAACGCGCCCCGGATGGATGGCGTGCAGGTACTGGGTCCGGCACCGGCGCCACTGGCCATTTTGCGCGGACGGCACCGTTTCCGCCTGCTGCTGCGCGCGCGGCGCAATATCGCGGTGCAGCCGATCGTGCGCGAATGGCTGTCGCGCGTAAAACCCGAACGCGGGTCACGGATCGATGTGGATATCGATCCGGTCTCGTTTTTATAGATCACTGATAAAAAAACAAAAGTCTTTGGGTGCCGCCTTTTTTCAAAAAGGCGGTGTTCCTTGAAGCTTTTTGCAAAAAGCTTCGCCAAAAAAACCTTTATCCGTTTTTATTTACTGCGCGTCGGTCGCGTGCGTCATGCCGCGCTGCATGGCCACTTCAACCGGGCGACCGGCCAGCGACAGGGCCACGGCCTCGGCAATGCGGATGCCGTCAATCCCCGCCGACAGGATGCCACCGGCATAACCCGCCCCTTCGCCCGCCGGAAACAGGCCGCACGTGTTGACACCCTGCCCATCGACCCCACGCGGGATGCGCAGGGGGGAGGACGTACGCGTCTCCACCCCGGTCATGATTGCGTCACGCATGGAAAAGCCCGGTATCCTGCGCTCGAATGCAGGCAGCGCCTCCCGCATGGCGGTCACCGCGAATTCCGGCAGGCAGCGTGCAAGGTCGGTGGGGGTGACGCCGGGTTTATAGGACGGCACGACATCGCCCAACGTGGTGGACGGCCTGCCATCAAGGAAATCCCCCACCGTCTGGGCCGGGGCGAAATACGCGCCGCCACCGGCTTCGAACGCCCTGCGTTCCCACTCACGCTGGAACGCGATACCGGCCAGTGGGCCGCCGGGATAATCGCGTTCCGGCGTAACACCCACCACGATACCCGCATTGGCGTTGCGTTCGGCGCGGGAATACTGGCTCATGCCATTGGTCACCACCTGTCCTGCTTCCGACGTGGCCGCGACCACCGTGCCACCGGGACACATGCAGAACGAATAGACCCCGCGCCCGTTGGTCGCATGGTGCACCAGCTTGTAATCCGCCGCCCCCAGCAGCGGCACGGTTTCCGGCTGGCCATAGCGGGCGGTGTTGATGATGGATTGCGGATGTTCGATCCGCACGCCGATCGAAAACGGCTTGGCCACCATGTCCACACCTGCCGCGTGCAGCGATTCAAATGTATCACGCGCACTGTGACCAATGGCCAGCACGACATGGTTTGCCACGATTTCATCTCCATCCGCCAGCCGCAGGGCGGCAATGCGCTGCCCGCCCGCACCATCGTCGCGTGTCACGAAATCGGTCACATGCGCGCCAAAACGGTATTCACCGCCCAGCGCCTCGATTTCGGCACGGATATGCTCCACCATCGAGACAAGGCGGAAGGTGCCGATATGGGGGCGGGAGAGATACAGGATTTCCTCCGGCGCGCCCGCACGCACGAATTCCGACAGCACCTTGCGCCCGTAATGCCGGGGGTCGCTGACCTGGCTGTACAGCTTGCCGTCCGAGAACGTTCCCGCACCCCCTTCGCCAAACTGCACGTTGCTTTCGGGGTTCAGGATGGATTTGCGCCACAGGGCGAAGGTATCGACGGTGCGCTCGCGCACCACCTTGCCACGTTCCAGCACCAGCGGGCGCAGCCCCATCTGCGCCAGCACCAGGGCCGCCATCAGCCCGCATGGCCCCGCCCCGATCACCACCGGGCGCACGAATCCGGCCGCCCGCGCCATGGCCGGACCATCATCCACCACGAAATGATAGGACGTATCGGGGGCGGGCATGATGTCGCGCGCGCCGTCATGCGCCGCAAGGACGCGGGCTTCGTCCCGCACGGCACAGTCCACTGTATAGACCAGCATGATACGGTGCCTGCGGCGGGCGTCATGCCCGCGGCGGAATATGGTCACGTCACTGATATCCGTGACAGGCACGCCCAGCCGGTCGGCCACGGCCTGCGTCAGGGCAGCGTCATCATGATCGATGGGCAGGCGCAGTTCGGTCAGTCGGATCATCGGGTCGCGTTTCCATGGCAGTGGGGCCGTGGCGATGCCATATCACGGCGGCCCCATGCACAAAATGCGCTAAGTGCTGGTGACGTGCGGCAACCTTCTGCTAGGAAGGCGGCACGCTTTCAATCCCACTGCTGAATGGATGCTGCCCCATGGGTGAGTGCCAGCATAACCATGGCGACCATGACAGCCATGGGCACAACCACGATCATGACCATGATACCCACAGCCCCGACGGTCATGCAGGGCACGATCACGGCGCTCACGACCATGGCGGACATGACCATGCGGACCATGACTGCGGGCATGACCATGGTGGCGGGCTGTTTGGCCATCATCATGTCCATACGCCTGCATCCTATGGCCGGGCGTTTGCCATCGGGATCGCGCTCAACCTTGTCTATGTCATCGGGGAAGCGGCATGGGGCGTGCGCAGCCATGCGCTGTCGCTGCTGGCGGATGCGGGACACAATCTGTCGGACGTTCTGGCGCTGGGCGCTGCGTGGCTGGCGGAAATCCTCTCGCGGCGTTCACCCAGCCGCGATTTCACGTACGGGCTGCGCCGGTCGTCCATCCTTGCGGCGCTGGGCAACGCGGTGGCCC
Organism: Komagataeibacter ossonobensis; assembly: GCF_057359305.1. NCBI lineage: Bacteria > Pseudomonadati > Pseudomonadota > Alphaproteobacteria > Acetobacterales > Acetobacteraceae > Komagataeibacter > Komagataeibacter ossonobensis. The sequence goes on along the minus strand of NZ_JBXAYQ010000001.1, from coordinate 120,368 downwards.
TGCTGGTCGTGACCGGCGGCATCATGTGGGAAGCCGTGCTGCGCCTGATCCACCCGCACCCGGTAGCCGGTGTCGCGGTCATGGTGGTCGCCGGCATCGGCATTGCGGTCAACGGGGTGACGGCCATGCTGTTTGCAAGCGGTGGCAAGACGGACCTGAACCTGCATGGCGCGTTCCTGCACATGGCGTCGGATGCGCTCATGTCGCTGGCGGTGGTGGCCGGTGGCGGGCTGATCCTGATGACGGGGTGGCTGCGAATCGACCCCATCATCTGCCTTGTCGTGTCGGTGTCCATTATCGTGGCGACATGGTCGCTTTTGCGGGATTCGCTGGACATGGCGCTGGATCGCGTGCCGCGTGGCATCAACACGGCACAGGTGGATGCCTTTTTGCGCACCCTGCCCGGCGTATGCGATCTGCATGACCTGCATATCTGGCCGATCAGCACCACCGAAACCGCGCTGACGGTCCACCTGGTACGCAGCGCCAGTGAAAATGGCCATGCCCCCGACGGGCTGCTGAACCGCGCAGCGCGTGAACTGCGTGAACGCTTTGGCATTGTCCACCCCACATTCCAGATCGAAACGCTGAACGACGCCGATCACTGCGTCCTTGCCGACGCCCATACCGTATAGGCCCAACGAGTCCCCTGCCCGACATGTTTTCCAATACCAACACCAAGATACGCGCGGCCTGGTGCAGCGTTGTGGTCAGCATTATCGCGCTGGGCATGAAATACGCCGCATGGCGGGTAACGGGCAGCATCGCACTGTATTCCGATGCGATCGAGACAATCATCAACGTGGTATCCGCCGTGGCGGGGCTGTGGGCGCTGCGGGTGGCCAGCCTGCCGCCCGACCACAACCATACCTATGGACATTACAAGGCCGAGTACCTGTCCGCCGTGGCGGAAGGGGTGCTGGTGGTCATTACCGCCATCACCATCGCGCATGAGGCATGGGTCGGGTTCATGCACATGCACCCGCCCGAGGATTCGCTGCTGGGCATTTCCCTCAATGGCGGGGCGGGGCTGCTCAATCTCGGGTGGGGGCTGTTCCTCATGCGCATGGGACGGGCGCACCATTCCCCCGCCCTTGTGGCCAGCGGGCACCATGTGCTGTCCGATGTCTGGACATCTGCCGTGCTGATTGGCGGCTTCATCCTGATCCCGCTGACGGGATGGCTGTGGCTGGACCCGCTGCTGGCCGCGCTGATCTCGCTCAACGTGCTGCGCACGGGCTGGGACATGATGCGCACCTCCATCGCGGGTCTTATGGACGAAGCCCCCGATTCCGGGACGCTGGCGGAAATCCGCTCCATCATTTCCCATACCGCCACCGGCGCGATGGAAGCCCATGATATCCGCGCCCGTATCGTGGGCGCCATGACATTCATCGAATTTCACCTTGTGGTGCCCGGCACCATGAGCGTAGAGGACGCCCATCATATCTGCGACCGGATCGAGAACGGTCTGCGCGCGGGTCTGGGCGACGCGCTGATCAACATCCACGTCGAACCCGAACGCAAGGCCAAGCATACCGGCGTACTGGTCCTGCCCTGATCTGATCCCGGTTGCCTGCGCCCGACCGGAAAACCGCAGGCCGGACGTGCCGCAAATGGCCGTCCGGGTTGCGATAAATGCTGCCCTTGTACCGCAACCGGACTGTCCCCGCCCGGTTTTAACTGTCAGTGCCGTTGCTGAAAGTAGATGACCGGTAATGCGAACCGACCTTACTGAAATCCGCAGGAAGCACATGCGCCACCTGCGTCGTTCCGCCCGCATCACCACCGAGCAGTGGCGGCGCAAACTGGCGTGCTGGGCGGCGGCGGTGGTGGTCGGTGTGGTCGCGGTGGGATTCGCCATGGCGGCGGACGCGGCGGCCACGCTGCGCAACCATATCATCGGCATCAGCCCGTGGATCATGCTGGCGCTTACGCCGGGGGGGCTGGCGCTGTCCACGTGGCTGACGCGCACATGGTTCCGTGGCGCGCAGGGCAGCGGCATTCCCCAGACCATCGCCACCCTGCACCTTGAAAACTTCGCCATCATCGACCGCCTGCTGTCGCTGCGGGTGGCGGCGGGCAAGATCGTGCTGACCACGCTGGGGCTGGTGGCAGGCGGGTCGATCGGGCGTGAGGGGCCAAGCGTGCAGATCGGCGCCGCCATCATGCATGCCTGCGGGCGGTGGCTGAACCTGTCCACCATCAGCATGCGGCGCGGGCTGATCCTGGCGGGTGGGGCATCGGGCGTATCGGCGGCGTTCAATACGCCGCTGGCCGGTATCGTGTTCGCGATCGAGGAACTCAGCCACTCATTTGAACAGCGCACCAGCGGCACCATGCTGACGGGGGTGATCCTGTCGGGTGTGACCGCCATCGCCCTGGTGGGGAACTACAGCTATTTCGGCCATACCGACGTGGTGGTGCCAATCGGCATAAGCTGGATCGCGGTGCCGACCTGCGGCATCCTTGGCGGGATCGGTGGCGGCGTGTTTTCAGCCATCCTGATCCGGGCCACGCGCGGCCTGCCCGGCAGTGTGGGCCGTTTCGCGCGTGGCAGGCCGGTGGCGTTTGCCGCCGCCTGCGGGCTGCTGCTGGCGATTATCGGCATTGCATCGGACGGCATCACCTACGGTACCGGCTATGAACAGGCGCACGAAATCATTGAAGGCAAGACGCATTATCCCGCGTCCTTCTTCATCCTGAAGTTCATCGCCACCATCATTTCCTACTGTTCGGGCATTCCGGGGGGGCTGTTTGCACCATCGCTTGCCATCGGGGCGGGATTTGGCGGATGGGTGGCGCAGTTCCTGCCGCACACCACGCCGGGGGCCGTGGTGCTACTGGGTACGGTGGCCTATTTTTCCGCCGTGGTGCAGTCGCCGCTGACCGCATCGGTGATCGTTATGGAAATGTGTGACAACCAGCAGGTGACGCTGGCGCTGCTGGCCACGTCCTTCCTTGCCTATGGCGTTTCACGCATGATCTGTTCGCAGCCGCTTTACGCGGCCCTGGCCGAAGCGTTCCTTGACGGCATGGCCTCGGCCCCCAGGCCGCCCGTGGCGACGCCCCGGCCCCCACCCGCAGCGCCACTACCGGCCGCGCGCTGACAGCACGCGTTCATACAGCGCAAGCCACTGCGCGGTGACGGCCTGACGGGTAAAACGCGCTTCGTAATCCCGCCTGCCGCCTGCCACGATCCGTGCGGCCAGTACCGGATCATCCAGCACACGCTGTATGGCGGTGGCCAGTGCAGGCGCGTCATCAATGGGCACCAGCATGCCGTTATCCCCATCGCGCACATGCGCGCGCGGACCGGCCGCCGCACACGCCACCAGCGGTACATCCGCCGACCAGGCATCCAGAATGACAGTGCCGAAAGGTTCATAACGCGACGGCAGCACGCATATGTCGGCCGCCGCCAGCAAGGCACCACGGTCAGACCGCCAGCCAAGGAAATGCACCCGCTCCGCAATCCCCAACCGGGCCGCCCGGGCCGCAAGGGCGGCCTTCAGTTCGCCATCCCCCGCCAGCCACACATGGCAGCGCGGCAGCAGCGGCAGCGCATCCAGCAGCGTTTCCAGTCCCTTGGCCGGATGCAGCCGCGACAGCACCAGCAGCACCGGCACATCATCGGGTGTATCCAGCGACCGGCGGGAAACCGGCGGCTGGGCCGTGACGGAAGGAAAGGTCGGCACATAGGCCACCCGGTCCGCTGGCGCGCCCCGTTCACGCATGGACTGCGCCATATCCGGCGTACACCCTACGAACCAGCCGCAATGCGCAAACGGACGCAGGTCCTTGTAATTGCCGAACCAGCCAATGACGGGAATACCCGTATGCGCGGGCACCAGTTCCGCCGCCCGGCGTAGCCAGCAATGAATCAGATCGGGCCGCATGCGTTCGATCAGGCCATGCAGCGCATACCGGATGAGCGGACGCAGCGGCAGGCGCAGCGGACCTGTTTCCACCGCCATGCCCGCGCGCTGCAGTTCCACCCGGCGGGGGGCCGCAGGATGCATGACCACGCATTGCGTAAGACCCGCATCCTGCAGGCTGAGCATGACATCGGTGGAATACAGTTCGGCCCCACCATTGCCACGGGCCGCCATGACATGAAGTACGCGCATAACGCCCTGCAATTCATGAAAAGGTTTTCTGGTGAAGCTTTTTTCAAAAAACTTCAAAGAGACGCCGCCTTTTTGAAAAAAGGCGGCGCCCGGAAACTTTTGTTACTTATTATCCGGCTTTATTTGGCGCTCAGGTCGACCACGCAGGCGCGGCCATCTTCCGAACCAAAGGCAAGGCAACAGCCATCGGGGCTGAATTCCAGCGCCGTCACCGCACCCGACCCGCCGATACATACCGGCAGGATACGCTGTGCCCCGGTATCGGCCATCAGCACCGATCCATCGGCAAACCCCGCAGCCACAATATCGTGGACGGGGTGGCAGGCCACGCGGGTACACATCACACCCGGCAGGCCACCGGCCTCCGCCGGCGGCTTGCCCATCGGGCCACCACCAAAGAACGGCCACATCACGATCGTGTCCGCCCCGCTGGTCACCAGCCACTTGCCGTTGCGGGTAAAGGCCATGGACTGCACCTTGGACGGATATCCGCTCATGCGCATGTTGTGTCCGTCCGACAGACGCCAGCCATGCAGTTCCGATTCCTGCATGGAGGTCACCAGTGCCTCACCCGCAGGGTGGATGGCAATGCCGATATGGCTGCCCTTCCATTCCAGCGGGCGAACGGTATCCACCTTCGCCTGCACAAACCACATTGACGCGCCATTATAGTGCGAGGCCGCGATGCGCTTGCCCTTGGCGTCAAATACGATGCCACTGACGGTGGACGGATGTTCCAGCACCTTCAGGGTCGTGTGCCCGTCAGCATCACGCAGTTCGACCTGCTTGCCGGATGCAAAGGCGATCACGCCGCCCTTGCCATTGGTCCATGTCGTGATGTGTTCGATCCAGCGGCGGCCTTTTGCAAGGTCGCTTACGCTGCCATCGGCCGCCACGCGGCGCAGGGCGTTATCATCGCCACCGGTCAGGAATCCGGTGGGAGCGGCATCGGGTGCAATGGCAAGGACCGCGCCATCATGCACGGTCATGACGTTCCATGCATCCGACTGGCCCCAGTCGGCCCGGTCCGCCACCATGATATCGCCCTCACCCGTGGCGAAAGCGACCTGCTGGCTGTCGCGTGAGATGGTGCAGCCGGTGATCTGGCCTTCCAGCTGGCGCATGGCCCCACGGCGTTCAAGCAGGCCGGTGGCGGGCATGGTATCATTCACGGTATCGCTCATTTCGCACGGCAGCTTTCAAAACCGCGGCGAAGCTGCGGACGGTTGAGGTTACGGCCGATGAAGACCAGGCGGGAAACGCGCGGCTCACCTTCCTTCCACGGGCCGATGAAGCCGCCATCGGCCATCATGTGCACGGCCTGAAAGGCGAAACGCTGGTCCTCGCCAGCATAGTTCAGGATGCCTTTGGCGCGTAGGATATCGGCCCCCTGTTCCTGCAGCACCGCGCCAATCCATGCCTGGAACTTGGCGGCATCCAGCGGCTCTTCCACTTCATAGGACAGGGAAGTCACGTCCGCTTCGTGGGAATGGCTGGTGTCCTCAAGGAAATGCGGCGCGTGTTCCAACGCGCGCTGCAGGTCGAACCCGCCCTGGTCCAGCACATCGGACAGCGGCACGTCACCGCGCTGCGCACGGTGGATGCGGGCCACGGCATTGATGGAGCGGATGCGCGATTCGATGGTAGCCAGCGCCACTTCATCCACAAGGTCGGTCTTATTGAGGATGATGACATCGGCAAACGCGATCTGGTTCACCGCTTCCGGGCTTTCATCAAGCGTCTGGATGACGTTGTAGGCATCGACCACCGTGACCACGGCATCCAGACGGGTCTTGCCGCGCACGTCCTCATCCACGAAAAAGGTCTGGGCGACGGGGGCCGGGTCGGCCAGGCCGGTTGTTTCGACAATGATGCCGTCAAACTTCGCCCGGCGCTTCATGAGGTTGCCGAGAATGCGGATCAGGTCGCCGCGCACGGTGCAGCAGATGCAGCCGTTGTTCATCTCGAACACTTCCTCATCGGCATCCACCACGAGGTCGTTGTCCACGCCGAGTTCACCGAACTCGTTCACCACCACGGCGTATTTGCGGCCGTGCTGTGCCGTCAGGATATGGTTGAGCAGTGTCGTCTTGCCCGCGCCAAGGAAACCCGTCAGCACCGTAACCGGCACAAGGGTGTTCTGGGCTGCGGCGTCGGGCGACGCCTGAACGGTATCGGACATGTGGCCTCCGGTCTTTTCAAATTGCCTGCATCATGCGTGGCGTAAGCCTTGTGTGCCCAGATATAGGGCCATGGGGCGGCGTGTCCCATACCCGGCAGCACAGAAAAACGGAAAAGAGGGTCAGGCCCCGCCCCGGTGCAGGGCTGCATCACGCATCGCATCACGACAGGCACGGGCGTGTTCGATGCCAAAATACGCGGCCTGCGCCCGGCCGCGTGCGGCCAGGCCCTCACGCGCGGGCAGATCATCCATCAACCCGGCCATGGCGCGGGCCAGCCCGGTTGCGGGATCGGGCGCGCACAGCAGGCCGCCATTGCCCACCACTTCGGGCAGTCCGCCCACCGGGGATGCAATCAGGGCAGCGCCCGCCGCCATGGCTTCCAGCGCCGTCATGCCGAATGGTTCGGGCCACCGGCTGGGCACGACCACGACGGCCGCCTGCGCCATGGCCGCCAGAACAGCTGCATGTGGCCTGTAGCCAGTCATGTCCACGCCTGCCGCCGCGGCTTTGGGCGCCAGATCGGACACAAACGGGGTCAGCGGCGCATCGGTGCGGAAACGGTCGGCGCCGATCATGCAAAAATCCCAGTCGGGATGGGTTTGTGCCAGCAGCGCGCAGGCGGCAACAAACAGGTCTGCCCCCTTGTCCGCCACCACGCGCCCGGCAAACAGCACCCGGCGCGCGCGCTGGGCCATGGGGGGCATCCTTGCCGGCAACGCCACGCCATTGGGTGACAGCCCGACCTGCCGCGCACAGGAATCCGGCAGGCCATCAAGGAAGCGTTGCCGCACCCAGCCCGATACGCAGGCCACATCCATCAACCGCAGCAGGTCACGGCGCTGGCCAGGCGTTTCGGCCCCGCGCATGCCCTGCGGGTCGTTATGCAGCACCAGCAGCACGCGCTGGCCGGGACGGTGACGGGCAATGTAGTGGGCGGTATCGGGGCGGTTATGGACTTCCACCACGGTGGCCCCCGTCTCCGCCACAACGCGCGCAGTGGCCGCGGCATAACGCACGCTGCGCCGTCCCGGTGGCCACAGGCCGGGCTGCACGGCACGGTATTCATGGTCCGGCAGCAGGGATGGGCCGTCCAGCGGTGATCCCACGATCACATCCTGCGGTCCGGCAAGGGCTGCGACCTGCAACCCGATCGCCCCCACGGCGCCGGGGGAAAATCCCTCACGCGCGGGCAGCACCACTGCCACGCGCCATGGCATGGTCACGGGCGGTCCCCTCTCAGGCAATGTCCTCGAAACGGGACTGCCGCCATTCAGCGGGTTCCTGCGCGGCCTTCTGGTACCAGTCATCGATCAGCGGATGGGCACGCACGGCGGTCATGTAGGCGCGCGATTCCGGCGAGGGACTGATGCCATAGGACAGGAAGCGCGAGACGATGGGCGCGAACATGGCATCCGCCATGCCAAACGTCGCGCCAAACAGAAAGGGTCCATCCTTGCCAAAATCCAGCCGGGCCTCGGTCCAGATAGCATCAATGCGGGCGATGTCCGCATCGATATCCGGCGTGGTGCCTGCCGCCAGCGGGCGGTTGTCGCGGCCGATATTCATGGGCATGGCCTGCCGCACGGCGCGGAAGCCTGCGTGCATTTCAGCCGAGATGCTGCGGGCATAGGCACGCTGGCGGACATCATCTGGCCACAGGCCCGGCGCCTGTTCGGCGCAGTATTCACAAATCGCGATGCTTTCCCACACCGCAACGCCCTTATGTTCCAGATAGGGCACCTTGCCATTGGGCGAGATGGTGCGGATGGCCGGGGTTTCCCCGTTATCGGCCAGCGGGATCATCTGCTCGCGCACATCCAGGCCGGCCAGACGTACCGCCAGCCACCCGCGCAGCGACCATGATGAATACCGCCGCGTGCCAATGACCAGAATACCATCACTCATGACGCTGCCTTCCCTTCGCTTCCGGCCTGAACAGCTTCCGCCCGACGGATGAAGCCACCGCCCAGCACCCGTGTGCCATCATACATCACGCAGGCCTGTCCCGGTGCGGGGACCGCGCCCTCATCCAGTTCCACCCGCGCACCATTGCCATCCGCCTGCCATACCGTGGCAGGCCGGGCGGCTTCACGCGCGCGGATCTGCACCGCGCACCGCAGGCCTTCAGGCCCCGGCGGGGGCACGAGCCAGTTCATGTCACGCAGCACCAGCGTGCGGGCCACGGCGTGGGCGCGCGGGCCGATCACCACACGTTTGCTGGCGGGTTCGATTCCCACCACCATCTGGCGCGCGCCATCGCGCATGGCGGCGTTGCCCAGCCGCTTGCTCTGCCCCACGGTGTAACGGGTCACGCCTTCGTGCTGGCCCACCACATGGCCGGACTGGTCCACGATTTCGCCAGCCCCGGTTACATCGGGGCGCAGCTTTTCCACCAGACCCGCATATGAACCATCGGTTACGAAACACAGGTCCTGGCTGTCGGGCTTGGCCGCGACCGCCAGGCCAAAGCGTTCGGCCTGTGCCCGCACGGCGGCCTTGTCAGGCATGTCACCCAGCGGAAAGCGCAGAAAATCAAGCTGGTCGCGGGTTGTGGCGAACAGGAACCATGACTGGTCACGCCCGGCGTCAACGGGACGATGCATTTCCACGCCATCCGGCCCATCCACGCGGCGGACGTAATGACCGGTGGCCATGGCGTCCACCCCAAGGTCACGCGCCATGCCCAGCAGGTCGGTAAACTTCACACCCTGATTGCACGCAACACAGGGTACCGGGGTTTCGCCCGCCGCATACGCATCGGCGAACATGCCGATCACGCTGTCATGGAAACGGCGTTCGGCATCAATGACGTAATGAGGAATGCCCAGCCGGTCGGCCACGCGGCGGGCGTCATGAATGTCACGACCCGCGCAGCATGCACCCTTTTTCGTGCTTTCGCGCGAATCATACAGCTGGAGGGTCGCGCCGATCACCTCGTGCCCCTCGTCCACCAGACGGGCAGCAACGACGGAACTGTCCACCCCGCCGGACATGGCCACAAGAATGCGCATGGCTTGGTTCCACTTCCCAATGACAGGCAATGCCCGCAGGACTATCCGCCCCCGGGCATCGCACGTCAAACATCATGTTGCGCGCGTCCCGTGACGCGCGGTGTGTAGCAGGTCGCCGGTCAGGACGTGCGCGGCAGGCGCACCACCAGACCGTCCAGTGCCTCGGTCATCACGATCTGGCAGCCCAGACGGGATGTTTTCTCCAGACCGAAGGCCAGGTCGAGCATGTCTTCCTCATCCTCGGTCGGCGGCGTCAGCTTGGGCGCCCATTCGGGGTCCACCACCACATGACAGGTGGCGCAGGCCAGCGAGCCTTCGCACGCACCCTCAAGGTCGATCCCGTTCTTGTGAGCGATTTCCAGAACGGACAGGCCCAGCGGGGCCGCAACTTCGCGGCGGCTGCCGTCACGCTCGATGAATGTTATATGCGCCATCTTTGTCATCCTGCCTGTGCTGTTTGCCCGTCATGGGGCCGAAACACTGCCTTGCGCGCGGCACCGTGCCACGGCCAGGCACAGGATCGCCGCCGCGCGATCCACATCGGCGGGTGAGGTATAGCGTCCGACGGCCAGACGCAAGCCTCCGGCGGCCTGATCCCCATCCAGCCCCATGGCCGTCAGCACGTAAGACGGCGTCACTTCGGCCGAGGAACAGGCCGATCCGGTGGACAGGCACAACTGTGGCGCTGCCGCCATAAGGTCCAGCGCGCGCACGCCGTCAAAGCGCAGGTTGAGGTTGCCCGCCAGCCGTCCCGCCATGGCCCCATGGACATGCACGCCGTCACATCCCGCCCTTAACGCGGCCAGCAGCCGGTCCCGCAGACCCGCGACCCGCACGCGTTCCGCTGGCGCTTCGGCACGCGCGATGCGGCAGGCCGCCCCGAATCCGATCACCAGCGGCGCTGGCAGCGTGCCCGAGCGCAGGCCACGTTCCTGCCCGCCGCCGGAAAACAGCGGTGTCAGCCGCACGCGCGGCCTGCGGCGCACGAACAGCGCCCCCACCCCTTTCGGCCCATACAGCTTGTGCCCCGACACGGACGCCAGATCGAGATCCCACGCCCGCACGTCCACATCCACCTTGCCCACCGCCTGCGCCAGATCGCTGTGCAGCAGTGCGCCCGCCCCGCGGACAAGTGGCGCAAGGGCCGCGATATCCTGCACCACCCCGGTTTCGTTATTGGCGGCCATGATGCTGACCAGCAGGGTCGGCACCCGCAGTGCTTCGCCCAGCACATCAGGGTCCAGCGTGCCATCGGGCCGGACCGGCAGGATCACCGGCTCGCACCCTTCGCGCGCAAGGTCGCGCACCGATTCCAGCACGCATTTATGTTCGGTCGCAACCGTGATGACCCGCCGGCGCGGATCTCCCCGGTCCAGCAGGTGACGGACCGCGCCCTTGATGGCGATGTTGTTGGCCTCCGTCGCACCGGATGTCAGCACGATTTCGCGCACGTCCGCGCCCAGTATCGCGGCCACTTCGGCGCGGGCCTGTTCCACCGCGTCATGGGCCGCACGTCCCGCCGCATGGTCAAGGCTGTGGGGATTGGCGAAACTTTCGGTAAACCACGGCATCATTTCCGCCACCACACGCGGATCACACGGCGTGGTGGCCTGATAGTCGAGGTAGATCAGCTCAGACGGCACACTCATGCCGCACCCGCCTGCAACGCGGGCAACCGGGCGGCCATGGCGGTATGGGCCGCGATGAAGCCATCCACCTGCGCCTGTGTCACCGACCACGGCAGGGATACCCGGATGGCGCAGCCCGCGTCATCCCCAAGCCCCATGGCGTCCAGCACGTGTGAGCGCGTGACCTTGCCAGATGAACATGCCGACCCGGCCGAGACGCAATATCCCGCCATGTCCAGCGCGATCAACTGCGTCTGCGCCCGCCGTCCCGACAGCACAAGACTGGTCGTATTGGCCAGACGCGGCGCCGTGCCACCGCAGACCCGCGCGCCCGCGGCCACCGCCGCCGCCTCGATCCGGTCACGCCATGCGCCAAGCCTGTCGGTCTGTTGCGCCATTTCCGCCACCGCCACCGTGGCGGCAGCGGCCATTCCGGCAATGGCTGGCAGGGCGGGCGTGCCACCACGCCGTCCCTGCTCCTGCCCGCCCCCGGCCAGAAGCGGGGGGATGGCATGGAACCGCGCGCCCGCCAGCAGCAGTGCCCCCGCCCCCTTCGGCCCGCCGAATTTATGGCCCGAAATCGCGATGCTGTCCGCGCCCAGTTCCCCGATGGTGAAGGGAATACGACCCGCCGCCTGCACCGCATCCACATGCACCAGCGCGCCATGGGCGTGGCATAGCGCTGCGATATCGCGCACGGGATTGATAACGCCGGTTTCGTTATTGGCCAGCATGACACAGACCAGGGCCGGAGCCGCGCCATCGGCCGCCAGCATGCGTTCCAGCGCCCCATGGTCCAGCACGCCATCGGGCCGCACCGGCACCACTTCCGCCCGTATGGCACCGCGTACGGCGTCGTGTTCGGTCGCGCCCGCCAGCACACGCCTGCCCTGTGCCTGACCGGTGATGGCCAGCACGTTCGCCTCCGTCCCGCCCGACGTCAGGACACAGTTTTCAGCAGTGACCCCGAACAGGGCGGCCAGACCCTCCCGCGCGGTTTCCAGCACGGCACGCGCGGCCCGTCCCGCACGGTGGACGGATGACGGATTACCCACCACTTCCGCCGCCGACACCATGGCCGCCAAGGCCTGTGGCCGGAGCGGTTCGGACGCGTTGGCGTCAAGGTAGGTAAAACTGTCGCGTCGGGTGTTCATGCTGTCCAGCCATATGGTTACGCCAAGTCGTTTTGCGAGGTGGATTACGATTTATCTGGCATTTTGTGAATCCACACCGCTATAAGGCAGCGCAACATAATATTTATTGCAACGTGTTATGGCGGGTGCGCGCACCTTTCCCATACCGCTGCCTCAATGTCGCCCGCCCGCCATCCGGGCCATGGCAAGGAGAGCGAACCAACACGACACACCCGGCCCGACGGGGAAAAAGCCTTTTCCCCATGCCGGGTGGACACGACGTATTACCATATCTGCCCCCCGCGCAGGGCACGCCTGCCAAAGACGCACTTTATATCCGGTAGGCAGCAGGCCCATTATCAGGCGGGTGGGTATACTTTCGGCCTGGCGCACCAGACCGGATCAATTCTGTTTTTCGTGCCACCATCACCGGATGAATACACGGCGTATTCCTGCTTCCGGCACGGATGACATTGAAGGACAGCATTTTCTCTGCCTGCCGACCTGACGGGGCATCGCCGGTCGGGCGGGCTGTAACAGCAACCTTTCCCGCTGCAATGCCTGGAATGCGCGGGAAAATGCAAATGCGGGATACCTATGCCTGAGGTCATGTTTGCCGGCCCTGATGGCCGCCTGGAAGGTCGATATCACCATTCAAGCGCGCCCAACGCGCCGCTTGCGCTGGTACTTCATCCCCACCCGCTGCATGGCGGGACCATGAATAACCGCATCACCTATGCGATGTACCGCGCGTTCGAGAAAATGGGCTTCTCGGTCATGCGCTACAATTCGCGTGGGGTTGGCCGCTCGCAGGGGCGCTATGACGGTGGCATTGGCGAAATTTCGGACGCCGCCGCCGCCCTGGACTGGATGCAGATGGTCAACCCGAACGCCAGCGGCCTGTGGATCGCGGGCTATTCGTTCGGTGCGTTCGTCGGCATGCAGCTGCTCATGCGCCGCCCCGAAATCACGGGCTGGATCAGCGTGGCGCCGCCTGCCAACCACTATGATTTCGGCTTCCTTGCGCCGTGTCCGTGTGGCGGGCTGATGATCGCGGGGGAAAACGATGAACTCGTGCCCGAACCCGCCGTGCGCAAGCTGGTGGACAAGCTGAACACCCAGAAGGGTGTGACCGTGGATTACCGCATCTTCAAGGGTGCCGACCACGTCTTCGCCAACCATGCCGATCAGGTGGCCGAAGCACTGGAAGACCACGTCAGCACGGTCATGAACCGCAAGGCGCTGGCGCTGGCGGCCGACTGACAGCCTTAATCCACCCCGGTCGGGCCGGGCTGTTCCATGATGGGCCGTGAACATGCTAGAGGCTGGTCCGCGCCGGGGCGGCCCGGCCAGCGATGCCCATCACAGCGCGGAACAGATCATGCCCAAGAGTGAATTCCTCCGGGAAGCCGAAGCACGCGGCTTCATTTTCCAGTGCACCGACATGGACGCACTTGACGCGGCCATGCAGGCCGGTCCGGTAGGGGGCTATATCGGTTTCGACCCCACGGCGGACAGCCTGCATGTGGGCAGCCTGATCCAGATCATGATGCTGCGCCTGATGCACCGCCACGGCCACCGCGCCGTGGCCCTGATGGGCGGCGGCACGGCGAAGATCGGCGACCCGTCCTTCCGCGAAGAAGCGCGCAAGCTCATGACGGCGGAAACCATCGCCACCAACCTGCGCGGGGTGGAAGGCTGCCTGCGGCAGTTCCTGCCGCTGGGCACGGGACCGTCCGATCCGCTGCTGACCAATAATGCTGACTGGCTGGACCGGCTGTCCTACATCGACCTGCTGCGTGATGTGGGCATCCATTTTTCCGTCAACCGCATGCTGTCCTTCGACTCGGTCCGGTCGCGGCTGGAGCGTGAGCAGGGCCTGACGTTCCTGGAGTTCAATTACTCCATCCTGCAGTCCTACGATTTCCGGGAACTCAACAGCCGTCATGGCGTGACCCTTCAGATGGGGGGATCGGACCAGTGGGGCAACATCGTATCGGGCATTGACCTGGTGCGCCGCATGAATGGTGCGCAGGTGTTCGGCCTGACAACGCCACTGCTGACCACAAGTTCCGGCGCAAAGATGGGCAAGACGGCGCAGGGTGCGGTCTGGCTGTCGGCGGCCCGCCTGCCGGTATTCGATTACTGGCAGTTCTGGCGCAATGTGGAGGATGCGGATGTTGGCCGTTTCCTCAAGCTGTTTACCGAACTGCCGATCGCGGAATGCGACCGTCTGGCCGCCCTGGGCGGCGCGGAAATCAACGAAGCGAAGAAAGTCCTCGCCACCGAGGCCACGGCCCTGTGCCACGGCCGTGCCGCAGCAGAAGAAGCCGCGGAGGCCGCACGCCGCACGTTTGAGGAAGGGGCCGTAACGGCTGCCGCCCTGCCCACCGTCCACCTGCCCGCCACCCTGCTGACCGAAGGCGTACCCGCCTTCCGCCTGTTTGTGGAAGCCGGTTTTGCCGCAAGCAACGGGGAAGCCCGTCGCCTGATCCGTGGTGGTGGCGCGCGGGTGAATGACGTGGTGATAAAGGACGAGGCGCAGGTCGTGTCCGACAGTGACCTGATTGACGGGTCGCTCAAGCTGTCATCGGGCCGCAAGCGCCATATCCTGGTCCAGCCGGCCTGAAGGACACGGCCATGACACGCAGGCGGGCAGGCCGGGACAGGGCGCAGGCACAACAGCCCGACCTGTTTGCGCCTGCTACGCCACCCTCCCCTGCCGCCCTGCAGGAAAATCCCCGCCCGGCCACGCCAGACCTGCAGTCCCTGCCCGCCGTGCCACGGGAACTGTGGGAACGGCTGGCCTATTCACGCTTTCGCGCGCGTTTCCACCTTGGGGCGAAGGAACGGGACTATCTGGTCACGCGGGGCCTGCCGGAAGTCATGGCGCACGCGGCGGATTTCATCGCCACCCGACTCGCCCCTGCCCATCCTGACAAGGACGGCCGCCAGACCCCATGGCGCGGCCACCCGGTCTTCATCGCCCAGCATGCAACGGGTACGTGCTGCCGTGGCTGTGTTGCCAAATGGCACGCCATGCCCGCAGGGCAGGCGCTGGATGCGCAGCAGCAGGCCTATATCCTGTCGGTCATACAGGAATGGATCAGACGGGATGCGGCAGCCCCTATGGCGCAATCCGCGCCCAGACCTGATCGCCGCTGATCCAGCATTCATGGGACTGCGGCATCGGCCCCGCCGCTTCCATTCGCCCACCGGGGGCCTGTGCGTGCCCATCGGGGCCGAATGTCCACATATGCAGCGGGCAGACAATGCGGCCATACAGCACGTAACCGGCGGAAAGCCGGGCATTGCCGTGGGGGCAGCGGTCATCCAGCACGGCGGGGCGGTCGTCCTCCACCATCCACACCACCAGTGCACGGCCATCGCACATGACACGCTGGGGTTCCGCACGCGCGGCGGATACCGCGCATAGCGGACGGGAACCCGGTGATGCCTGTTTCATTGTTTCCATGCCTTTCCCCCTGCTGCGCAGTTACCATTTTACGTGAATGGGGTGTGTCGTCTATCGTGCCTGCGCTTCGCGCATGTGTGTAGCGGCACAACGGCCAACATTAATCAGGATATGATGACGCATGGTTCTTTCCCCCCAGCATGAACATCTTCTGGACCGTCTGGCTGAAGTCGCCGTCCGGGTTGGCGTCAATATCGCGCACGGCCAGCAGTTGCTGATCACGGCCCCGCTGGATGCCGTGCCACTGGTCCGCCGCATCACGGAACATGCCTATAAAGCCGGGGCGTCACTGGTCACACCATTCTATGCCGATGACGTGACGACCCTTGCCCGCTTCCGCTACGCCGCTGACGATACCCTGGATACCGCTGCCGACTGGCTGCACGATGGCATGGCCAATGCCTACCGCAAGGGGGCCGCGCGCATGGCGATCACCGGGGCCAATCCTGTGCTGCTGGCCAATGAAAAGGCCGAACGCGTCTCCCGCGTGGGCCGCGCCGCATCACGCGCGGGGCGTCCGGCCATGGAACTGATCACCCGTTTCGCCATCAACTGGAACATCGTGGCCTTCGCCACCCCCGCATGGGCGCAGCAGGTCTTTCCCGACCTGTCGGTGGATGCGGCGGTCTGCCGGTTGTGGGATGCGATTTTCAAGGCATCCCGCGTCATGGTGGATGATCCGGTGGCCGAATGGAAAGCCCATAACGCCCATCTGCACAAACGCACGGCGTGGCTGAACGACCGGCGTTTCGCGGCCCTGCATTTCAGCGGGCCGGACACGGACCTGACCGTGGGACTGGCTGACGGGCATGCATGGGCCGGGGGCGCGGAAGCCGCAGGCAACGGCATTACCTGCAACCCCAACATCCCGACCGAGGAAGTGTTCACCACCCCCCACGCCCGCAAGGTCAGCGGGACGGTACGCGCGACGAAGCCGCTGTTCCACCAGGGCACGCTGATTGACGATATTGCCGTGCGGTTCGAGGACGGCCGCATTGTCGAAGCCCATGCCCGCACCGGGCAGGACGTGCTTGAACGCATACTGGATACCGATGACGGCGCGCGCAGGCTGGGTGAAGTAGCGCTGGTGCCCGCGTCATCCCCCATTTCCGAAAGCGGCATCCTGTTCCGCAACACACTGTTTGATGAAAACGCGGCCAGCCACATCGCCCTTGGCCAGTCCTATGCCAAGTGCATGCTGGATACCGACAACCTGACCGAAGCCCATCTGGCGCAGCAGGGGGCCAATACCAGCTTTATCCATATTGACTGGATGATCGGGTCCAGCAAGATCGATGTGGACGCCATCAACCATGATGGCACCCGCGAACCCCTGATGAGACAGGGCGAATGGAGCAACCAGCCATGATATCTTCCTTCGTGCGCAAGGCGCTTTTGGCCACCACATGCGTCCTTGCCCTGGCCCCCCTTTCCGCCGCCATGGCCCAGCAGCCCACGCAGCAGATGACGCAGCAGGCCCCCAGCGCCGCACAGCAGGCCGCCATCCAGCATGACATGGAAACCGTGGCGCGGTACAAGCTGCCCAAGGATTTCTTCACGCGCATGACGCCGGTGATGGAACAGATCCGCAATTCGCGCATCTCGCCGCCCGAGACACCGAACATGTCGCTTGAAGACACCATCAAGCGCACGGAAGCCATGCCCCAGCTTCAGCCGATCCTGAAACAGGCTGGCATGACAGCGCGTGAATTCGTCATGGGCATCACCACCTTTGGCATGACCGCCGCCGTGATGCAGCACCCGGCACAGGACAGCCGGTCCATGCCCGCGCTGAACCCGGACAATGTCAGCCTGCTCAAGTCCCATGCGGCCCAGACACAGGCGCTGATCCAGATCATGGGCGGCGGCGACAGCCAGCAGCAGCAGGCCCCGGGACGTTAAGGGAGATGTCAGGACATCTGTTGATAAAAAAACAATAACAGTTCCTGGGTGCCGTCTTTTTTCAAAAAGGCGGCATCTTCCTGAAGCTTTTTGAAAAAAGCTTTACCAAAAACTTCTTTATGATTGGCGGTGCATTTCGTGGGCGGCAGGATGTCGCGCCGTCAGCAGGGCCACGGTGCGCGCCATGATGTCCGCCTGCATGTAACAGGCCAGCGCACGCATCCGTCCAGCTTCGCCCATGCGCTGGCGTAGCGTGCCATCACGCACCAGATGGTCCAGCGCCGTAGCAAGCCGCCCGACATTGCCCGGGGGCACCAGCAGGCCGGTCTCGCCCGCCACGACCTGCTCGCACGGGCCGGATATGTCACTTGCAACTACGGGCAGGCCGCACAGCATGGCTTCGATCACGCTCATCGGCAGGCCCTCGAAATGGCTGGGCAGGACAAAGATATCCGCGGCCGCCATGATCGGCGCCACATCCGCACGGTATCCAAACATGACCAGACGCGCACCAAGTGCCGCGCGGGCCGCAGCGAAACACGCGCCAAGGTCCACGCCACGGTCGCTGGGCAGGCGTTCGCCCACCACCCACAACACCGCGTTATCAGGCAGGGTACGCATGGCCGCCAGCAGTTCGGGATAACCCTTGCCGCGCACCAGACGGGAGACGGCAAGGATGACAACCTGCCCCGCCCCCACGCCCATCCGCGCACGCAGGGCCGCGCGCTGTTCGGGCATGGGATGAAAAATGGCCGGATCGCGCCCGTTGCCAATGGCCGTGGCGTGGGGATGGATATGCAGCCTGCGGGCATCGCGGGC
This sequence comes from Komagataeibacter ossonobensis, assembly GCF_057359305.1. Taxonomy (NCBI): domain Bacteria; kingdom Pseudomonadati; phylum Pseudomonadota; class Alphaproteobacteria; order Acetobacterales; family Acetobacteraceae; genus Komagataeibacter; species Komagataeibacter ossonobensis. Next base: position 102,087 of record NZ_JBXAYQ010000001.1, on the reverse strand, counting down.
CTCCCCTGCCGATACCGTCAGGTAAATGTCGGTCACCCTTCCGGCCAGCCATTCCAGCACAAGGGCGATGGCGCGCCGCACCCGCGATCCCGGCTGGTTGAACAGGAAACCGTGGCAGGTATAGGCAATGCAGGGCACGCCACAACGCCATGCCGCGAAACGTGCCAGCAGGCCACTTATGGGCATATGGGCATGGACCATATCGGGCTTTTCCGCCCGGATCAGGCGCACCAGCCCACGCCACGCCCGCCACTGCGCAAGGGGGGACAGGGTGCGTGACATGGGCACGGTCTCGACCCGCAGGCCCTGTGTCCGGACGTCCGCCAGCAGAGGACCGTCGGCACACACCCCGACCACATCATGCCCATCGTCGCGTAATGCCAGCATGAGGGGAAACAGGAACTGGCGTAGCGAAAAATCAACATTGGTGATTTCAAGGATCTTCATGTCAGCAGCAGCAGCTTTTCACGCCTGAACGCCCAGCGCACCACCTGCCGCACCTTGCCCATCGGCCCATCGGCCTGTGTCAGCAGGGCCGTGCCATTACTGCCTTCCGCGTCCTGCTGGCGGCCTGCAGGGTCAACGCGCACGACCAGTTGCAGGGTCGGTTGCGGGACCTGGCCGCCGGAATAGACGCTGTCCTCGATGGCGACCTCACCCCCCGCCGCACGGAAACGCCAGTGCTGCTCACCTGCCTCGAGCAGGATGGAGCCGTCCTGCGCATCAACCGCGTTGACCGATGGATGCAGGTGCAGGCGCAGGACGAAGGGCACTTCACGTTCGCCTTCCAGCATTTCCTCCCCGCGCAGGATCTCGCCGTCACCACCCAGATACAGCCTGCGGTAATACGTAATCCCCGCCGAGGGATGATAGCCATCATGCGACAGGTTCAGCCAGTGCGCCCCTTCGGCCACGGCATGGTCCACGCCCACATGGGCCGGCCTGCGCCGCACCGTGCCGTCCGGCCCGAATTCGGATGACGACATGTCCTCCACCACCACGACGGAATGGGCGGCGGTCTGGCGCAGGGCCTCTTTCCACGCGGGCAGCACGCCGCCGCCGCAATTGACGATCAGACGCTGGCGCGCACAGGAAAATTCGAATGAAAGCGTCCCCGCATGCGCGTTACGGTCATATTCGGCCGGCGCCGGTATCCCGACATCCACCAGCAGCAGCGACCGTATGGCCGGCATGCGTATGAAACCGCCATCCGGCATGGAATGGGCCACGACGCGGGTGCGCGTGGCCTGTGACAGCACCATCTCGATCAAGGTTGCGCTGCGTTCATGGCTGCCGTTGAACAGGGCAAGCCCGCCATCCCCATGTCGCATGGCCCGCAGCACGGGACACATCTTGTCCAGCGCGATGGCGACCGCATGCGGCAGCGCATGCTGCACCGCCTGCATCATGGCCCGCATTTCCGCCAGTTCCCGCACGGCGCGCAACTGCACTTCCGGGCTACGTTCGATATGCCAGCCATCGGGCAGGATCTGGCTTTCCACCTCATTATCGATATAGCGGCGGTACCGGGTCAGGAAGCCGGTATATTCCGGCATGGCCACTGCGACGGCCAGCAGCCCCTTCAACGCGGTCAATGACTGCCAGCCATGCCGTTCGGGTGGCATGAGGGCGGCAATGGTGCGCCCTTCCACCAGGATGCGGGCCATGAGGCGCTGGCGGAAGGAATCGCTGGCCGACGCGGCAAAGAAATCATAATGCCCCAGCCATGCAGCAACCCGCGCGCCAATCACGCCGCATTCCAGCGCCAGCGGATCCTGCGACGGATGGTGCAGCCAGTCGTCAACCAGCGCGCGCGCCTTCAGCCGGGCGGCATCGGTGCCCACCGCGCGCAGGTCACGCAACCAGCGGAAACTGAGCAGTCCTTCACGGAACGCGGGTTCAAAATCGGGTGAATCCCACTGTCCCGGCCCGATGGGATGGGTATAGCCCGCCCATGTCAGGCTGCCACGGGCCAGCTGCGCACCCGCCACCGGATCACCCGGCCACAGGTCACGCACGTTATGGACGGGTGCGACAGGCAGGCGCCTGCCCCCCCCCAGCAGGGGCAGCCGTGCAAAGGAAAGGCGCGCGCCCCGCGCCAGACGCTTCAGCGCCATGGGGCCTTATCCCTCCGATACATAAGGGACCATACCCTCACGCCGGGTTATGCATCCCGGTCCGTAGGTTCCTGATGGCGGCTGCGTAATCATCCTGACCGTACACGGCCGTGCCGGCGACCAGCATGTCGGCGCCCGCGGCAACCGCCAGCGGCGCAGTCTGTGTATTGATGCCGCCATCAACACCGATGCGGATGTCACGTCCCGTCGCATCCGCCATCCGGCGCAGGGTTTCGATCTTGCGCAGCTGGCTGGTCAGGAATTTCTGGCCACCAAAACCGGGATTGACCGTCATGACCAGGATCATGTCCACCAGATCCAGCACCTCGCCCACCGCTTCGGGCGGGGTGGCGGGGCAGATGGCGATGCCTGGTTTCACACCATGGTCGCGCACATGCTGCAGCGAGCGATGGGTATGGGGACCGGCCTCCACATGCAGGTGGATATGGTCGGCCCCGGCCTTGGCGAAGGCTTCGATATACGGATCGACGGGGGCTATCATCAGATGCACGTCAAACGGCAGCTTTGATTTCGGGCGAAGCGCCTTGATCAGTTGCGGCCCCATGGACAGGTTGGGCACGAAATGCCCGTCCATGACATCCAGATGCAGCCAGTCCGCCCCGGCACGTTCGACAGCGGCGACTTCGTCCGCCATGCGGGAGAAATCAGCTGACAGGACGCTGGGCGCGATAAGGGGAGTTTCGAGAGCAGCCATGCCTGTTTTTTAACATCAATCAATGACTAACGCGAATCTTTCCTCACCCCGCGCCCATGTCAGGGCCGCCGGAACCGCGCGGCGAAAAAGCCGTCCATGCCGCCAAGGTCCGCCAGCATGCCGGGATGGGTGCGCAGCCAGCCCTCCGGCGTGCGGGCCTGCGGCAGGAAGGCCAGTTCCTCCGGTGTGAAGGGATCGGGGACCAGTCCCATCGCGGCCGCTGCCAGCGCGCGCTGCTCGCCTTCCTCAGGCTGGAGGGAACAGACGGCATAGACCACGCGCCCGCCCGGACGCAGCATGTCACGGCTGGCGGCCAGCAGCCGGTCCTGCCCTTCGGTCATGGTGGCGATGTCGCGCGGGCGCTTGATCCACATGGCATCAGGATGGCGACGGATGGTGCCGGTGGCCGAACACGGCGCATCCAGCAGGATCGCGTCCAGCGGGGTATCGGGCCGCCACTTCGCCGCGTCTTCATGGATGACATGCACGCCCGACAGTCCTAGGCGGGCCAGATTCGCGCGCAGGCGCTCGATCCGGCGGCCTTCGCGTTCGATGGCGAACACCTCCGCCCCCGTAAAGGCCAGTTGGGCGGTCTTGCCACCTGGCGCCGCGCACAGATCGGCCACGCGTTCGCCCGCTTTCACATCCAGCAGCCGCGCGGGCAGGCTGGCCGCCATGTCCTGCACCCAGAACGCCCCTTCGGCAAAGCCGGGCAGGTCCACGACCTTTACCGTGCCTGCGGCGAAGCGCACGCTGCCACCCGGCATCATCTCGCCCCCCGGCGGGGCTTCTGCGCCGGGGCGAATGGTCAGGTCCAGCGGTGGCTCATGACCCAGCGCGCGGGCAATGGGACGCGCAAGCTTTCCCCATGACTGCCACAGCCACGGCGGCACATCCAGCCGCGCCTGGTCCAGCCCGTCCAGTGCCTGCACCCCACCCGCGGCCACGCGCCGCAGCACCGCGTTGACCAGCCCCGCGAACGGCACCAGCCCGCGCCTGCGCGCAAGGGCGACGGACGTGGCCACGGCGGCATGCGCCGGTGTATCAAGGAACAGAAGCTGCGCCACCCCGATCAGCAGCACCACGCGCACGGACTCGGGCGGCTCGCGCTTGAGGAACGGGGACAGCACTTCGTTCGCGGTGCCCATGTGCCGCAGCACCGTGGCGGCCAGCCTGTGGCCTGCCGCACGGTCACGCGGTTCCGCCGTGCGGGCGGCGGCCGAGTGGTCGAGGGATGTGTCGAGCATGCGGCGATGGACGATCACCCCTTCGACGATATCAAAGGCGATGTCGCGCGTCGGGTCAGGGGCGGCCATGCCACCGCGCCGGTCGGGGCGGCCTTTGCCGGGACGGCGACCAGTGGGGCGGGGTGACGGGGACGGGGAAGGCTTCATGTAATCCTGACCTGAAAGCTGCGACATGCGGGGGCTTGACCGGGGAGGTATTCAGGCCAAGCCTAGAGCCATGTCAACATCCACATCCATAGCGGATGCCCTGACGGGCATCCATGCCCGCATCGCCGCCAGCGCGCGGGCGGCGGGCCGCGACCCTTCCGCCATCGAACTCGTGGCCGTTTCCAAGTTCCATCCACAGGCCAGCGTCATCGCGGCGCTGGAGGCGGGACAGCGGATATTCGGTGAAAACCGCGTGCAGGAAGCGGCCGCGAAATTCCCTGACCTGCGCGAACGCTGGCCCGACCTGCGGCTGCACATCATCGGTGGCCTGCAGACCAACAAGGCGCTGGAGGCCGTCAGGATCGCGGACATGATCGAAAGCCTTGACCGCCCTTCCCTGTCGGACGCGATTGCACGCGCGGGGGAGAAGGCAGGCCGCCTGCCCGACCTGCTGGTGCAGGTAAACACGGGCGACGAGACCCAGAAATCGGGCGTGAAGCTGGAAGAAGCCGATACCTTCATCACCACCAGCATGATGCGCTTTGGCGACAGGGTGCGTGGTCTCATGTGCATCCCGCCGCACGATCAGGACCCGACACCGCATTTCCGGCTGCTGGCCGACATGGCGGCACGGCACGGGCTGCCGGTGATATCCATGGGCATGTCGGCCGATTTCGAACGCGCGATTGCCTGTGGCGCCACGCTGGTACGGGTGGGCAGTGCGATTTTCGGTGCCCGTCCGGCCCATGCCTAAGCGTGCCTGAATGGCACCTGAGCGGAGACGACCCTTGCTGCGCATGGGGCAAGGCGGTAATGCCAGACTATCCGGTCGCGATGTGACGCCGGTTTTCTGTCTTCATTGCCGCGGAGCCGTCACGACATGACGCAACCCACGGGGCCTTCTGCCCCCGGATCCCCGACGACGCCGGATGGCGCAGGTCATCGCGCAACTGCCGTGGACAACAAGGCCACGACCACGCCCAAGATTACCGAATACGGCGCGGACCAGCACGAACACGCGGCCAACCCCGTGGGCTTCGCCGCCCTGCTGGGCGTGCTGGGCGTGGTGTTTGGCGATATCGGCACAAGCCCGATCTACGCCCTGCGTTCGACCATCATGGTCGTGTCGCAGCACCACAGGATCGAGCCGTGGGAGGTGCTGGGCGTCCTGAGCCTGATCATCTGGTCGCTGCTGCTGATCGTGACGGTGAAATACGTCATCCTGATCATGCGCGCCGACCATAATGGGGAGGGCGGGATCATCTCGCTCATGTCCCTTGCCCAACGTGTCGCACCCAGCAACCGGATGCGCATCGCACTGGGCATGGTCGGCATTGGCGGGGCCTGCCTGTTCTTTGGCGATGGCATGATTACCCCCGCCATTTCCGTGCTTTCGGCGGTGGAGGGGCTGGAAGTCAGCTTCCCTGCCGCGCGTGACCTGGTCATTCCCATAGCGCTGCTGGTGCTGGTCGGGCTGTTTTCGGTCCAGTGCTATGGCACGGGCAAGGTGGGCACCGTGTTCGGGCCGGTCATGCTGGTGTGGTTCAGCCTGCTGGGCATACTGGGCGGATTGCAGATCCTGCATCACCCTGCGGTGCTGCTGGCGATATCGCCCACCTATGCCGTGCAGTTCATTGTCTATCACGGGTGGCTGTCGTTCATCGCCCTTGGTTCGGTCGTGCTGTCGGTCACGGGGGCGGAGGCGCTGTATGCGGACATGGGGCATTTCGGCCGCCAGCCCATCCGCTATGCGTGGCTGTTCTGCGTGCTGCCGTGCCTTGCGCTGAATTACCTGGGCCAGGGCGCGCTGATCATTTCGGACCCCAAGGCGCTGGCCAACCCGTTCTTCCTGCTTGGCCCCCACTGGCTGCAGGTGCCGATGATCATCCTGTCCACATTCGCCACGGTCATTGCCAGCCAGGCGGGCATTTCGGGCGGTTTTTCGCTGTGCCGCCAGATCATCCAGCTGGGCTACCTGCCGCGCATGCGCGTAACCCACACCAATGCGGAGGAGGAAGGCCAGATCTACCTGCCGGAATTCAACCGTTTCCTGATGGTGGGCGCGCTGCTGCTGGTGCTGGCCTTCCGCAGTTCGGACGCGCTGGCTTCGGCCTACGGCATTGCGGTGACGGGCACGTTCATGTGCACCTGCGTGCTGGCGATGGTGGTGTTCCGCAGGCTGTATCACTGGTCGCGGCCTGCCGCGATCGCGACATTCGGCGGTTTCTTCCTGCTGGATACGACGTTCTTTGCGTCCAACGCGCTCAAGATCCCGCAGGGTGGCTGGGTGCCGGTGCTGCTGGGCATCGTGCTCACGCTCATGATGACGACATGGAAAAAGGGCCGCCAGCTGATCATGAACCGGCAGAAGCAGGACAGCATGCCAATGAACTCGTTCCTGGCCCGCCTGCCGCAATCACGCATCATCCGCGTGCCGGGCACAGCCGTTTACATGACCGGCAACCCGGAATTCGTGCCCGCCTGCCTGCTGCATAACCTCAAGCACAACAAGGTGCTGCATGACCACGTGCTGTTCGTGACCGTGCAGACGCTGGACCAGCCCGAAGCCGACCACGGCCACCGCGTGGCGCTGCAGGAACTGGCCCCCGACATCTACCGCATCATCCTGCGCTACGGCTTCATGGAAATGCCCAACCTGCCCCGCGCGCTGGAGGACCTGAAGGCCAGCGGGCTGGATTTCGATGCGTTGCAGGCATCCTATTTCACCAGCCGCGAACTGCTTGTCCGCTCATCCGTGCCCAAGCTGTCGCGGTGGCGGATGTCGCTGTTCCTGTTCATGGCGCGCAACGCGACGCCGGCCACGGAATTTTTCCGTATTCCGCCTGACCGCGTGGTGGAACTGGGCGTACGGCTGGCGATCTGACGTTCCTGAACAGAATGAAAGTTTTTGGGTGCCGCCTTTTTCCAAAAAAGGCGGCATTCTTTTTGAAGCTTCCTGAAAAAAGCTTCACCAAAAACGTCTGATAGTTTGCAAGGGGTTGCCTTGGCAGGGTTTTCACACACTCCCTCATCCGGCATGACCGAACCGCTGGCGCTGTATGTGCACTGGCCGTTCTGCCTGTCCAAATGCCCGTACTGCGATTTCAACAGTCATGTGCGCGATGAAATCCCCCGCACCCGCTTTGGCGCGGCCTTGCTGCGCGAACTGGCGCATGAGGCCGCGCGCATGGGCGACGGCCGGGGCGAACGCCCGGCCATAGGCTCCATTTTCTTTGGTGGCGGTACGCCGTCCCTCATGGCGCCGGATACGGTGGCCGGGCTGATTGACGGTGCCCGTGACCTGTTCGGCCTGACGGATAATGTGGAAATCACGCTGGAAGCCAATCCCACTAGCGTGGAAACCGGTCGGCTGCGCGCCTTCCGTGATGCGGGCGTCAACCGCATTTCCGTGGGTATCCAGAGCCTTGATGCCGAGGCCCTGCGCTTTCTGGGCCGCGAACATGACGCGCCACAGGCCATTGCGGCGCTGGAGACGGCGCGCAGCCTGTTCGACCGGATATCATTCGACCTGATCTATGCCCGCCCGGGGCAGGATGCAGCCGCATGGCGTGCCGAACTGGAGGCCGCGCTGTCGCTGGTGTCGGATCACCTGTCGCTGTACCAACTGACGATCGAGCCGGGCACGAAATTCGAAAGCCTGTACCGGCAGGGCCGCTTTCGCCTGCCCGATGGGGATGACGCGGCACGGCTGTATGAACTGACCGCCGAGGTGGCCGCCCGCCATGGACTGCTGGGGTATGAAATATCCAATTACGCCCGCCCCGGCGCTGAAAGCCGCCATAACCTGACCTACTGGCGGTATGGCGACTATCTGGGCATTGGTCCGGGGGCGCATGGGCGGCTGACCCGCAACGGCGTGACCTGTGCCACGCGCCGCCACCGCGCGCCCGAACCGTGGGCGGAACGGGTGGAACGCACCGGCACCGGCGCCCATGCAGAAGAACGGCTGGACAACCGTGACCGTGCACGTGAAATGCTGCTGATGGGGCTGCGCCTGGCGGAGGGGATTTCCACCACCCGCTTTGCCCGCCGCACCGGCATGGCGGTGCAGGATGCAACCGATGCCGACATCATGGCGGCCGCAATCGTGGAAGACTATCTGGTCCTGGATCCCATCCACCACACCCTGCGGGCCACGGAAGCGGGCCGGCTGCGGCTGGAAAGCCTGCTGGCCGCGCTGGTGCTTTAGGAATTTTGGCAATACGATGGCTTCCCGCCATCCCAAAGCCAATAAAGCCATATGGAGTACGCCGCGTGTTTTCACCCGCCCTTTCGCTGACTGCGCGGCTTGCCGCATGCGCCACGGCCATAATGCTGGTCACCACCACCGCCTTTGCCGCCCCTGCCCCCGCGACAACGGAACCGGAACTGGTGATCGAGGATAATGATTTCCTGGGGCCGGGCGGATCGGACCAGCTTTCCATCATTCCCCTGCTGGCCAACCCGCATGTGCGCGTGCTGGGCTTTACGGTCGTGACCGGGGATGGATGGGAAAACGCCGAATCGGCCCATCTGCGCCGCCTGCTGGAAATCATGGGCTGCACCGACGTGCCCGTGGCCGATGGCGCGGTCTATCCGCTGGTGAACACGCGCGCGGAAATGAAACTGCATGAACAGCAGTATGGCGCCATTCCATGGAAAGGCGCGTGGGGCGCGCTGGGTTCGATTGATAAGGCGCCCGATATCCAGCCCGCCATTCCGGCCATGAAGGAAGGTGCGCCCCACCTCGCCCCCGTGGCGCAGAGTGCGGCACAGTTCCTGATCGAGCAGGTGCATGCCCACCCGCATGAGGTTACGATTGTCGCCGCGGGCCCGCTGACCAATCTTGCGCTTGCGATCCGTCAGGACCCGACCTTTGCCGAGACGGCCAGGCAGCTTGTGTTCATGGGCGGCATGCTGGACACCAGCATGATGTCCATTACCGGCAATGCGGATTTTGCCTCTGATTTCAACATGATCTTTGATCCCGAAGCCGCCCATATCACCCTGACCGCGCCATGGAAGAAGATTACCGTGGTGGGCAGCGTGTCGAACGACCTCATGCTGTCGAAACAGTACCTGGCGCAGCTTACGGCAAAGAAAACGCCGCTGACCGACTATATCGGGAGATATTACGATCCCCTGCCCATGTGGGATGAAATGACGACCGCCATCGCGGCCGACCCCACGCTGGTGACATCCGCCGTGGATGCCCGCATGGATATCGACACCAGCCGTGGCCCACATTACGGCCATGCCTTTGTCGTGCCCGACTCGCTTGCCCCGCATGACAGCCCGATACGCACCATGCATATCGTGCGCAGCATTGATGCCGACCGCTTCCGCGACACCTTCGCACGGCAGGCACAGGCCGACCTGCCGGTTCAGGGACACTGAAGAGGAGGATACGCACCCTATGCTGCACATGGTCAAACTGGCGGTTGGCATCCATTCCATCGAGGATCTGGCCGCGCGCCAGTCCCACCAGACCCCGCCGGTTGACGATCTGGACGGTACCAGCGCTGCCGGCATGCCGTGGTTCCGCACGCGCATGTATCCGCGCCGGGCTGCGGAAATACTCGATGGGGGATCGATCTACCGCGTGATCGCGGGCCGCATCCTGTGCCGCCAGCGCATTACCGCCATCCAGCCCGACACGCGCGAAGATGGCACGCCCTGCGCGCTGGTGGTCATGGCGCCCGACATCATTCCCGTCCAGCCCCGCGCCATGCGCCCGTTCCAGGGATGGCGCTACCTGCGGCCCGAAGACGCGCCGCCGGACCTGCTGGCCAACAGCCATACGGGCGACGTGCTGCCCGAAGCCCTACGCAACGAACTGGCGGAACTGTGCCTGATCTGAACATGCCCATGACCCTTTCCTCCCTCCGGGGCATGACGCGCCTTGGCCTGCTGGCCCTGACCGGCCTTGGCCTTGCCGCCTGCGCCAGTTCAGGGGGAGAGAGTGGCAAGACGTCCCATTACAACAGCTATTACCAGGGCAAGGCCGCCTATCGCGCGCCCGGCCCCGCGACGGACCCGTGGCAGCCCTACATTGCTGATGCCTCCACCCGTTTTTCCGTGCCGCAGGAATGGATCCGCGCCGTGATCCAGAAGGAATCCGGCGGCCATGAATATATGGACGGTCACCTGACCCGTTCGGCCAGCGGGGCGATCGGGCTCATGCAGCTCATGCCGCCAACCTATGCTGACATGCAGCACCGCAACCACCTTGGTTCAGACCCTTACAACCCGCATGACAACATCCTTGCGGGCACGGCCTATATTCGTATCCTGTACGGGCTGTATGGCGCGCCGGGTTTCCTTGCGGCCTATAACGCGGGCACGCAGCGGCTGAACGACTACCTTGAAAACGGCCGGCCCCTGCCCAGCCAGACAGTGCGCTACCTGCGCATCATCACGCCCAACCTTGGCAACGAAGTCGCGCTGAGCGGGCCGCTGGCGGTTTATGGGGGCGCAGGCCAGCGCATAGCTGCCAACCCGCCCGCACTCGGCCCGGTCAATACCAAAGTCCAGCCCGACCATACCTATGTCCAGTACGCCACCCTCAACCCGCCCGCCCCCATACAGCACCGCACCGCCTGCGTGCAGGACGCGAACCTGGCGTATGATCCCACCAGTCCCACATGTCATACCGATGCCCGCACGGCAGCCGCACCGGCGGCCAGCGCCGGGGCCGGTTACGGCGCATGGATGGTGCAGGTCGGGGCCTTCACCGCGGAAGGGCAGGCCCGCTTCGCCACCACCATGGCCCGACAGGGGGATTTTGCCGCCCTGCAGGGCGCGCGCAGCATGGTCATCCCCGTCAACAGGCCCGCAGGCGGCATGATCTATCGCGCGCGCCTTGCTGGGCTGTCACAGGCGACGGCCACGCAGGCCTGCGCCACGCTGAAAAACCAGGGCCTGCCCTGCACCGTGATCCGGCCGGGGCAGTAAGATTGATAAAAAATGGCAAAAGTTTTCGGGTGCCGCCTTTTTTCAAAAAGGTGGCGTTCTTTGAAGCCTTCTGAAAAAAGCTTCACCAAAAACTTCTCTGAATTTCAAACAGGCTTTCCATCCCGACAGGACTGATCGCGGCCTGTTCCCTATTCAGCCGTTACAGCCGACGCGGGCGTGCCGTCCAGCGTGCCGGGCACATGCAGCGCAGGCAGGTGCAGCGCCGCATGCCGCACCATCATGACGGATGACAGCCCGAGCGACAGGGTATAATCCCCCGCCGCCACATTCCAGTTGCCACCCGCCGGGTTCCACTGTCCCACCAGCCGCAGGCTGAACGGCACGCTCAGCCGTACCGTATGGCCCGGCGCCACCATGACGCTGCGCCAGCCGGCAAGGCGGCGCGCCGCACCCGGCAGGTCATCGGGCATTTCCACATAAAGCTGCGGCACCGCACGCACCGGCGTATCATCGGGATTGGTGACAGAGAAATTCGCGGTCACATGGTTCCCGTCACGCACGACACGCAGGTCACTGACCGTCACGTGCCCATGCGTTGACAGGCCATAACCAAACGGGAACAGCGGAACCACATGGGCGCGCGCGAATGCGCGGTAGTCCGCATCCGCCATGCCCGGTGGATAGAAGCCCCCCGTCAGCGTGACCGGCAGATGACCGGAAAAATCCTGCTGTCCCGACAGAAGGGCCGCCAGAGGCTGGGCATATTCATCACGCCATGCCCATGCCTGCACCACGCTGTCCACCGTATCCAGCCATGGCATCTGCCGGTCGGGATCATCGGCCACCAGCACGACGGCAACATGACCACCCATTTCCGCCAGCGTGGAAATCATCTGGTTGTCGTCATTGCTGTTACTCAGCACCAGCGTACGGGCGGCCTGTGCCGTGGCGGGCGGCAGGGTGCCGGGGGCGCCCGCGCCCTCCGTCGTGACGGACAGCGTCACATTCAGCCCCGCATGGCGCATTGCGTCCGCCAGTTTTTCAGCCGCCGGACGCAATGCGGGACGGACCAGCATCAGGACAGGCCCCCAGGCAGGATCAAACGGTATGACCCTGTTTTCATTCTGCAGCAGGACCGCACCCTGCGCCTCCACATCCGCCACCAGCGTATCGGCGGATGCGGACTGCGCACCATCATGCACGCTGGCGAAAGAGGGCGGATGGTCAAGACTGCCCGACATGTAGAACGAGGCGAGGATATGCGTGACCATCGCCTGCACCTGCGCCGGTTTCAGGCTTCCGTCGCGCACGGCCTGCCGCAGGGCCACGCCAAGGACATCATGGCCGTCCTCACCCGGCGCCACCTGTTCCATGTCCACCCCTGCCGCCACGGCGGCCAGCGTGGGGGCGATATCCGTATCCCTGATCGCGCCCGCACCACCGGGCAGCGCCATGACCATGCCGGGAAAATGCCAGGCGTCATGCACCATGGCCCCAAGCCCGGTTACGGTCTGGCATGGCGCCAGGCCACCACACAGTATGGCACCCCCATGGGCCGTTTCCAGCGCCATCGCGATACCCAGCAGTCCCTGTGACGCCAGCCGGGCCGCAGGCACCGGCGTCATGCGGTCGGGCACGGTGCCATCGGCACGGGCGTGTTCCTCCCGCACCACCGAACCAAAGACCGGCAGCACGTGCCCCGCCAGTAGCCCCGCGCCGATCATGCCCGCCATGCTTCCGGCAAGGACCTGGTCCTCGCCTGCCTGCAGGCGTCCCGATGGCAGCAGGTCAACGCCGCCCACACGCAGCACCGCACGCGCCTGCTGCCATTCGGCCCGTGCCCGCGCGCTACCCGCACGGCGGGCCAGGTCGGGGTCCCATGTCGCGGCCAAGGCCAGCCATGGCAGCAGCGGGCGGGCATTGCCATCGGCAGGGGCGCGCGCGAAATCAGGCATGCGCAGCACCGGCAGGCCAAGCCGGGGCACGCCCGGCCATGCCAGCAGGCCCGCAGCCCCCGTACTTGTGCCCGTGCCCGGCGCCGGGGCAGGACGGGCCTGCAGGACCGCCTGCTGTTCGGCAGGTTGCATGCGCGCGGCCATGTCCGCCGCGTGGGCCGCCCCCGTGCCGCCGCCCGCTACCCCGGCCGCATGGGATGGCATGACCGACAGCGGCAGGAAGGCGGCACCCATGCACAGGGCGGTGACGTAGCATATGGCTGAATGTCTCATCATGTCCCGTTGCTGTTGAAAGGTGCCCCCATTTTTGCGCCTGTAGGCCCGGATTGTCACGCGACGGCGGGTAAAGTGGCCGTGCGACTTGGCGGGACAGGCGGGGCAGGATATGAAGAACGGACAACGCGACAGGCCAGAACGCACCCTGCCCGGCATGGCCGGCAGTTCAGGCGCATGGCTGGATTACCACATGCGGGGGCCATCCCCGGCGTCCATAGAGGCATCATGACCCTTCGTCCGCCCAGTTTTGCCCCTCCTGCCGCCCCTACGGGCCGCCACCTGCTGCCCCGCGCGGCTGTACCAGCCCTGCTGGCCGTAAGCCTTCTGGCTGGCTGCGGCAGCGCGCCACAGCACGACAAAAGCGGGCTGGCCATACCCCAGAATCGCCTGCTGAAGGAAGATCGGGGCGCCAATGGCGGTTCAACCCCGCTGGAAAGCAACGGGGTCAACGCCTTCCTGTGGCGTGGTGCGCTGGATACGCTGTCCTTCATGCCGTTCGCATCCGCCGATGCGGTGGCGGGCGTGATCCTGACGGACTGGTACACGCCGCCCGCGACCAAGGATGAACGCTTCAAGATCACCTGTTTCATCCTGTCACGCAGCCTGCGTTCGGACGCGGTGCGCGTATCGGTGTTCCGTCAGGTGTTCCAGGACAACCAGTGGGTCGATACCCCGGTCGCGGCCAATACCGTATCCGACATCACCGCGCGTATCCTGACCCGCGCGCGCCAGTTGCGCACCGATAGCGGACAGCACTGACCCCAGCCTGACCCGTTGCCGATCCACCGGGTGGCGCATCAGCGCATGGCCCGTACCTTTCCGGCGGGAATAGCCCCGCCCACCGCATACCGAACCAGAAGAAGATGACCGAAACCAGCACCCCACCGGACAGCGCCACCCCCGCCTATGATTTCCACACGGCCGAACCACAGTGGCAGGAACGCTGGGCTTCATCAGGCATCTTCAATGTCCCCGACGTCCCCCCCGCCGACCGGCCCAAATACTACGTGCTGGAAATGTTCCCGTACCCGTCGGGGCAGTTGCACATGGGGCATGTGCGCAACTACACGCTGGGTGACGTGGTGGCGCGGTACAAGCGCGCGCGCGGCTTCAGCGTGCTGCACCCGATGGGCTGGGACGCCTTCGGCCTGCCGGCGGAAAACGCGGCGCGTGAACGTGGCGTGCATCCGGGCCAGTGGACGATGGACAACATCGCCGCCATGCGCGCAACGCTCAAGCGGCTGGGCTTTTCATTCAACTGGGACCGCGAAATCGCGACCTGCCTGCCGGAATATTATGGCAAGCAGCAGAAGCTGTTCCTCGACATGCTAAGGGACGGGCTGGTTGAACGGCGCGAAAGCTGGGTCAACTGGGATCCCGTGGACAACACCGTGCTGGCGAACGAGCAGGTGGTGGACGGGCGCGGCTGGCGTTCGGGCGCGCTGATCGAACAGAAGAAGCTGTCGCAGTGGTTCCTGAAAATCACGAAATTCGCCCCGCAACTGCTTGATGGCCTGTCCACCCTGCCGCGCTGGCCCGAACGCGTGCGCACCATGCAGGAACGCTGGATCGGCCGGTCCGAGGGCGCAAAGGTCCGTTTCGGCCTGCATGAACCCCCCGCCGGTTTCGACACCGACCTTGATTCGATCGAGGTCTTCACTACCCGGCCCGACACGCTGTTCGGCATGTCCTTCCTGGCCATTGCCGCAGACCATCCGCTGGCGGCCAAGGTTGCGGCGAAAAACGCGGCGGCAGGCGAATTCATTGCTGAATGCCAGCGTCTGGGCACATCAGAAGAAGCGATCGAAACAGCAGAAAAGCGCGGTTTCGATACCGGCCTGCGGGTCAATCACCCGTTCATGCCCGATAAGTCCTTTCCGGTATGGATCGCGAATTTCGTGCTGATGGATTACGGCACGGGTGCGGTGTTCGGCTGCCCATGCGGGGACCAGCGCGACCTTGATTTCGCGCGCAAGTACAACCTGCCCGTCACCCCCGTCATCCTGCCGGCGGGAACGGAAGCCGCGACCTTCACCATGACCGACAAGGCGTGTGACGGGCATGGCACGCTGTTCAATTCCGGTTTCCTTGACGGACTTGATACCGAGGCGGCGAAGAAGGAAGCGATTACCCGGCTGGAAGGCATGGGAATCGGTCAGGGCGTGGTCAACTGGCGGCTGCGTGACTGGGGCATTTCGCGCCAGCGTTACTGGGGCTGCCCCATTCCCGTCATCCACTGCACCGATTGCGGCGCGCAGCCCGTGCCCGATGACCAGCTTCCGGTAAAGCTGCCCGAGGACGTGACCTTTGACCGTCCCGGCAACCCGCTGGAACATCATCCGACATGGAAGCACGTGGCCTGCCCCAAATGTGGCAAGGCCGCCCAGCGCGAAACCGATACCTGTGACACGTTTGTAGACAGTTCATGGTATTTCGCCCGCTTCACCGCGCCGCACGCCCCCACGCCCACCGTGCCCGCCGCGGCTGATGCCTGGTTGCCGGTGGACCAGTATATCGGCGGGATCGAACATGCGATCCTTCACCTGCTCTATGCCCGCTTCTTCACCCGCGCGATGCATGAGACCGGGCACCTGCATGTGGACGAGCCTTTCAACGGGCTGTTCACGCAGGGGATGGTCAACCATGAAAGCTACCGTGACGCGCAGGGCAACTGGCTTTACCCCGAGGAGGTCGAACGCCGGGGCGACAGCGCCGTACGCCGCGACAATGGCCAGCCCGTCACCATCGGGCGCGTGGAAAAGATGTCCAAGTCCAAGCGCAACACGGTGGCCCCTGTCGCCATCATCGAACGCTTTGGCGCGGATACGGCGCGGTGGTTCGTGCTGTCCGACAGCCCGCCGGAACGCGACATGGAATGGACGGAATCCGGCGTTGCCGCCGCCGCCCGCTTCCTGCAGCGCCTGTTCCGTATCATTCGCACCGTGGCGGAACAGGTCCCGGCGGGCACGGCGTGCCCCGCGACACTGGCACGCAATGCGGATGCCCTGCGCCGCGCCACCCACCGCACCATCGCGGCGGTAACCGATGCGCTGGAAACCTTCAGTGTCAACGTGGCGGTCGCGCGCCTGCATGAACTGACCTCCGCCCTTGCTGACGCGGAAAAGACGGCAGGCGAGGACGGCATGGCGTTCGCCCGGCGCGAAGCCGCCACCACGCTGGCGCTGCTGTGCGCACCGATGGTGCCCCATCAGGCGGAAACGATGATGGCGCAGCTTGAACCCGGTGGCCAGCCGGTGGTGGAACGCAACTGGCCGGTGGCCATCGCCGACCTGCTGAAGGCCAATGAACTGACCATTGCGGTGCAGATCATGGGCAAGCTGCGCGGCACCATTGCCGTGGCGCCCGACCTGCCAGCGGATAAGGTGATCGCCATGGCCGAAGCCGAACCGAATGTCGCGCGCCTGCTGGACGGTGCGCGGATCGTCAAGCGCATCCATGTGCCGGGCCGGATCGTCAACTTCGTGGTGGCGAAATAATCCATGGCGCATCCCGTCCGTCATGCTGTCGTTCTGGGCGCCCTGCTGCTGGCGGGGTGCGGTTTTTCGCCCATGTACAAGACGACGGGAAAGCATATCGGCGCGGATGGCAAACCCACCGTGACCGATGTGCTGGCGGAACTGAAGGAAGTGTACGTACCCGTCATCAAGGAACGGTACGGCCAGCAGCTACGGCAGTTCCTGCAGCAGGACCTGAGCGGGGCATCACCGGAAAAACCGACCCGCTATGCGCTGCAGATCCGCACCTATCTCATGAACGAGGCCGTGGATATCCATGCGGACAATACCAGCGGCCGCACGCGGACAACCGCCTTCGCCCACTGGCAGCTTTACCTTCTGGGGGACAGTCCACGCCTGCTGGCGGGGGGTGATGCCTCGGTCGTGGATGGAACCAACAATACATATGAACAGTATTTTGCCCTGACGCTGAACCTGGAAACCGTGCGTACCCGTGTGGCCAAGAACATGGCCGATCAGGTGACACAGCAGGTTGCGACATGGTTCCGCACCCACGCCACCCCGGCGGTGGACGGGTCGATCGCGGACCAGAACCAGCCGCGCTATGTCGATCCCAACAGCATCGTCAATCCCAACAACCAGATGCCGTCCCAGCAGCCGGGCGCGGATGGCCTGCCCGCACTGGCGACAGGCCGGACCGATTCCCAGCTGAACGAGGAAAATAACGAAGGCAGCAGCATGTCCACCGAAAGCGGGCCGATGGACAACATACCGCCCTCCACCTCGGGCAGCGGTCAGGGCGGTTCGCAGTCCGGCGCCACGGCACCGGATAACGATACCGTTCCCGGTTCGGGCATCAGCATAGGCGGTGGGAACTAGGTCCGGTGAAGATTGATGCCCGCAGCACCAATGCCACCCTGCAGGCACCCGGTGCGCTGCGGGCCATCATCCTGCATGGGGAAGATGCGGGCCTGATCCGTGAACGGGCCACGACAGCGGCGAAAGCAGTCTGTCCCGACCTGCACGATCCATTCCGAGTCGCCATCCTGGGCCGTGAGGACCATGACCGGCTGGAGGAAGAAACAACCGCCCTCGCCCTGACCGGGGGACGGCGGGTGGTCTGGCTGCGTGACGTGGGCGACAGCGTGCTGGCGGCATTGCAGCACAGTCTGGCCCAGCCATCCGATACGCTGGTCATCATGGAAGCACCGGGGCTTGCCTCACGCTCGAAACTGCGAACCTTTGCGGAAAAGGACAGGCAGTGCGGGGTGATCGGCTGTTATCCCGAAGAAGGACGCACACTGGAAGCCGCCATCCGGCAGATGCTGTCAGCGCAGGATGTCGGCATCGACCCTGATGCGCTGGGGTGGATGGTGGAACGCGCAGGCCCCAACCGCGCTGCGACACGCAGCGAAGTGGAAAAACTGGCCCTGTTCGCGGGTAAGGGCGGCAGGCTGGGGCTGGAGGATGTCCGCGCCTGCGTTGGGGACGCGGCGGGCGTATCACTGGAAGATGCCGCCTTTGCCGCCATGGCGGGCGACCGCAGGGGGGCAGATGCCGCAGCCGAACGCGCGCTGACCACCGATGGCAGCAGCCCCATCGCCCTGACGCGCGTGCTGCTGTCGCATATCCACCGGCTGCGCCGGGCGCGCCTTGCGGTGGATGAGGGGGCAAGCCGGGCGGACGCCATGCGACAACTGCGGCCCCCGGTCTTTTTCAAACGCACCGACAGCTTCGGGCAGGCCATGATGATATGGTCAGCCAGCGCCCTGCTGCACGCGGCGGAGGAAACACAGGCGCTGGAACTGGCCTGCAAGCAGACCGGCAGCCCCGATGTCGTACTCTGCCTGCGTCATGTTGCGCGGCTGTGCGCACAGGCGCAGCAGATGCGCAGACGCCATTGAAGGCGAAATATTCCCTCCGCTTTCGTGAAACACCTTGCCGCGCGTCGGGGCCTCGTTTAGAAAACCCAAGTGTGTCCGCGTAGCTCAGCCGGATAGAGCACAGGATTCCTGGTTTGCAATTGGGCGTCACGACGGGAAACCACGTGGCGGATCTGCTCAAATTCGGGGAACGCTCTGGCAAATGCCGTGCCAATCCCGAGCCAAGGCCGGTTTTCCGGCAAGGTGTAGAGACTGGATGGGCAGCACCTGTCAACCGCATGCGGTTTATGGTGAAGGGACAGTCCAGACCACGAACGCCATACCCCTATGGCGGCGGTGAAAGCCGAAGTGGTACGAATCCTGGGGCCGTGGGTTCGAATCCCGCCGCGGACACCACAAATCCCACATTGTCATGTGGCGCCTTCTGAAATCTGAAAAACGGTTTTCACGCGCGGCATCCTGCCGCCATGCGAAAGATCGTTCGGTCCCCAACCGACACGGCAGCAGAACAAAACCACATCCAGCCCCCATCACATCCCGTACCCACGCTGAACATGACATGCTGCCATCAAGGCGGGGTTGCCGTACGTTTTCTCCTGCCCGGAGGTAATCCACGGCTCGACACGCGCCAATGCCGTGTAGCAGTCAGGCTGCATCCGGCAGGGGGACCTGCCGCCAGGTTGCCCTGAACCCGATCATCCGACCGCATGACGTCCCTGTGCCGGGTTCATGGTCCTGCCTGATGTGGTCTTGAGACACTGTCCATGACCTGCCCCACGCATTATTGAAGCACAGCCTTCAAAAGCAGAACTAACAAAACCAGTCCTTATTTATTAATGATCTATATGATAATCATCTAGAATTTACCAATATGCATGCAATGAATTGCATAAATTATGAAATGATTAATGAAAATATTAATTAATTCAGGTAAAATAAAATAACAGATAAATATTACAAAATATAAAAAATCATCAAGACATTATAAAAAATAACAAAACATTTCCTTTCTATTTCATTAGTATCCGATCCATAGAGGACAAAATACATCCCGTTTTCGACAATCATGCGAATAGAAAAAAGTTCCATCGCTACAATAATTTATAAACGAAAATATTTCGCGACCCGATTCACGCATGAGAAACCGTTGAAAGTGTGTGATTTGTACCAACCCCACCATTGTAGGCCTGAACTGTTTTTTTTGTGATTGTTGTCCGAGATACGGTAAATGTATGGTTAAGATATGGCGGAACATAATGTCCGTTTTGAGCATCCTCGGGTCCTGACAGACCTGAAACAAGAAACGTGCGCGTGTTTCGTTCCATACCGTAAGTAAAAACCTGCGTTTCCTGTTCCTCGCTAAATAACGCTCCGCTCTCGGACTTACTGGCTGGTGGATTTCTGATGAATACCGACGTAGCCATTATAGGGGCTGGCCCCTATGGACTTTCCCTTGCAGCCCATTTGCGTGACAGGGGGGTAAACTTTCGTATTTTCGGACGCCCGATGGGATTCTGGCGCGAACATGTTCCCGCCAGCCTGCGGCTGAAGGCGGAAGGGTTCGCGCTGGACCTGTTCGACCCCGGTCGCCGGTCTACCCTTGCGCAGTTCTGCAGGGAACGGGGATATCCCTACGCCCCCACCGGCGAACCCATTCCCACCGCGGTTTTCACGGAATACGGCGAAACGTTCCAGAAAACCCATGTACCGCAACTGCAACCCTGTCTGGTCACGCACCTGTCGCGCACGCTGGAAGGCTTTGTCGTGCATCTGGATAATGGGGAAACCGTCATGGCGCGGAATGTGGTCATGGCGGTGGGGATCCAGCATTTCGCCCATACCCCCCCGGCCGTGCGCGGCCTGCCGCCCGACCGGGTCAGCCATACATTCGACGAAACCACGTTCGAACGCTTTGCAGGCAAGCGGGTCGCCGTGATCGGGGCGGGTTCATCGGCGGTGGATACGGCATGTTTCCTGCACAACGTGGGCGCGCAGACCTTCATCTGCACCCGCAGGCCAAAGATCTGGATCAATCATCCCCCCCGCAAAATCAGTGGCCTGAAACTGCTGTGGACCCGGATCAAGAAACCCGTTTCCGGTCTGGGAACGGGATGGCGTTCCCGCATGGCCTGTGACCTGCCGGATGTGTTTCACATGCTGCCCGCACGCCTGCGCCTGCGCATTACGCGCGGCCATCTGGGACCGGCGGCAACATGGGTAACGGGCGATGTCGTGCGCGACAAGGTACCGATCTGGCTTAACGTCGACCTGCAGTCCGCACGGATGCACGACAATGTCGTGCAGCTGGAATTCCGGGATACACAGGCAGGCTGCCCGCGTGTCGTGGATGTCGATCATGTTTTCCTGGGGACCGGGGTCAAGGTGGATATGGAACGCATCCCGTTCCTTGACCGCGTGCTGGCGCGCGCCATCCGTACCGAAGACAACATGCCCGCCCTGTCGCACAGCTTTGAATCAAGCGTGCCGGGACTTTACTTCATCGGGCCCATGGCGGCGGGCAGTTTTGGCCCCCTTCTACGCTTTGCCTGGGGCGCGCGCTTTGCCGCGCGCCGCCTCAGCGCCCGGCTGGGACGGCAATCCGTGTCACAGCCTGTTCCACAGCCCGCATTCGCGTCGTGACACCCATACGCCCCCAGGCTTGCGTCCTGACATGAGCTGGAAAGTCCTGAATCATGAAAAACGATTTTACAGTTCTCATCATCTCGTCCGTGTGGTGGTCCGCCATTACACGCGCTGCGGTGGAATTCATCGAAAGTGGGGTAACGGTCCATGCCATCTGCCCGGCCGGCCATCCCCTGCGCTGCCTGCAGGCGATCGAAAGCATACGGACCTATCCGTACGTCGCGCCGACCGTGGCACTGGCTGGCGCCATCGCGCAGCTACGGCCCGACCTGATCATCCCGGCAGATGACCGGGTGGTCGTGACGCTACACCAGGTTTACAATGAGGCCGATCCCACAACCGCCATGGGCTGCCTGTGTCGCGACACGATCGAACGCTCACTGGGGCGGCACGAATATTTTGGTTATGCACAGACGCGGCTCAAGCTGATCGATGTCCTGCGCGAACAGGGCATCCCGACACCTGCCGCCGCCAACATGGCCACCATGCACGATGTCAGGCAGTGGTGCGCCACCACACCCGGACCATGGGTGTTCAAGCGTGACCGTAGCTGGGGCGGGTCCGGCGTGGTGATCGCTGATACGCAACAGGAAGCCGAAAGTGGCTTCCACCGCCTGTCACAACCGGTGCGGATGGTCTGTGCGCTGCGTGTGCTGCTGGCGGACCGCGATATCTATTCCTTCATGGAAGCAACAGCGCGTCGCCCGCTGCCCGTCATTGCACAGGCGCATGTAACCGGCATGCCCGCCAATATCATGGTGGCCTGCTGGGAGGGGGAAGTGCTTGGCACGCTTGGGGTCAATGTCGTGTCCTATCAGGGGCGCACGGGGGCGGCGACAGTCATCGAGATCACGCAATCCGCCGATATGGAACGCGCGACGCGGGTGACCTGCGCGACATTGAAACTGTCGGGTTTTTTTGGCCTGGATTTTGTACGTTGCGCAAAAACCGGCACCTATCATTTCATAGAAATGAATCCCCGCCTGACCCAGATCGGGCACCTGTGCCATGGCGGCAATACGCTGATCCGCCGCCTTTTGCAGCATGTGCGTGGCCGGGCACAGGTCGCCATGCCCGCCGCCGCCATGGAACTGCGCGAACACACCATGATCGCCCTGTTCCCACAGATCCTGCGCACCGAGCCGGAAACACTGGACAGCACGGCTGCCTGGATCGACATCCCGTGGCGCTACCCTGAACTGGTGGAGGAACTGCTGCGCCGCCCATGGCCCCGGCGCGGATCGGTCGCGCGGCTGGAGGAACGCCTGCGGCCCAACATGCCCTATGGCAAGTCGGTGGACAGGGGGGAAGCACTGGGCAAGCTGTCCACGCTGCTGCGGGCTGGAATGATCACGGACATGCCCATGGCCACCCTGTGAATTTCAGGATAACAAATTGATAATAAAGTAATGATTGTTTTGGGATGCCGCCTTTTCCCAAAAAGGCGGCATCGTCTGACGCTTCCGGCAACAGGCTGTGGCAGAACCTTCCTTGCGTTCCGCAGGCAGGCTACCGAAACCGTTCAGGCATGTGAAATGATGGACTGGCGGATTATATCGGAAGGCTGCGGCCGGCCCAGCAGGAAGCCCTGGACCTGATTGCACCCGAGGTCATTGAGGTGCGTCCATTGGTCTTGCGTTTCCACCCCTTCCGCCGTGATGGGGATATCCATGCTCTGTGCCAGGCTGATAATCGCCCGTACGATGCCCGATGCGCTGCGTTCGGGCAGTTCCTGCACAAAGGAACGATCAATCTTGATTTTCTGGAACTGGAAGGAACGCAGGTATCCCAGCGAGGAATAGCCCGTACCGAAATCATCCAGCACGATACTGCATCCGATCCGGCCCAGTTGCTGCAGGATATCGCGGTTGGTGGCGCTGTTCTGGACAAAGATGTTTTCCGTAATCTCGATTTCCAGCCGGTGTGGCGCAAGGCCCGAATGCGCCAGCGCATTTTCGACAATGCCAAGGAAACGCGGGTTACGTAACTGGATGGGCGACACGTTCACCGCGATCTTGACCTGCGCGGGCCAGTCCGCCGCTTCCATGCAGGCCGCCCGCAGGACCCATTCCCCCAGGTCATGGATCAGGCCGTTTTCTTCCGCCAGTCCCACAAACTGGTCCGGCGGGATCATGCCATGCGTGGGGTGGTACCACCGCACCAGTGCCTCACATGCGCTGATCCGGTTGCCCGGCATTGAATACAGGGGCTGGAAATGCAGGCTGATCTCGCTGCCGGCAATGGCGGCGCGCAGTTCATTGCCCAGCCGCACGCGTGTCCGGATTTCATCACGCAGGGCCGCATCAAAGAACTGGAAGCCATTACGTCCCTGTGACTTGGCGCGGTACAGGGCGATATCGGCATATTGCAGCAGGGTTTCGGCGTTATCCGCATCCTGCGGGTACAGCGCCGAACCCACGCTGGCCCCAATGACGATATGATGACCGTCAATGACATAGGGTCTGCTTACGGTCTCGACGATTTCACGCGCCCGGCGTGTCAGTTCCACCGGTTCGGGAACAAGCGGCCAGATAATGGCAAATTCATCCCCGCCCAGCCGGGCCACCAGGTCTTCGGGCCGGCTGCAGGCCAGCAGCCGTTCCGACACCAGCCGCAGCAGCGCATCCCCCGCCGCGTGGCCATACACGTCATTGACCGTCTTGAAGTAATCAAGGTCGATACACAGCAATGTGGCACCCCGCGCGCCCGCGCACAGCGCATCCAGCCGGGAACTGAACAGCGCACGGTTGGCAAGGCCGGTCAGCGGATCATAATGCGCAAGCTGTTCGACCTGGTGCTGGGCATTGCGCCGTTCCGTGACATCATCGGCCACGCACAGTTCCCACCGCGGCCCCCCGCGTTCATCCGCAATGGTGACATGGCGGGTGGAAATCGCGCGCGGTTCGCCGCGCTGGTTGCACAGGACCTGCTCACGCACGCCCTGCCGGTCCGCGTCCGGGCGGCTGACCAGCAGGAAACCGATTTCCTCCGCGCCAAAGGCCTGCGCGGTATCCTTTTCAATCAGCAGGTCACGCCTGCATCCCATCATCTCCTCGGCCGCACGGTTGACCAGAACGGGATGACCGTGCCGCACGGACCGGACGACAAGGGCGGAAGGAATATTTTCCACAATCGTATCAATGAACAGCTTGTCGCGTAATATCTTTTTATTTGCCCGGCGCAGGTCTTCCGCCGCTTCTTCAAGGCTGGCGGCGGACGCCACCGCATGGGAATGGGATGCGTTGATCAGGTCCAGCGCCGATCCCGTCCCCCGGTAACATCCGTTTTCCGTAACAATATAGCCACGGATCAGGTCGGATGGCTGGCCCATCAATGTCTGGGCCGTAAAATCGGATGCGGATACCCGTGCGTCAATCATGACCGGGCTGGCATCCATCAGCAGGGCGACGGGGCGGCGGTTGAAAAGCGAATGCCCGAATTTGCCCG
This sequence comes from Komagataeibacter ossonobensis, assembly GCF_057359305.1. Taxonomy (NCBI): domain Bacteria; kingdom Pseudomonadati; phylum Pseudomonadota; class Alphaproteobacteria; order Acetobacterales; family Acetobacteraceae; genus Komagataeibacter; species Komagataeibacter ossonobensis. The sequence continues at coordinate 77,266 of NZ_JBXAYQ010000001.1, read as the reverse complement.
ATACTTTCAGAAAAAAAGCCTGTCGCTCGACCAGACCGACAGGCACATCATCCTCCCCCACAACCGCGACCAGCATCAGTTCCGGGTCCGCATGAAAAAGATCGAACAGACATTCCCCCAGATCGGAGGGCCTTATGACGGGCCCCTTCCGGGCGATGTCGCCCATGACAAGAAAGGAAGGCCCTGCCGGTACGGTAATGTCCATCAATCAGATCCCCGCATCAATTGCTTTTTATTATGATTTTTTATTCAATTACTTATTATTCTATGTAATCCGGTCGTCATGAAAAAGCATCCTGCCAGTATCCACATGGCACTGGCAGGCATCGCGTCATGAAATGAGGGAAGGCACCTTAGAACGCTGCCTGGATACGCCCGGCGACGGAGTTGCCGTGACGGCCCATGATGTCATAAAGCGAGGTGGTGGCCCCACTGCTTGCCTTGTTGTCATCGCTGACAATGAAGTGGTTGAAGTCAAGCATGAAGCGGAAATGACGGTTGGGATACCAGTTCAGCCCGGCCGACCAGACCGTCTGCTGACCACCACGGATGGCGTTGGCCGAGTTCAGGTTGCTGTTCAGGTCGGTCACGCTGTAACGGGCGGAGACTTCCAGCGCGCCCCAGTAACCATGCGCGGGATCAAAGGCATGGTCCACGCCGGGTGCCGCGAACGCACCTTCCTTGATGTTATAGGAACGCGGCTTGCCGAAAATGGTGTAGTTGGCGGCGCCATAGTAGCCGGTGAAGTTGACCGTGCCCTGATCGGCGGCACTGGCGCTGGAATTGTTCCCGCGCGTGACCCCGATATTGTAGTACTCGCCCTTCAGCACCAGCCGCTTCCAGCGGAAGCCCAGTTCCGGGCCGGCCGACCAGATGCTGCCCACGTTGCCGACGGTCGCACTCAGCAGCTTGGTGGTGGTCAGGTCAACTTCCGGCTGTTCGGCAAATGTTGCCGAACGGTCGTCCGATGCGTTCGTCTGCGCCACCTTGAAGGCGCTGATCGCCGACACACCGACATGCACGTCTATGTCCTTGGACATATAGGGACGGCCCGCGACACGGAAGGTGCCACCCGTCTGGCTGTCATAACCGGCCCGCTTGCCATAGCTCTGCCCCGTCAGGTAACCCGCGATCCACCAGCGCTTGCCATAATGCAGGGCGCCGACACTCATGCGGGCGTCACCGGCGGCGATGTTACGCACGATATCGGTGATGGCGGGACGTTCCATCATCTCGAATTCGTTCGAGCTTTCGGAATCTTCTTCCGTCACGCGCGGCTGGAAGTAACCCGCGGTGATGACGGTGTTGTGGAAACCGGCATAGTTCAGGTTCGCTTCATACAGCGTGGCCGAACCATCGGCATTGGACGACCCGAAATCCGGGGTGATGTTCGCAATCCAGTTCTTGTAACGGAACGAGATGGGAATACGCAGGCGGCGGGCATTTTCGGTCAGCCCCTCATAATCGCCCTTCTTTTCCCCTGCGCGCGGGGACATACCCATGAAGCCACCGATATCTTCATGGAAGGCCAGGCCGATGGACATGGCATACATGCCATCATCAGACGAAATGGTCGGGCGCCCACCGGGGAAGCCCACCATCATGCCACCCAGATGCAGGGCTTCGTCCTTTTCGGTCGCGGCACGGAACGATTCCCATGACGAAGACACGCCACGGTCAGACGGGGGCGTGCCCAGATCGGCCCGCTTTATCAGGCTGCCCATTCCGGTTCCCATGCCGCTATCACCACCGATATGGATATCACGTGCGTAGCTTTCGGGCAGTGGTTCACCCTTGCTGGCTGCAACCCGGCGGGCCTGTGCCGCGTTGGCTGCGGGGGTGTTGCGGGCTTCGGCCCGGACCAGGCGCTGGCGCAGCACACTGATCTGACCGGACATTTCCCGGCGCATTTCCTGCATTTCACGCTGCAGGGCCTGGATCTGCTGGGCATCCGACGCGGATGCTGCATGGGCCTGATGGAAGGAGGATGCACCCCAGAGGGCGGATGAACCAAGCAACAGCGAAACAGCGGACCGGCGGATCATATTAATTATTCCGTAATGAAGGATGAGTTCATTTAGAATGTCCGCACATTCCTGTGTGTTATGTTTCCGATACAGTTTTATGAAGGATTTATGACAGTCCATAAGACAGAAAAGCCGCCCGGAATCCGGGCGGCTTCGCACTGTCATTACTGTAAAGTTATATTATTTGGCCGCATCCCACTGCTGCAGGATATCGGTTTTTACATTCGCAGGCACCGGCACATAATCCAGACGGTAGGCGGCAGCGTCCCCGTTCTTCAGCGCATAGCCAAAGAATTTACGCACTGCCGGGCCATGTTCGGTTTTGCCCGTCGGCACCGGCACCAGCACGTAAGTGGGGGAAACAATCGGCCACGCCCCCGCCCCGCTGGTGTCCAGCAGGTCAACGGCGAAATGCGATGCATCCTTCCAGTCGGCGGCTTCCGCCGCACGGCTGAAGCTGTCCATGCCGGGGGCGACATAGGCGCCGCTGTGGTTCTTCAGCTTCACGGTGGTCATGTGCGCATTGGCGGCAAAGGCATATTCGACATAGCCGATCGCCCCTTCCGTATTGCGCACGGACGCGGCCACGCCATCATTGCCACGCGCCCCGATCCCGCCGGGCCACGAAATGGAAGCACCCGCCCCCTGCCCTTCACGCCATTCGGGGGAAACACGGGCCAGATAGCCGGTGAAAACTGCCGTCGTGCCCGACCCGTCCGCACGATGCACGGTAGCAACAGCGGTATCAGGCAGCTTCAGACCGGGATTGAGGGCCGCGATCCTGGGATCATTCCACTGCTCGATCTCACCACGGTAAATGGCGGCCAGTGTCGGGCCATCCAGCTGGATCTGGTTGGCGGCAATGCCGGGCAGGTTGATGACCGGCACGATGCCGCCCATGACGGTCGGGAACTGGAACAGGTGGGCATTTTCCAGCTTCTGGCGATCCATGGGCACATCGGATGCACCAAAATCAACCGTGCCGGCCAGAATCTGGTTCTGTCCGGCGCTGGACCCCACAGTCTGGTAATTCAGGTTGACGCCAGCAGCGCTCCGTCCGTTAGCCCCCCATGCCCCGTAAATGGGCGCGGCAAAACTGGAGCCGGCACCGGTAATATCCGCAGCATGCGCCATGACCGGCAATGCGGTCGCCAGCAGGGCACATGTAAGCATTCGAGCAGGAAAGTACATAATACTCATGTTCTCCGACATGAAGAAGACAGACGTGTCTGGCTATCCATCAGACATGTGGGGACATTAAGAAACTGCCGGAACAAATAACAATGATATGTCCATGACAGTTTTATGAAAGATTCATGAAATTTCCTGTCCAGTTGTGTCTGCCCCAAAATAAAAGGGCATGGAATGGCCGCAGCCCCCATGCCCCGATACGTCAATAATGAAAAAACAGGTCAGGAACGACTGTAGACGTCTTCCAGCCGGACGATGTCATCCTCACCAAGATAGGGTCCGGACTGGACCTCGATCAGGGTCAGGGGAATGCGACCGGGATTTTCCAGCCGGTGCACGGCACCAAGCGGCAGGTAGACGCTTTCGTTTTCACGTACAAGGATCATTTCCTCATTCCGCGTCACCTGTGCCGTCCCTTCCACCACCACCCAGTGTTCGGCACGATGATAGTGCTTCTGCAGTGACAGCTTTTCCCCCGGTTCCACCACGATCCGCTTGACCTGGAAACGGTTGCCTTCGATCAGGGTCTCGTAAAAACCCCACGGGCGGTAACAGCGGCTGTGGGTGGTCGCTTCCTTGCGGCCATCTTTTTTCAGTTGCGACACGATGGCCTTTACATCCTGCGCATGGTCACGATGCGTCACCAGCACTGCATCGTCATTGACCACCACCAACAGGTCTTCCACCCCGGTTACGGCCGTCAGGACACCATCGGTGCGCACATAGCTGTTGGATGTGTTGAACACCGCAACATCACCAATGGTCACGTTGCCATGGTCGTCTTTCGGACCAAGTTCCCACAATGCATCCCAGCTTCCCACATCGGACCAGCCGAAATCACCGGGGATCACGGTCATGAGGTCGGTGCGTTCCGCCACCGCGTAATCAATGGAAATATCGGGCGAACTGGCGAAGGCTGCCGCATCCAGCCGTTCAAAATCAATATCCGACCTGCGCTCCTGCACGGCCTGCCGCATGGCGGTCAGGATGGCAGGTTCATATTTTTCCATTTCCTGCAGCATGGTGCGGGCGGTGAACACGAACATGCCGGAATTCCACAGGAACTGACCTGTTTCCAGCATGCGTGCGGCATTCGCGGCATCGGGTTTTTCAACAAAACGTGCAACGCTGTAGGCCCCATCATATCCGGCCAGTGGCGCACCCTTTTCAATATAGCCGTAACCCGTTTCCGCCTTGGTGGGCGTCATGCCGAATGTCACGATCCGGCCCGCACGCGCCACCTTTACCGCAATATCCAGCGCAGGCCCGACATTTTCAGGTTTCTGGATCGCGGCATCGGCCGCCATGACCCACAGCACGGCGTCGGGATCGGTTTCAGCAGCCAGCAGGGCGGCCGCCGCAATGGCGGGGGCCGAATTACGGCCAACCGGTTCCAGAAGGATGCGCGGCGCGGTAATGCCGACTTCCTTCAACTGTTCCGCCATGACGAAGCGGTGTTCGTTGTTGCAGACGATAATGGGCTGGGCAAATCCCGGTCCCTGGCTGCGCAGCGCAGTTTCCTGCACCATCGTGCGCTGCGAGACCAGCGGCCAGAACTGCTTGGGAAAGGAACTGCGTGAGACGGGCCACAACCGGCTGCCACTGCCGCCAGACAGGATAACAGGCACCACTGGCGTAGAGGGAGACTGCGATGGTGCATGCGTGACGGAAACGATCATTCTCACTCCTGAAAAACCAGTAATCGGGGCATGTTAAAGTCTGCGGAAGCCCTTAATGGACTGTCTGTGCCGTCGCACGCAAAACGTCCAGGGACGCACGCAACTGCATTATCTTTTCAAAATCAGCTATTTCCTGCCGTTTGGCGGCAAACAGGATGGCATCGACATGAATAACCAGCTTGCGCAGGCGCCAGAACTGCTCGGCATCCATAATCAACGTGCGCGACATGTCCTCCAGCGCACCCACCTGTACGTATTTGGTGTGTTTGACGGGATCATCATGCAGTTCCTCGACAAAGATCGGAACGAAGCATAGCGGCACGGAACAGGGCGCGGGGACAAAAGGACGTGTTTCATGCCCGTCATAGACCTTGACGCGGCTGATATCGAATTTGCGGTATTCCTGCAAAAGCCAGGCCATCTGTGCCGGGGGGGCAATCTGGGCGAACTCGGCACGCGTGATGTCAAGGAACACACGGCGGTCGCGTATGATCGTCGCATCATATTGCGCAAGCTGCTGGGCGTAGGCGGCTTCTTCCTGTGAATGCTTCATCAGGACATTATGCCTAGCAAAATTGGCATCGTTGTGGCTGCTCCAGCCCAGATAGCCGCCAAAGCCAGCCAGCACGCACAAAAGGACCGGCAGGGCCATGCATATCCACCAATGCCGCATCATGAACGCCCATAGACCCGTGCGCTCCAGTGCCTGCACCGGATGATAGATCATCATCCACCGGTTCTCCCTGACTGTATGCCCCGCCCTGACAGGAATGCATCATGCGTCAGGCAGTTTCCTGCCCCTTGCGGACAGGGCCGTTTTTCTGCGCTGACATACTAGCAGAACCGGCATGTTGCTGTCATGCAGGGATATATTCCCTGTCCCCGATCAGGATCGTGCCCGCATGTCCCGTCTGTTGCGCAATCTTGCCATCCTGTCCTGCATCTGGCTGCAGGGGGCGGACGCGCGGGCCGCGACGCCTGCATCGCCCGCTGCACCCGTGCTGGAACGCGTGGTGCTGGTCGCGCGCCACGGCATACGCAGTCCTACCCACCCCATTGCGGAACTGGATGCCCATACCCACCGGCAATGGCAGGCATGGCCCGTCCCCCCGGGTGAACTGACCGGGCATGGACAGCGTGACCTTGCGCTGTTGGGAACGGCGCTGGGACTGCATTACCGGCAGGCTGGCGTCCTGCCCGCACAGGGATGCAGGACGGGGGAACTGGCGGTCTGGTCCGATGCAACGGACGAGCGCACGCTGCAGACCGGGGATATCATGGCCCATGCCCTGATACCTGGCTGCCCGGTCACACCCGGCAGCCTGCCCCCCGGCACGCATGACCCGGTTTTCAATGACCTGCCCATGCAGGCCAGTCCCGCGCTGCAACACACCATCATGACCGACCTGTCCACCACGCTGGCGCATGACCGGGAAAACCGCCCGGCCGATGTGCGCCACGCGCAGGCGATGGCGCAGGCCGTAATCCAGCCTGCCGGATGCACCTCGGGCATGCCCTGTTTCACCCGGCCGGACAGGGCTGGATGGCACAAGGGCGCCCCGCACCTGTCCGGTGGCCTGTCACAATCGGCGGATGTGGCGGAAAACATGCTGCTGGAATACACGCAGGGCATGCCATGCGCGGCGATTGGCTGGGGATATCCGGACATGCGCCATGTCATTGATACCCTGCAGCCTGCCCACAATCATGCCAGCCGGCTGGTGCGCCGCCTGCCCGCCCTGGCCTTTCCGCGCGGGCATGTCCTGGCGGGCATGATCGTGGATCTGGTGGCGGGCCGGGCCGTGCGTGAACCCGATGGCGGCATGATCGCAGCCACCACGCCGGTTATCCTGTTTGCGGGACATGACAGCACGCTGGACATGCTGGCGGCGATTTTTGACCTGGACTGGTCCTTTGCCGACCTGCCGGACCCCACTGGCCCCGACACCACGCTGGGGTTCGAGACATGGCGCATGGCAGATGGCCAGCGCCGTGTGCGGGCCGTGATATTTCATCAGGGAATGGATGCGCTGCGTACGGAACAGCCCATGACGGCACGGCCTGAAACCCTGCCCCTGCCGGCCTGCCACCCCGAACAGGATGGCAGTTGCGCACTGGATGATTTCACGCGGACCTTTACCGAACGCCTTGATGCCTACCAGTACAAATGACGGCACCTGTCAGCAACCGGAAAAACATTCCAGAAGCCTGCCAGTAAAATGCTCTGAAAATCAGAGGCGTTATGGGAGAAAGCTTTTTTTAAAGCTTCGGAAAACGTCGTCTTTTTGGAAAAAGGCAGCACCCAAAAACTTTTATTTTTATCAATTCATTACTTGGCGATACCGTTCAGGGCGTTCCCACTCGGCAGAACCGGAATCCCGTCCCCGGTCGGTCATGACGTGCCAGCACATGCGCCAGGCGGGGCTGGGTCACGGTCGTGGCGATCTGTTCATCCATTTCCATCACGATAAAACGACGCGTGCCGCCATCTTCCGCGTTCAGGTTCATGACGGCCTGCGCTGTGGTGCCTGAACCGCCAAAGGCATCCAGCACCACGGCTGCGGGATCCGGACATAACGCGCGCAACAGGTAGGTCACCAGTGAAAGCGGTTTGGGATAATCAAAGCGCACGCCGCATTGCGCCAGTTCGGTCGCGGCCTGCTGCACCGTTCCCATGCCCTCCAGCACCGTCAGGATATGGCTGGGCTGCGCCTGCCGGTCCTTTTCCATAAAGACCGCACCGCTGGGCGTCAGGTAAAAGCGCGTTTTCAGGCCCTGCCGGTCAATGATGTCGCGAAACCCCGCCGCGATGAAGGCCGCGCACTGACGGCGGGAACTCCACCCGCTGCGCAGGGTCACGCCCTGCGCCAGACGGCCGTCCCGGACCACAACCGGCGCATCAAACCGCGGCCAGAAGCCGGGATCGGTCGGGACGGGTATAACGCCATCATCAACGCGGGCGGGAAAGCCCGCCGGCAGCACAAGGTCGGACACCGGGTTGCGCGGTCCATTCTTGATGATGGTGTTGCGGATGACCGGCCGCCGCAGCTTGCTGCGCGCGCCCACCTGCGGGGCCAGCACGCGGCCGGGCACGAAGCGCCTGGCGTCGCGTGCAAACACCACGACATATTCATGGTTGGTCTTGATCCGGCTGTGGTTGTCGATATTGCCGGTATTGACCCATACAAACGTCGCCAGAAAATTTCCGGGCCCGAATACCTCCTCCATCAACAGGCGCAGGCGGGGATATTCGCGGTCATCAATGCAGCAGGCAATCACGCCATTTTCCGCCATAAGCTGCCGCAGTTGCAGCAGGCGTGGATACATGAGGCACAGCCAGCGGTCCTGTCGTGACAGGCTGCCTGCCTTCTCCGGTCCAAGGACTGTCTCCAGCCAGCGCAGGGCGGCGGGGGTGCTGGCGCTGTCATCATACAGCCAGTCGCGTCGCCCGGTGTTATAGGGCGGGTCGATCAGCACCATGTCCACCTGCCCCGCATGATCGGGCATGAGCGCACCAAGTGCCGCAAGATTATCCCCCAGGATAACCATATCACCCCCCTCCGCCGCCCCGCAGGACAGATGGGGATCAACCCGCAGCACATCCGCGCGCATCCGTTCCAGACAGGTCGCAACGGCGTGCTTGCCCTCCCATTCCAGCGTGGCCACGTGCCCTCCCGTTCCTGCCTGCCCATTTCAGTTTCCACCACCTCCTGCTCCGTATGCAAATGGGAAAGTGATATATTAACCAATGATTTTATATATTATGATTGATAATATCATAAACAGACCAGCATGGGTCAGCCAGTAAAAGCTTGATATGTCTTATGAAGGCACGTCGCCGCAGCCGCGCTTGGCACCTGCCGGATTACTGCGTTGCGCGCACGTCCACGCGCGGCACTCCGGAGATTACTGGCGTCAATCGCAATACAGCGACCCTGTCCTACCGCAAGATTCGGGAAATTATTGCCGGACATATCGCAGAAAAAGTCGCCTTTTTCGGGCTACTCAAGCGCAGCGACCGCGTCCATACCGTGATGATCCCCGATGCGGTCCCCAAATTTATTCTGCCATCCCGTCCAAGACCGTGACGACATGAATTACCGCCCCGCCACTTGCATCGGTTCCGCCAGCACGTATGCGATGCGCCCGTTGGGCCGCCAGCAGCATAGACCACACGACCGTCACCCGGATCATGGCGGACCTACCCTGCGCCCCCGATCGGACCATTCCGGTTTTATGGTTGCATATCACGCAGGTATTGGTGCCATACCCGCAGATATGATAGGCCTGTTCAGGGAAAAGTTTCGTAACCAGCCAGACTGATACAGGATACGGTTTTTTGAATCGCGACCTTTTCAACAGCAAGGCCATGGATACGCTGGAAGCGATGCTGAACACGCGCACCGTGGACGAACTGGCCGCCCAGTTTCATAAAGCTGTCAGCCAGATCGGTGATTTCTACTGTGTCGCGGGCATCATCAAAAAATTCCAGCCCGGTGGCCTGCGCCCCACGACATCCAGCTATCCTGTCCAGTGGACCAGTCATTACATGGGCCGCAATTACGGGCAGGTGGACCCGGTTCTGCGTCGTGCCATGACCAGTCATACAGGGTTCGGGTGGCATGCATGCGACCCGGTACAGAAGCAGGAAAAAGCACTGGTCACCGACATGCATGACCTTGGCCTGCAGGACGGCTTTGTCATGCCGATCCATGGCCCGGATTCTTCGGTCTTTCTGGTCAATTTCGGACAACTTGCACGCAAGGCGATATCGCGGCGCGTTCAGGCGGCCCTTTCAATGCTGACCATGCAGTATTATCAGCATTACCATTACCTGACGGCGGCACCGGAACCGGAACTTCCCCTGCTGACACAGCGCGAATGCGAATGTCTGTCATGGGTGGCGAATGGCAGGACCACGGTGGATATCTCGGATATCCTGAAGCTGAATGAAAATACCGTAAAATTCCATCTCAAGAATGCGCAGCGCAAGCTGGAATGCACCAACCGCGTCACAACCGTGCTCAAGGCCATCTCGCTTGGCCTGATTGTCATCTAGCATTCTGCCCGTCAGGCCCTTTACCTGACGGCACCATGGCGGTCCATGCCACATGCTCTGCATGGCGGCATCCCAACGGTGCGATTTATGTAATGCTGGTACAGGATACGCCCTGTAACCCACGCTTCACCGGCAATCCGGGTAAAAAATAAGCGGGCTGGATAATCAATTATTAATTGATCTGCCCTAGCAGAATGACTGTGCGCGCCCGACAGGTGGCCCTGCCGCCAGTTATTCCATTCCGCCCCAGCCAAGGTAAAGACATTGTCCGCGGACTTGCTCCTGACATTGACCCCAACCGAGCAGCAGGATCTTGAAACCATAGAGGAATCAGGCCTGTTTGATGCTGATTTCTATCTTTTGGTGCATCAGGACGTTGCCGGGTCGAAAATCGATCCCCTGATCCACTATGTCAAATACGGTTTCCGGGAAGGACGCCAGCCCAACCGCAATTTCCGCCCCGCGTCATATCTGCGCCAGTATCCCGATGCGGATGCCAACAACCGCAATCCCTTCATCCATTTCCTCAAAACACATGGCGGCTGCCATATCGCCCATCATGGGCTGTTGCCCCGTTTCCACCTGGAAGACCTGAGCATCGGCGCAAGAACGCTGGAACAGCTGCCGTTTTTCACCCCCGATCTCTATCACGACATCAACCGCGACATTGAACGCGCGACCACTGACATGGCCGAACATGCCCTGCTGTATGGCGTGCCGGAAGGGCGACGCATTTTCGGCGCCCTGCATGTTTCACGCACACTGGGCGCGCTGTGCGCGGCCAGGGGGCTGGATGATGCGGACTACATGGTCGCTGATGGCACGGTGCCGGACAGTATCGGGGTCTATTACAATTCCCACGGCAATGTATTCATTCACGAAATCGCATCGGACCTGTGCACGACATTGCGTGAGAGCGGGCTGAACTGTGTTCTGCTGGATGAAACCGGCAATCCCGATGACCGGCCCGAACTGTGCATTTTCGTAGCGCCGCATGAATTCTTCCATCTGGGACAGGGTCAGGACTGGGCCACTGGCGCCATCATTCGTGACGCCATCATGTTCAATACCGAACAGCCACAGACCCTGTGGTTTGAACGCGGCATTCCCTTCCTGCTCATGGCGGCCGGTGTCATCGATATCTGTCACCAGATGGCGGAAAGCTTCCGGCAGGCCGGGCTGCCAGCCATCCATTTCACCCCCAATATCGGCACGGAACGCACCTACCTGCACAAAGGCGACATGCAGCATGCCATGGTGCGCATCCTGCCGCCTGCATGCCGCAGGCAGCCCGACCGGAACACCCCCTTTGCCGACCGGCAACTCGATATCAGTTTCTTTGGCGGCCTATCGGCGCACCGGGAGAAATTCTTTGCCCGCAATGCCGGTTTCTTCGCGCAGTTTCGCAATTACTTCTATTATCGCAAATTCACCACGCCCATAGATAGCAGCCCGCGGGATAATCCCCTTTCCCGCCTGGCATCGCATGTAGCGGGGCATTCCCGTATCGCGCTGAACATCCACCGTGACGATTACGGTTTTTTCGAATGGCACCGCATCGTCAAGGGCGCGATGGCCAATGGCAGCGTGGTGGTATCCGAACCCTGCCTGCCGCATCCGGTCTTTCGCCCCAATGTGCATTTCCTTGAAGAAAGCGGCCGCCACATTCCCAACCTGATCGAATGGCTGCTGAACACGCCTGATGGTCAGGCAAAGGCCGAGGAGGTGCGCCTTGCGGCCATGCAGGCCATCGATACCCCCGCCCAGAACCGTGCGCGCTGTGCGCGGATACGCGGGTTCATTTCGCATGTATGGAGCACACCGGAGGCATGAGCATCACCGCCCCATGGATGGCCACTGGCCAGACCGCGTTCACATTCCGCAGCCGTCGCAAGAAACCGGCGGACCTTGTCAGCATATGCCTTACCAATTTCAATTATGGCCGGTATGTTCCCGAAGCCCTCGATTCCATTGCGGCCCAGACCCATACGGCCCTTGATCTGGTTGTGGTGGACGACCATTCGGACAGCGACGCGTCCGTGGCCCTGATTACGGCATGGATGGAAGAAAACCGCGACCGTTTCTGGCGCTGCACCCTGATCGTGCATCCGCGTAACCAGGGACCATCCGAGGCCCGCAATACTGCCTTCAAGCATGCCGTCGGCGCGTTTGTGTTCGTGATGGACGCGGATAACACCATATACCCCCGCGCCATAGCCCGGCTGCATGAAGCCGCGCGCGATGGCGGGTTTGACGCCACATACAGCCAGCTGGAATATTTTGGCAAGGAACAGCGCATCGGATCAGCCGACATATGGGATCCCGCCCAGATGGCGCGGGAAAACTACGTTGATGTAATGGCCCTGATCCGCCGACAGGCATGGGCGGATGTGGATGGCTACAGCCATATTGACCAGGGCTGGGAAGATTATGATTTCTGGCTGAAATTCATCGACCATGGCTTCGAGGCCGCTTACGTGCCCGAAATTCTGTGCCGTTACCGCATGCATGGCAATTCGCGCACCACGAACGATGCATGGGCCGCCCATGAAAGCCTGCGTGCCATCATGGCTTTCCGTCATCCCGAACTCAGCGCGCGTTATCACCTGATGCCTGACGGGAAAGTATAAAAAAAGTAATAAAAGTTTCCGGGGGCCGCCTTTTTCCAAAAAAGCGGCATTCTCCTAAGCTTTTTGAAAAAGCTCCACCAGAAACTTTTCATTGATTAGCCAGATATTTTAAAACGGGTATCGGAATCCCCTATGACGAAGGGATATTTCCGCCACTCCCGCTTGTCCCTATGATGCCGGGCATGAGACCGCATCCCCCCTGCGCCACACCACCTGCGACCCGCCGCCGGATTATCGTCACCGGCTGCGATCACACCTATTTCCATCTGGTGGGTGAACTGGTCGCCTCCATACGCGATCATGCCGATACGCCCATCGGGGTCATCGACTGCGGCATGACGCCGGAACAGGTGGCACAGCTACAGGCACAGGGCATACGGACCATCACACCCCATATCCCCGATTATGCCCCCAGACGCACCATTCGGAACCGACCCAGCCTCGCCATCAACATAAGCAAGCTGTGGCTGGACCAGATGCTGCCGGAATTCGACCTGATTGCGTGGCTGGATGCCGATACATGGGTGCAGGACGGACGGGCACTGGAACAGGTATTCGCTGCGGGTGAGAGCGGCACGCTGGCCATCGTGCCGGAAATTGGCGCCAAGATCGCCAACCTGCTGGGGGTGCGCTGGATCTGTCCGGGGTGGATGCAGATCCGCTCCTTCCTTTACAAGAATGCCAGTCGCGCCCGGCTGCCGTTCCATATCCGCAAGCGCATCGGCGCCAAACCCCTGCTGAACGCAGGCGTGTTCTGCCTGCATCGCAATGCCACGATCTGGCCCGTGCTGCGACGGTGGCAGGCGCTGATCCTGCCCCGGCGCGGCATGGCGTTTACACAGGACCAGCTATGCATGGCACTGGCGGTCTATATTGATGGCCAGCCCGTCACCTTTCTGGATAACGGTCACAACTACCTTGGCCCATGGCTGATGGATGAAACCACCGGGCAACTGGCCAACCTGTTCTTTCCCCATTCGCCCGTGGGCATCGTTCACATGGCATCCCAGAAGGCCATGCGCAGCGCGCTGGAAAACACCATGACCATTCCCACCGTTCAGGGTGGGCAGGTTGCCCTCAACCTGCGTTATGCCGGCATGCGCCAGTTCCGGCGCAACAGGTCAGAAACCGTTTGAAAAGTCCGGCTGGGAACATACCATTACCATCAGGAAATTTGGGGTGAAGCTTTTTTCAGAAAGCTTCAAAGAACGCCACCTTTTTTAAAAAAGGCGGCACCCAAAAACTTTTATTGTTTCTCAAACAGTCATTCAGCCTTTTTATCCGCACGCGCCGCCTGCACACGTTCAGCGGCACTGCGTAGCTGTTCGGCAAGGTTAAGGGCCAGTTCCGGGGGCAGTACGGTCACCACACGTTTGTTGCCCTTGGGCATGTGTTCGGGTGACGTTGCCATGAACAGGTCCATGACCACGATGGAATCCTGCACCGCTTCCGCCCCGCAACTGACGGTAGGATAGACCACAGCCCGACCGGCTGCATCGCGTTCTTCGTTCATGATGGAAAATACCTTGTCATGCCACCGTGTCAGCGCGCGGTGGGGGGACGTGTCTGTTCACGCCGCAGTTTCAGGTTCAGGTCCTGTATCGTCTTGCGCGCCATGGCCAGTTCGTCACGCATACGCGCCAGTTCCGTCTTCAGCGCCGCGATTTCGGCCCGCAGGGCGGGGGGATGATCAGCCATCTGCACACTTCCTTATGATATCAGGAGGGTTTGATACCGGACGCAAACCGGGCGCGCACCTGTTCAAACAGGGTCCGCGCCGCCATATCCTTTGCATCCGTATGGTCGATATGATGACGCATGTGTGCTGCAATTTCATCCGCATGCAGCACCTTGGCATCAACCAGCATCTGCATAAGGTCCATGACCACAAGCTGCTGGGCCGCAATCATCTTGACCACGGGCATCACCTTGGCCTGCGCCGCGTCGCCTGCTGCCTGCGCAAGGGCCTTGCGCAACTGGTCCGTGACCGCCTCATCATTCATGATTGTGCTACTCCGCTCTTGTCATCATGCGGCAGGCATGGTGATAGCAAACGGCCAGCGCAGCAATGCTGCCCATGCAGGGCGGCCCATAAGCTTACGATATACCTTCCGCCCAACAGGACCGTAAACCGCCATGTCATCCCCCATCATACCCGATGATGAATTACATGTGACCTACATACTGGCATCCGGCCCGGGCGGACAGAACGTCAACAAGGTCGCAACCGCGGCCCAGCTGCGTTTTGACGCCCGCAATTCGCCCACCCTGTCGGGCCGGGTCAAGCACCGGCTGATCGAGGTTGCAGGCAGCCGGATGACAGCCGATGGCGTGATCGTGCTGACGGCCCGGCGTTTCCGCAGCCAGACCCGCAACCGCGAAGATGCGGTCGCCCGCCTGCAGGACATGATTACACAGGCCAGCATGGTGCAGGCATACCGCGTGCCCACACGTCCCTCACGCACGCAGCGCAGGAAGCGGATGGACAACAAACAGCATCGCAGCCGCATCAAGCAGGGCCGCAACGGCCGTTATACGGACTGAATACAGACAGGCCGCATCTTCAGAACAAGGCACGCCACAAGATATAAAGACGTTTCGCGTGAAGCCTCTTTTCAAAAGCTTCGGGAAAAACGCCCCCGTTTTTGGGAAAGGAACATCCAGACAATTTTTGTTATGTCTTACCCGTGATTTATTCCCCAAACGGTTTCTTATGCGACCGCCTGCTTCTGTTCCGCCCTGATGCGCTGGAGCAGCGGCACGAATTCTGACAGATGCCCGATACGGATCAATCCCGGCCATTGCGGCGCAGGCCGCGACAGGTCACGCAGCAGTACGCAGGCCATGCCCGCGCGGCGGGCGGCTTCGGCACCGGCATCTGAATCTTCCAGCACAATACAGTTACCCGGCGGAATGTTGTCCTGTTCAGCCGCATACAAGTACAGGTCGGGCCGGGGCTTGGGCATGTTCAGGTCACGTCCCGAATGGATGCGGTCTTCATCCAGCATCCTGTCCAGACCCGTACTACTAAATTTCGCGTCCATTTCCGCCATGGATGAATTTGACCCGATACGCACCGGCAGCCCCAGGCCAAGTGTGGCCTTCAGCATGTCTTCCGCACCATCAACGGTCTGGGCGTCGGTTTTCATCATGGTGACGATGCGGTCCTGCACCTGCATGTCCCAGTCATCGGGTAATGTCCTGCCACTTTCCTGCGCGATGCGATCACGGATCTTGGCCAGTTCGCCGCCGGTAAACAGTTTGTTTGCCTGCTCGTCCGTAATATTCCAGCCGTATTTCCGCGCTTCCTGCGCCATGATGCAGGTGGAGAGGTATTCCCCATCGACCAGAACGCCATCACAATCGAAAATAACCATGCGCAACTTCCCATCGGGACGCACGGCAGCGGGTAGTTGATTATCGGATTTGCCATGTAAATTCAAATTTCAGACCCTACCTTTCATGTACTTCTTGTGCACTGAAACAAAACCATATTGCACCACAAGCCATAAATTAAGGATATGAGATGATTTTTCATATTGGAAGAACAAAATTTACATTTTTTCGTAATCAATCCAATACAGATATATTTTTATTATTTGTTTAATTTTTAAATTTATTTATTATATAAATTTGGATCTATCAAGAAATGCAATCATAATACTCCATAATCTACCACACTTTACTTGAATACCATTACGGCCCGGCATGCATGCAACATGTCCGGGCCGTAATGCAATGAAGATATCCTGAATACTATGTCCTATCCCTTGTGTGTGGCCTTCTGCCCTTTGGCCGGCTGTGGGACAGGGGTATGTTCGGTCCAGCCACCACCCAGCGCACGGTACAGTGTCACAAGGTTCTGGTAACGCGATACCGCGATGGATATCTGCCACTGCTGCGCCTGCAGATAATTACGCTGCGAGACGAGCGACGTAAGGTAGGAATCCGTCCCCGCCCTGTATCGCAGCATGGCCAGCTGGTAGGCATCTCCCGTAGTGGAGACATAACGGTCCATCTGCCCGGTTTCATCACGGTAGGTATCACGCGCGGCCAACGCATCCGCCACTTCACGGAAGGCGGACTGCACCGTTTTTTCATATGCCGCCGCCTTGGACGCCCGCATGGCGCGCGATGCCTTCAGGTTGCCGCTGTTCTGACCCCAGTTCAGCAGGGGAACCTGCAACTGGGGCGACACACCCCATGTCGTCGCGGCCGATGTAAACAGCTTGTGCGGCTGCAGGCTGCTGATCCCGTCCGACGCCGTAAGCGTAATACGGGGGTAGAACGCCGCCTTGGCCGCGCCGATATCCGCATTCGCCGCCAGCAGGTCATGTTCAGCCGACATGATGTCGGGCCGATGTTCCAGCACATCCGCCGGCAGGCCGGGCGGCAGGTCCTGCATGATGGTCTGCTGCCCCAGCGGGTGCGCAGGGGGCAGGTTATCGGGAATGGGTTCACCAATCAGCAGGGTCAGCAGGTTTTCATCCTGCGCCACATGCCTGCGCGACTCATCACGGAAGGCGCCGCTCTGCGCAACCTGCGTTTCGGTCTGGCGTACAGTCATTTCATCCGTCTCACCATGCGCGAAACGGGTCTTGACCATATCCAGCGTCTGCTGCTGGGACGCCATGGTTTCATCCGACAGCTTCAGCTGCGCCTGATCGCCCAGCCAGGAGATATAGGCCGTGGCCACCTGCGATATGATGCTGATCAGCATCGCGCGGGCGTTTTCGCGCTGCATGAGCGCATGTTCCGCGGCCTCGCGCGACATGCTGCGGATACGCCCGAACAGGTCAATCTCGTAGGATGAGACGCCAATGCCCATCTGGTAATATTTGAACATGGGCGGGTTGCCGGTATCCAGGCCCGGCGCGAAGCTCAGACCGGCGGCATCCGACGGTCCTTGGTACATTGCCTCGCCCCCGCCACTGATGGCGGGAAACAGGGTGGCGTGCTGGATATCATACTGTCCCTGCGCACGGCGGATATCGGCTGCCGCCTGCCGCAGGTCACGGTTTTCGCGGATGGCGATGGCAATCAATGCCCTGAGACGGGGATCGGTAAAGAATTCCGCCCAGCCCAGATTGGCCGCCAGCGGGTTTTCCTGCACCGGATCACCGGTATTGGCATAGGTCGGCCATGCCTTGGCCAGGGGTGGCGTGGGGCGCTTGTAATGCGGGATCATGGTACATCCCGCCAGCAGCATTGCCGCCATGCCTGCCGTGGCCACGCGCCGGATCGTAGGGAGAACGGTCATCTGCATTACTCTCCCTTTGCCCGTTCGGACATGCGCTGCACACGGAACAGGCGCAGCACGACCACAAAAAACAGCGGTACGAAATAAACGGCCAGCAACGTCGCCGTCACCATGCCACCCACCACCGCCGTACCGATTGCAATACGCGCCGCCGACCCGGCCCCCGTGGCGATCGCCAGCGGGAACACGCCCACCACGAAGGCGATGGAAGTCATGAGGATGGGACGCAGGCGCTCACGCCCGGCTTCCAGCACGGATTCCTCCAGCGTTGCGCCATTTTCGAAAAATGCCTTGGCGAATTCCACGATCAGGATGGCGTTCTTGACCGCCAGCCCCACGGTGGTCAGCAGGCCGACCTGGAAATACACGTCGTTGGCCAGCCCACGCCCAAGGGTCGCGACAATCGCACCGAGCACACCCAGCGGAATGACCAGCAGCACGGCAAAGGGGATGGCCCAGCTTTCATACAGGGCGGCAAGGCAGAACAGGATGACGATCATGGCCAGCGCATAAAGCGGCCCGGTAGAAGACCCCGACGCCATCTGTTCAAAGGACAGGCCCGTCCATTCATAGCCGACACCCTTGGGCAGCCTGGTCAGGATTTCCTTCATCGCGGCGATCGAATCACCCGAACTGTAACCGGCCGCCGGCTGGCCAAGGATTTCAAAGGCGTTGAGGCCGTTATAGTCCTCCACCTTCTGCGGTCCCATGATCCACTCACCGGAAACGAAGGCGTTGAACGGCACCATGCCGCCCGTTGCGTTGCGGATATACCATTTGTTCAGATCGTCGGGAATCATGCGGGCATCCGGCTCGCCCTGGATATAGACCTGCTTTACACGGTCATCGCGCAGGAACTGGTTGACGTAGATCGACCCCAGCGCGCCCTCGATCGTGGTATTGATATCCGCGATGGTGATACCCAGCGCATTGGCCTTTTCACGGTCGATGTTCAGGTGGAACTGCGGCGCGTCTTCCATGCCATTGGGGCGCACGGCCGTCAGGCGATGATCCTTCGCCGCCATGCCCAGTACCATGTTACGCGCTTCCAGCATCTTGGCATGGCCAAGGTGGCCACGGTCTTCCAGTTCCAGATCGAAGCCAGTGGCGTTACCCAGTTCCAGCACGGCGGGTGGGTTGATGGCGAAAATCTGCGCCACCGGGTCCATCCAGAAATGCATCATGATGCGCATGGCGATCGCGGCCGATGTCTGGCTGGCAGCGGGACGTTCATCCCAGTCCTTCAGCCGGATGAAGAAGGCGCCAGCACTCTGCCCCTGCCCGGCGAAGTTGAACCCGTTCATGGAATAGACGGATTGAACATTTTTGCCCTCGGTCTTGAGGATATAGTCGGCCACCTTGCGGTTGACGGCTGCCGTCTCCTCCAGCGTGGAACCGGCGGGCATGGTGACCTGACCAAAGATCAGGCCCTGATCCTCATCGGGCAGGAAGCCGCCGGGCAGGCGCATGAATAACCAGGCCACGCCAACCGTAATCACGGCGAACACCAGCATGGACAGCCCGGCATGCCCCAGCACGCGGGTCACACCTTTCTGGTAGCCATTGGTCAGGCGCGTGAAATGGCGGTTGAACCACCCAGCGAAACCGGTGGTCTTTTCATGACTGCCGGGCTTGAGCATGGTGGCGCACAGGGCGGGCGTCATGACCATGGCCACCAGCACCGACAGCCACATGGCCGCGACGATGGTGATGGAGAACTGCCGGTAGATCACCCCGGTTGACCCGCTGAAGGCCGCCATGGGCAGGAACACCGCCGTCAGCACCAGCACGATGCCGACCAGCGCGCCCGAAATCTCATCCATCGACTGGCGGGCGGCTTCCTTGGGCGAAAGCTGCTTTTCCGTCATGACACGCTCGACGTTTTCCACCACCACGATGGCGTCATCCACCAGCAGGCCGACAGCCAGCACCATGGCCAGCATGGTCAGCGTATTGATGGAAAACCCAAGGGCGGCAAGGATGCCGAATGTGCCCAGCAGCACTACCGGCACCGCGATGGTCGGGATCAGGGTGGCGCGGAAGTTCTGCAGGAACACCAGCATCACCAGGAACACCAGCGCGATCGCCTCGATCAGCGTGATGATCACGTCCTTGATTGACAGGATGATGAAGGGTTCCGTATCCAGCGGATAGACGGTCTTCAGCCCCGGCGGGAAGAACTGTTCCAGTTCCTTGACCTGCTCACGGACCGCCGTTTCGGTCTGGAGCTGATTGGCCCCGGGTGCGAGTTTCAGCGCCATGCCTGATGCGGGCATGTTGTTGTAGAAGGAATGGGTATTGTAGGTCTGCGGTCCCAGTTCCACATGCGCGACATCACGGATGCGCACCTGCGATCCGTCCTGCTGTACCTTGAGCAGGATCTTTTCGAATTCCTCAGGCGAGCGCAGGCGCGTCGGCCCGATGATGGTAGCGTCCAGACGTGCGCCCTTGACCGCGGGCACGCCACCAAGCTCACCGGACGAGACCTGTATGTTCTGCGTCTGGATGGCGGCCTGCACATCACCCACCGTCAGGCCGTACTTGTACAGCTTGGACGGGTCGAGCCAGATGCGCATGGCATATTCCGCACCGAACAGCGTATGGTCACCCACACCTGTCACCCGGCTGAGCGGATCGGAGATGTTGGACGCCACGTAATCGGCGATATCCGCGCCGCTCATGCTGTTATCGGTCGAGATAAAGGCGATGACCATCATGAAGTTCTTGACGGCCTTCGTGATGCTCAGCCCCTGCGCCGTCACTTCCTGTGGCAGCTTGGGCTGTGCAAGCTGCAGCTTGTTCTGCACCTGCACCTGCGCAATGTCGGGATTGGTTCCCTGCGCAAAGGTCAGGTCAATTTCCATCTGTCCTGATGCGTAGGACTGCGAGGAAATATATTCCAGGTGATCCAGCCCGAACATCTGCTGCAGGATGGGGCGCACGACCGTATCGTTCACCGTATCGGCGGACGCACCGGGATAGGTGACCGAAATCGCGATCTGTGGCGGGGCGATGCTGGGATACTGGGCGATGGGCAGGCGGAAGATCGAAACCGCGCCCACCAGCATGATGATCAGCCCGATCACCCACGCAAAAACGGGCCGGTCAATAAAAAAGCGTGACAGAGACATGGGGGCTTATCCTGCCTTGGACGGGGCGGACACATCCGCTGGGGCCACGGTATCGCCGGGATGGATCTTCTGCAGGCCCTCGACCACCACGCGGTCCCCCCCCTTCAGCCCGTCCGTGACCAGCCAGTTCGTGCCGATGGCCTGGCTGACGGTGATGGCGCGCAGGTTCACCTTGTTATTGGCATCAACCACCCATACCTGCGCGTCACCATGGGAATTGCGCTGCACCGCCTGTTGCGGCACCAACAGGGCGGTGGGGTCCGTTCCCTCGGCCAGCTGGGCATGGACATACATGCCCGGCAGCAGAAGGCGGTCAGGATTGGGCATGACGGCACGCACCACAACCGTGGCTGTGGATTCGTCAACATTCACTTCCGAAAATTCCATGCGACCGGAATGTTCGTACGTGGTCCCATCCTCCAGCGAAATGGTTATGGCAGCAGCATTGTCACCCGCACGTGTCAGCCGTCCCTGCGCCAGTTCACGCTTGAAGCGCAGCAGTTCGGTCGCAGGCAGGTTCACGTCCACATAAATCGGGTCAAGCCGGGTAACGATCGCGACGTTGTTCGTCTGGTTGGCGGTTACCAGTGCACCAACGGTCAGGATGGAACGGCCAATACGTCCGGTAATCGGCGCATTCATATGGGTATAGCCCAGATCAACCGTGGCGCGTTCCAGCTGCCCCCTGGCGGTCAGGACATCACCCTGCGCCGCACGTTCGGCGGCCAGCGCGTCATCATATTCCTGCTGGCTGACGGCATGGGCCTTGAGCAATGGCCCGTAGCGGTTCAGCTTGGCGCGGGCGGTGACCTCGCTGCCCTGTGCGTGCAGCAGCTGGCCCTGCGCGCTGTCTACTGCCGCCTGATAGATACGGGGATCAATCTGATACAGCTGTTGCCCGGCCTGCACATCAGTGCCCTCGACAAACAGGCGCTGCTGGATGACACCGCTGACCTGTGGACGGACCTGCGCGATTTCAAAAGCTTCGGTACGTCCCGGCAACATCGTGTGGATTTCCACCGGTTCTGCCCTGAGCGTCACAACCTTGACCGGCTGTGGCGGAAGCTTGGGGGAAGCCGCATGCCGCTGACATGCTGCCAGGGCAAGTATCAAAGCCGCCGGGGCTACGACACGGGAATAATGCATCATGGTCACCAACCGGCTTGTAGGCCGTTATATATAAAATGTTTCTGAATCACGGGTGTGCCGTTTCCCGCACATGGCCGCCATAAGAAAGCCAAATAACGAAACCATTTGGTTTTCAATGAATTGAAAACTATATCGTCTCCATAAGCCGGTCAAGCAGGATACCCGCACAAAAGCGGTCGGAGCATATTACGAATGAGCAAGAATGGACATGGAGCCCCAGCATCTGCGTCGCACGATTGCGACAGCCGCAGGCGTGGACCGGGCCGACCGCCAGAAATGGAAGAATGTGAACGCCGGGAACGGATTCTGGACGCCGCAAGCGAGGTACTGCAGCAATGTGGCTACCATGCCGCCTCGATGGACAAGGTGGCGCAGCATTCCGCCATGTCCAAGCGCACGCTGTACCAGATGTTCCATTCCAAGCAGGACCTGTTCCATACCCTGATCAACAGTCGGCTGTTCAACGTCACGCCAGATGAATGCCATTACCGCGAAAACCCGGCAGAGGAACTGACCGAACTGCTGATGAACCTTGGCCAAATCATTCTCCGGCCCGACCGGATCAGCCTGATCCGGGCATTGATTACCGAATCTCAGGAATCAGCGGATATCCGGCAGATCCTGACCAGCCTGCGCGCAGGCGGAAAGGAAAACGTGCTGACAGGCTGGCTGGACCGTTATGTGCGCCAGAACCACTATGTCGTGGAAGGTGATATATGTATTTACAGCAACATGTTGTTCGGCATGACCATAGGCGACCTGATGCTGCAGAGCCTGGCCTGCGCATCTGAATCAACATGGATTGAAGAGAACATGCGACCGCGTTTTCAGCATGCGGCGCGAATTTTCCTGGCAGGCTTCCAGCAGGACTGCGATACATCCACCAGTTCATCCCGTTAGGATGCCCTAGAGGTTCTGACGCATTTCCTGCCGGATTGCGTTGCACTTCTTGGTAAAGACGCTGGCTTGTGATGCCGTCATGAAATTGATGATGAATGCCCCGACAAGCGAACAGAATGACAGGGAAATCATTATTTTACCGGTCATACCAATAACGGCATCATAATATTCTGCTGAATACCACAGCAGGAACATGCTAAGAACAGCACCAAGAAAACCAAGAATGCCTGTGGAGTGAATAAGGGAGTCTTCTTCATTGCTGAAGTCGGATGATTCCTTCCACAACATGTATAGTTTTTCGTTCATTTCATCCACCTGGCAATCATGTTCCAGTTGTGCCGCGCTGGTCAGCTTGCCGGGGGCGGAACGGTGCATGTCGAGTTCCTGCTGTGCCTTGGCAAATACACGCCGACGTTCTTTTATGGCAGGCAGACTGATATCCACAAAGCTGAGAATTGCCACGTTCAGGCCAGCCGATAGCTGCACGACCGCCTGAAAATCTCCCCATGTCTGATTCATGTGGCTTCCCCTTTCCCACACATACCTGCCGTTAGGATACTGTAAGGAAATGGAGAGCAGGAGATCGCAAAACCGTTAGGCAGGGCTGCATTTGGCCATACAGGACGTTTTTTACGCCGTACGCAAAAAAGCCGCCTCAGGGGGCGGCGTTTTTTGTTAGATATCAGTATGTTCGGCTTGGTTGCGGGGATAGGATTTGAACCTATGACCTTCAGGTTATGAGTTTGTAGGCAAGAGCTACGCCCTGCCACGAAACTCCCCGATGCATCCCGAAGAACCACTACTATCCCATTATTTTAATTGAATAAGTTGTTCATTTTGGTTCTTCTGTCTACGCTTACTCACACTGACGTTTCAGTCCCATTTGCATCCTATACGCATCCTGTGGAGGCAGCCATGCCCCGGATATCAAAGCGCATAATCGCCACCCTCCAGCCTGCTGAGAAGGACTACATCGTCTGGGACGATCAAGTCGCCGGCTTCGCCTTGCGGGTCTGGCCTTCAGGCCGAATGAGCTACGTGGTCCATTATCGAGCCAATGGCCGGTTCCGACGTTATACGATTGGCCATCATGGTCCCTGGACGGCAGACAAAGCACGCGACGAAGCGATCAAAATCCTCGCCCGCGTGAAAGACGGCAACGATCCAAACACAGAACGCGACGAAGAGCGGGCTTCTCCCACCGTCAGCCAGTTCTGTAAGATTTTCATTGAACGGCATGTGAAGACGCATCTGAAACAAACCACACAAGGCGAATATCAACGCGCGATTGACCTGTTCATTACGAAAAAAATTGGCAGCCGGAAGCTAGCCTCTGTCACTCATTCTGATATCGTTACATTTCACCATACCTACCGGCATATCCCATATCAGGCGAACCGAACGCTGGGGGTACTGTCGAAAATGTTCTCTCTGGCAATCCTATGGGGTGTGCGGACAGACAACGTCAATCCATGCAGGGGCGTGAAACGCTATAAGGAGCAGAAGCGCGAGCGCTACCTCACAACAGAAGAACATCAGCGTCTCGGCAAAGCACTCGACGACGCCCGTTCCGCGATGCCGGAAGCCGTCAATGCGTTTCAACTCCTGCTTTTAACAGGTTGCCGCCTTCGGGAAATTCAACGTCTGAAATGGGAATATGTTTTTCTGGACGAAGGGGTAATCAGACTACCCGACAGCAAAAATGGCGCTCGAACCGTTCAGTTGGGCGAGAGTGCAGTAGGCCTGCTGAAGAGCATTCCCATGATCGCGGGCAATCCGTATGTCATCACTGGACGGAAGGACGGTGGTCATCTGACCGATCTGGAGAAGCCGTGGCGACGCATCCGAAAGGAAGCCGGGCTAGTGGACGTCCGCATTCACGATCTTCGTCATTCCTTCGCATCCGATGCGCTTGAACTCGGCGAAGATCTGATCATGATCGGGAAACTGCTGGGCCATCGCGATCTCAAATCGACTGCACGTTATGCTCACCTCAAGAAAGAACCAATCCAGCGTGCAGTCAAAGAGATCGATCTGAAAATTTTTACGGCACTTGTTTCAGGAGACAGCAAGAGCAACGTCTGAACACGTGGAGGGTTCGAAAAACCCCCTGGTATTGAGGTCTGCTCTGTGATTCCATTTCCCCTTAGTTGATTGGAGTATGGATCATGAAGCAGGCGGGATTTTTTGACGTTGAAGAGCGGCTTGCTCGGTTGAGCGGGCTTGGTGATCAGCTCGAAGCATTTTCCCGGACTGTGGATTTTGAAGTCTTCCGCCCTGACCTGGAGAAGGCTCTGGCGTATTCTGACGGAAGCAAAGGCGGACGACCGCCATTTGATCCGGTGCTGATGTTCAAGATCCTGGTGATCCAGACGCTCAACAATTTGTCTGATGAGCGGACGGAATATCTGATCAACGATCGCCTCTCCTTTATGCGTTTCCTTGGTCTGGGACTTTCAGATCGGGTGCCGGATGCCAAAACGGTCTGGCTGTATCAAAAGCGTCTGACCCAGGCGGGTGCGATCGATGGGCTGTTCAACCGCTTTGATGCGACCCTGCGTAACGCCGGGTATTTACCGATGTCAGGCCAGATCCTGGATGCCACGCTGGTAGCGGCTCCGAAGCAGCGGAACACCAATGCAGAGAAAGCCGATCTTCGGGAAGGACGTATTCCTGAAGACTGGCAGGACAAACCCGCAAAGCTGTCGCACAAGGATCGTCATGCGCGCTGGACACTGAAGTTCACGAAGGCGAAGCGGCAGGATGATGGAGCCATGCCCTCCAGCGATCTCGCCATCCCGTTCTTTGGCTATAAATCGCATGTTTCCATCGATCGGAAATACCGGTTCATCCGGAAATGGAAAACAACGCATGCCGCCGCCAGTGATGGCGCGCGATTGAGAGAGGGGCTGCTGGATAAAACCAATACGGCCTCAACGGTCTGGGCTGACACGGCCTATCGCTCAAAAGCGAATGAGGACTTCATGGAGGAGCAGGGCTTTGTCTCGAAAGTTCACAGGAAAAAGCCGCATCTCAAGCCTATGCCCAGGCATCTCCAGAAATCCAACGCCGGAAAGTCCGTGATCCGATCACGCGTCGAGCATGTCTTTGCTGACCAGAAATCGCAAATGGGTCTGTTCGTCCGAACTGTCGGTATCACCCGGGCCACCATGAGGATCGGCCTGGCCAATATCGTCTATAATATGCGCCGCTTCCTCTTCCTGGAGCGGATCAGCGCGAATGCATAGCAATCCAGCGGGGGCAGCACTCGATCTGCTTAAAACGCAGATCGAAAACCAACCCAAAAGTAGTCAATCAAATCGCCAAAAACCTGAAATCAACAGCCAAGCGTATCAATCAAGGGTTCTTCGATCCCTCCACATTCCTCAGGCAGAGATTATAAAATCGACTGCCGCCAAGCCAAAATGGGCTCTTCAAGCATCCTGGTAGGAATGCCTGCCATGTGTGTGCAATATCGGGTTGACAGGCTCGCAACCACAATGGATTTTATAAAAAGTCTACCGTGACAGGAGCATATGTTTTCAAAAGATGGCCCATGCCATACATCCTGCGCCCCGCTCTTCATTGAGCCGTTGGTTTCTGGTCGCGTTCACGCTCATGGGCTTTCTGGGGCAACTCCTGATCCAGAGTCAGGCAATGCCGGGAGAAATGCCTCGTGCTACCATCCTGCGCCTGACAGGCATTGATATCGCTCCACATGTTTATCACACGCCAGATAAGCACTCCGTCTGTGCGGATATGCCTGGCATGACAATGGACAATGTGACGCAGGCTGTGTCAGCCGACAATGAGGGCGACCACGACCACATGTCCGGGCATCCTTCTCATCACGATGGAAGCTGTCCGTTATGCCCTCTCCTGCACCTGCCAGTATTCCTGTTCACAGCTCTCGTTATCTTGCTGGCACTGGCGTTTATTCGTTGGCAACGCCACGTCAACATCGTTAACCCCCGTGCTCCACCTGTCATCACACTTGGTGTTCCTTTCTCCTGTGGCCCCCCTGTGTCTGCGGTCTTCTAGCGCCCGCAGGCCGTTTAAGCTGTCATTCATCGACCGTACGCGTTCACTTAACGCATAGTGCGTCGCTGACGTCATAAACTAATGACGAAAAAGACAATGACCGTCCTGCTGGCTGAACGATATTCTCAGCTCAGGATCAGCTTCCATGTCTTCGACACATGTTTGCGCACACACGTTCCACCGCGCGCACTTACTTTCTGCCGCCGCAATTTTTCTTATCCCGTCCTTCGCGGCGCATGCCAATGAACTGCCCGGAAAAGAGCGTGAGAATGCCGCATCAACCAGGCAGGCGGCGATTAAAAAAACTCCGGAACAGTCATCGCGAAACACGTCAAAACAACTTGGTGCTCATGTAAGAACAGGAGCCGCCATCCCCATATCCAGTAACGCAGCTGAGCGGCTCGTTGTCACAGCTACGCGAACGCCACAGCGGATCCAGGATGTTCCCGCCTCGGTCAGCCTGATAACCCGTCAGGATATTGAAAGACGTATGTCTTCAACGCTCGCTGATGTCATCAATCGTTTACCTGACGCTGATATGGCAGGCGGAGCACGGACCGAAGGCCAGATCCCTGAAATTCGAGGCTTCAACGGAAGAGACATTATCCTCTTGGTCGATGGCGCACGCCGCAATGCGGACAATGGTTTTGCCGGCTTCCAGACACCGCTCTATATCGATCCAGCATTCGTGCAGTCTGTCGAAGTCGTAATGGGGGCCGCATCAACTCTTTACGGCAGCGGCTCCATGGGAGGCGTCATGTCAATCAAGACGCTCGAAGCCAAAGATCTCCTCGCGCCTGGCCGAAAATGGGGTGCAGAGTTAGACGGCGGTTATCAGAGTGCAAATGAAAATGCCAAAGGTGCTGCCAAAGTGTATGGAAAATGGGGAAAGTTCGACGGACTGCTGGCGTATGCAGGACAGTCATTCGGGCCGATTTCTCTAGGCGGAGGACAAAAATTATCTCCGAACAACGGTACGAGCAATAGCGCACTCTTAAAACTGGGCTACGACATTACAGACCGGATCAGAGTCGATTTCGGGCAGAGTTTTTATTATATTGAAAATTATCGTCCAGCCAACGCACAAGCACAAAAATTTACCGTTTATAATTCGTCAACAAAGACATATATTCCTTATTATCGACAAACCGGAACCAGGCAAGACGACTCAAATATTCACCTAACCACTAAGGACTCTGACGGAAAAGAAGATGGAAGACTGACGCTCTATAGATCAAAAATGACGTCATGGTACGGTCCTTTTATTAAGACATCAATAGTGGGCGAGACGCAAACACTGGAAACTTATGGGGCTGATATTCAAAAAATATTCAGGGAAAATTTTGGCTATCTTGGTTCACATATGTTTGTAGTTGGAGCAAATTACTATCGAGACATCAATCATACTCTTCAAAAAAACGGGCAAGGAGGAGGAACTATCCCCGACGGGCAACAGCAAGTTTACGGATTCTACGGATCAGATGAGATTAAACTTCCGTACGGCATCGTACTAACGCCAAGCCTTCGTTACGATCGCTACAATACCTTTGGGTCTGGCTCGTCCACCAGCACTAGCGGTGCAATTCTACCCAAAATTACCTTAGCATGGCATCCAAATCGAAATTGGATGGTCTATCTTAGTTGGGGAAAAAATTACCGCGCCCCAACAATTCAAGAAACAAATATGAACTATGCCATAACGCCAAATAGTTATTATTTTCTTCCAAATAATAACTTAAGACCAGAAAGCGCTCGTACATACGAAGGTGGATTTAGTTATAATAAAAGTGGATTGTTCTCACGCAAGGATCATGCATTGGTGCGTGCTACAGGCTTCTACGAAGATGCTACGAACCTTATTCAGCTATCTGTGGTCGGACATCACTGGAGCCCACTCTACAAAACAAACGAGATAAACTATCAATATACGAACATTCAACACGCCACCCGCTATGGAATTGAACTTCGCGCAACCTACAATATAGAGAACATCAATCTTGGCGTAAGTTACAGCCACCTCCGTGTGAGAGATGCAAACACCGGAGCCAACCTTCTGGCTCAACCAGATAAAGTAGCAGCAGATGCGAGTTACACTTTTCCAAAAATTGGGTTGACCGCCACGTATAACCTCACCGCTGTAGAAGCCCAAGACTATGACTCTACGATAGCACGCAGAAGACCAGGCTATATGTTGCATGACATTCTTTTTGACTGGCAAATGCCAGGCAAGCCGTGGCGCGTAAATTTTGCCGTCACCAATCTGACCAATAAGACATATTATATGTACAAATCTATCGCCAGCAATAATGACGTACCTGAAATTGGACGAAGCTTCAGGTTCAATATTTCATATAAGTTTTAAATTTGCATTTTTACTTTGTTTACTTGAACAATATATGTTATTATACTTTGCCGATACATCGATGTGATGATCGGCAATTTCAAAGACAAGGAGTCTATCAATGAAAATCACCATTCTTTCTCGTCGCGAGATCAAGGTCTCAACAATGGCCGGTTCGATCTGCGGTCCGGGTACGGTCTGTGGTGGTTATAACTGAACCATAGGGGGTGCGCGCCATGCGCGCACCCTTTCCTATTCTAATTAAGGGAGACCATCATGCGCATCGGTTTTAATTTTACCAGAAGCGAAGTTCTGCCAATTGCAAACAAATTACTAAATGATGGTCATATAGATTACTACGAAATTCTTATAGATAACTTTCTTCATCTAGATCCGCACGAGCTACTGGCAACTGTCAAATGTCCAGTTTCTTTCCACATTATGCGCTCCAGATTTTTAGAAAATGATAGAGAATCTCTGAGCCAGATGGCTGAACAAATTCGCTATCATGCACATATTCTAAAGCCTATATACATTTCTGACCACCTTGCGTCTTTTTCGTGCAATGGCCAAAATCTCTCATTCCTTTCCGAGATAGACTACAGGAACAGAAAAGTTTTAATTGAGAAAGCATCGTGGTGGCAGGAGCAAATTGGTGAGAAATTATTTCTAGAAAATTTTCCGTCTATATTAGATGGTGGATTTGAAGCGCCCGAATTCTTTTCTGATCTGCGAAGGGAAGTCGGGACAGGGCTATTGTTTGATATATCGAACGCTGTCTGTTCCGAGATAAATTGTGGCGCCTCCACGGAAAGCTGGATCAGCGAAGCAAACGAAACACGGCATTTTCATGTAGGAAGTTACGAGCCGTCGGTAAGTGATCCGAATGTAATGATCGACACACACGGCACCGAGATTTCTGTGGAAACACTGAGTTTTCTCTCCGACCTGAGATCAAGGCTTTGCCATTCAGAAACGACTATCACGTACGAACGAGATCGTAATGTTGAATATGACAGTATTGTTCAAGATATCACAAGAATACGACAACAACTTACATTGCAGAAGAACGCTGTTAAATGACTTCTGACCATAATTTAGAGCGTGATTGCGATGTTATCAGCAGCATGACGCGCCCTTCACGAGAAAGAGATTTCAATCTTTCTCACCGCCAACAGGTAAGGATAAATATAGCGTTACGAGGAACGTGGCACGCGATATTCGATCCCTGCCCTTCTTTACAGGAAATAGATGACGAAAATAACGGCGTCATATTCAGGCCGTTTATGGAATGGGCCTATGAGCACCGCGATCCCTTGGATTGGACCCTTCACTTGTCAGTCTATGACTGGCTTGCTCAATCTCCATTGGCCGGGAAATTAACAAAACAGGTCTGCCGTGAAGTGCGTGCTGTTGCTGCTGCCCAATGGGCGGCCCTCGACCGCTCGTCCTTTCTGGGGATTGCGATAGCACATAGCTCCGATCCGACATGGACTGTCGCATTCAAGGCACGGAACGTCCACCTAGTAAGGAGCATCGAAGAAATAAATATCGGCTCGCCACCGTCCCCACCAGAGAACGGATTCGGATACTTTCTAATTCCGTCATGGGATTTGGAAACATTTCCAGGGTGGACGTTGCTGAATAACGCCGCATCGCAGAATTGAGACGTATAAGTCGCGTTTTGGACCGTTATCGGGAGATGGTAATGAAATCGTTGATGATGTTTAGAGCGTTGTTCGCTAGCGCTTTGATAACGGGGGTGTCGTCAAACACCTATGCGGCGCCAAAACTCGGGCACCTGACGTTCCAAGCTGTATTCGGCGATCAGCCGATAAGCTGCACCCGCACGCTTTCGCCGGTCGGCACGCAGGGCGACACGGTCCGGGTCAACGATCTACGCTTTTACATCCACGATGTGGCGCTACTCACAAAGGACGGTCGTGCGGTGCCGGTCAAGCCAGGGCCGTCAGGCCTCTGGCAGCGTGACGGGATCGCGCTGATCGACCTGATTGATCGCAATATTCCATGCAGCGATACGGCTCCGTCGCCGAACTCGACTATCAGTTTTGTCTGGCCGCAAGGCCATTTCGCCGGCCTGCGCTTCACCGTTGGGCTACCTATGGCCGCCAATCACGGCGATCCTACGATTGCACAGCCACCGCTGAACATGACGAGCATGTTTTGGACCTGGCAGTCAGGATATCGTTTTTTTACACTTGATATCATGATGATTCCGAAGCCTGGCGACAAAGCGCGACCCCATGGCTTCCCTGTCCACATCGGTAGCACCGGCTGTGAGTCCGCCAGTCCGGTCGAGGCGCCGAAGGGCGCGTGCACGGCCCCGAACCTCGTCACGGTCACGCTGCCGGAGTTCAATCCGGCGCATCAGACCGTGAAGCTCGACATAAGTCGACTGCTCGCTCTGAGTAATGTCAGCACCAACCAGATTAATAGTGCGCCAGGTTGCATGTCTGGACCGGACGACAAGGATTGCGCAGGTGTATTCCGTGAGTTCGGCCTGCCATTCGGATCAGAGACCTCCCCACCCGCTCAGTCGGTATTTCGGGGTCGATAGGATGCGCACGTTTATTCGCAAAGTTCTCCAGATGGCCCTTATGGGTGGGGGCGCGCTGCTTCTATCGGCCGCAGCCCAGCCCGCGACGTGGCATTGGGATATCCCTTCCTGGGCGCCTGCGCCAGTCGTCCCGTCCGACAATCCGATGACGGCGGAGAAGGTCGCACTGGGGCGGCGGCTGTTTTACGACAAGCGGCTATCGGAGAACGGGACGCTTGCCTGCGCGTCGTGCCATCTCCAGAATCTGGGCTTCGCCTCTGGTGTCCCGACGCATGTAGGCGCGCATGGCGAGCCAGGACTACGCACACCGATGCCGCTAGCGAACGTAGCCTATCTGCCGAGCTATACCTGGGCCAATCCACAACTCACCACGCTGGAGAAACAGATGCTGATCCCGATGTTCGGCGACCAACCGGTCGAGCTGGGCATGGGCGGCCAGGAAAAAGCTCTGTTCGCTAGGCTCTCGGGTGATCCCTGCTATACGCACCTGTTTCGCATCGCCTTTCCCGAGGCGAAGGGCGCGATCACACTTTCCACAGTCACGAAGGCGATTGCATCCTTCGAGCGCACACTGCTGTCCTTCGACAGCCCCTACGACCACTCGCTGCATGGCGACAAGACGGCGCTGTCCCCGGCCGCGCAACGGGGCGAGGCGCTGTTCTTCGGCGAGAAGCTGGAATGTTCACATTGCCATAACGGCCTGAACCTGACCGACAATATCCGCTCCGCGAACATGCCTTTCCCGGAAACAGGTTTTCACAATACCGGCTTGTATAACGAGGACAGCAAGGGGGCCTATCCTGCCAGTGATCACGGATTGCGGACTGTGACGGGCAATGCCGACGATGAGGGGAAATTCCGCACGGAAAGCCTGCGTAACGTCGCCCTGACGGGTCCCTATATGCATGATGGCTCCATCGCCACGCTGCACGACGTGCTGGCAGCACATTACTCGAAGGGAGGTCGGTCGGCGACAGGGCCACACGGAGAGAACCCGTTACGCGACCAGTTCATCGAGCCGTTCGAAATCAGCGAGGCGGAGATCGCGGACGTGATCGCCTTCCTGAACTCCCTAACGGATCAGAGCTTCCTCACTAACCCGGCGTTCTCAGATCCGGGAAAGACCTGCCCTTTGGCTCTGCCCTCAGCCTCTCCCTCTGGTAAAGGCGCACAATGATGACTTCGCGACTAGTGTACGGCTTATCGCATCTTAGCAACTCCGCCATGTCATCAGGCGTCGATATGGTATCTGGATCTGGTGTCTTCGTCTTCGATTCTTCGGGTAAAGACTATATCGACGCGGTGTCGGCACTGTTTTGTGCCACGCTCGGCTTTCATAATGAACGCCTGATCGAAGCCGCCACACGCCAGATGCGAGAGCTGCCAGTCTATCCCACCGCGCTAAACCGGACGGTCCCTGTCGTCCACGCGCTTTCGGACGCGCTCAGCGCGGCAGCGCCGATACCGGACGCTCACGTTCTTTTCGCCACAACCGGATCGGAAGCAATCGAAACTCTCATTAAAACAACGTGGTACATCAATAAACAACGAAATCCAAAACGGCATAAAATAATCACGCGTCGGGGGAGCTATCATGGATCGACGATATTTGCCACGAGACTTGGCGGGATCGAAAGCATTATCAATTCATTCGATCTGACGGGTGACGATATTCTGTATGCTGCGCAACCGCGCTGGCCACGCGACGCGTTGGCTGGAGAAACAGAAGAAGATTATGCACATCGCCTGGCGCGGGAACTGGCAGAACTGATAGATCACACGGGTGCCGAAAATATCGCGGCCTTCCTCTGCGAGCCAGTCTCGATTGCTGGCGGCATGTACCCAGCGCCGAAAGGATATTTTGAAGCAATACGCAATGTCTTGTCGATGCGCGATATTCCTCTTTATTTCGATGAAATCGTGACGGGCTTCGGTCGAACCGGAAAGATGTGGGGAAGCCAGACCGTCAACCAGACGCCCGACTGCCTCGTCGCATCGAAGGGGCTTTCAGCGGCCTATCAACCGATTTCGGCGGTCGTCATGAATGATGATTTTCACTCCGCATTGGTGGACTGCTCGATTATGCACCATGGGTTTCATCATGGCGGCACATATCACGCACATCCTGTTGCCGCTGCCGTCGCCCTTGAAACGCTAAAAATCTACGAGGATGAAAGAATAGTAGATCATGTGCAGGATATTTCGGAACATTGGATAAAGATGATTTCGAAACTTGCGGCACACGAGCTGGTCCGATCCACACGGACAATCGGATTATTAAGCGCGATTGAAGTCGGATTTTGTAGCTACAGGGAGCTTGATTTCCGAAATGATGAGAAGACAGACATAAAACGGTCAGTTGTGAAAGCGTGTATGGAACACGGCGTGCTGATAAGAATCTCATACGACAGCATAATTTTAGCACCTCCTCTCATTATTTCTAAAAAAGACATTGATGAGCTTGAGCAACGCATGACGAAAGCTTTCAATACTATTCTGTTTTCAACAGCATAGCTGCGTCGAAGGTATCCCTTTCGTTGGTCAATAAGAGACTTTTTTCTCTGAAAATATTTGTCTTTCTGCTGTAATTCACACCAAGCAAGGAAAGTAAACATGACTTCTATCCGTAAAATCGTTGCCTCTATGTGTCTCGCAGGGAACTTCGTTCTGCAGATGGGGGACCCTGCCTATGCACATGCCCACCTGAACGCCGAAATACCCGCTGCGGATAGCACGGGAACGGCACCGCAGAGCCTGACGCTAGGCTTTACTGAAGCAGTAGTTGTCAAGCTCACCGGCGTCGTTGTCACTGGCCCCAAGGGTAATGTTATAGAAACAGGAAACGTTGCCCTGTCGGATGACGGCAAGACTCTGACGGTCCCGCTCAAAATTGAGCTCGTGCCTGGACGGTATTCCGTAACCTGGCACGCCCTTGCCGTCGATGGACACAAGACTCATGGCGTCTATGGGTTCACAGTTACTAACCGATGACACCGGATGCTTTCCTGATCCTATGTCGCGCCGCACGAGACAGCCTGGCGCTCTTTCTTACAGGTAGCCTGCTTTTTGCAGGGTGGCTGGCTCCGCGCGACCTCGGAATCGCACTCTCTGCCCGCCTGAGAAAGTTTTGGGCATGGGGGAGCGTTTTTACGACAGTAATAGTCATTGCAACACTGCCAGCCGAAGTCTCCGAGGTCGGAGATGGGTGGCAGGATGCCTTCTCGCCGACTTTAAGCAAAGCCGTGCTTGTTGACACCACCATTGGACAGGCGTGGATCATTCAGGCCGTAGCTGGTGTCTGTCTTCTACTTCTAACTTGGCGTAAATGCGGCGCGCTCCTGTCGGTCATACCCGCATGCTTGCTTCTGACGGCGACAGCTCTGACAGGTCACGTGCGCATGATCGGTATGGGCGCGATGTTCTTCCAGGCCGTGCATTTGCTTGCAGGTGGTTTCTGGTGCGGGGGCCTCATCCCCGTTGCCATGCTTGTCAGTGATACACGAAAAAAGAAGTGGGATCTCTCCATGCAAATGGCGTTAGCACGGTATTCGGCTGCGGGACATATCGCGGTGCCTTTGGTCCTACTTACCGGTTCTGGACTGGGCCTGAACATCCTGGGCGGATGGCCGAAGCATTTCACTGTCTATTCTACACTACTCATTCTCAAGCTGGGATTAACGAGCGGTATGGTCTGTATCGCCTGCGTCAACCGATATGTTTACGTAAGAAATCTACGACAGAAGAGAAACATTACGGCAAGCCTTAAATATCTTCAACGCGGAACAATAGCCGAAATTGCATTTTCTGCTGCTATTATTGCAATTGTTGCCGTTGCTGGGCGAATGGACCCGACAACCTTATCTCTACCTACAAACTAGAGCCATGTCGACATAGCTATATATGCAAATGAATCGAATGGGAGCTTAATTATGGAGTATCATATTTATTCCAATATTTCCTTATATTTTTTAGGTATCAATGAATCATATTCTCGCATTCTACAACACTCACACTACAAAATATCTAATTTTAATTTGTATGTGAGGGCAGAAATAAAATGGTAAGACACCCTCCTCTTGATCTACGGGAACTGCAATGCGTGTGCGCAATTGCTCTTCAAGGAAGTATCCATGGCGCGGCGCGCGCTCTAAATTCCAAACAGTCCGCAGTCAGTCGTTCACTTCGACTACTTGAGGAGCGCGTCGGAATTCAGCTTTTCCGCAGGACATCATCTGGCACAACGCCTACGCCAGTCGGCGAAGCATTCCTCCGACAGGCTGAGGCTCTGCTGCACGACACAAATACTCTTTATGAATATACTCGGAGATGCGCCTTTGGCGAAAGCGTTATCGTATCAATAGGAATACAAAGCAATATACCGCCAGGACGAGTATCGGACTTCATCGAACCTTATAGAATTCTTCACCCCGGTATCTCTTTTATATATCGTGACGCATCCCACAGAGATGTAATTTCGGCGCTTTTCGACGGTATCGTTGATTTAGTAATTATAACCCTTCCACTGAACGAACCTGGCGCAGCTACCTTACCACTGTGGAGCGATCGAATTGTCGCTGTGACACCGACACACCATCCTCTTGCCTCATCTGTAACAACGTGTTGGAGCGATTTACAGGAAGCAACTTTTGTCTTCGGCAATGATGATACAGGAGAGGACATGCATACACTGTTAAAACGCAAAGCGAGCATTGCTGGCTTTCTGCCAACAGTGCGTAGGGAAGAAATCAGAAGTCTGCGGACGATCGCTCTCGTTATAAACGGGCATGGTATTACGCTTATGCCGACTGGCTGGCTCGCGTTTTTTCCAGATACGATCCTTGAGCAGGTAACTGTGCTGGAAGTGCGCGACGGCGACGGTTTTTCACATCTTGATTACGGCATTGGATGGCGTGATAGAAATTCGTCGACCGTCGTACATAAAATACTTTCTTTCTTGAGAAAGAAGAATATTGAATAGACTAACTTTCTCTGCTTAGTATCTGCTTAACTCGCGCACGCCTAAGCTTCGCGAAAGCTCGATCAGATGCAATGAATCCACGGATCATGTGCGGTACGAGACGGGTCGGATCGACGGGCTGGCCGTTCTGGCTGACCAGCGCCGCGTAGGCGACGAGATCGCGATGGAGATCCGCCGGGAGGTCCACAGTGACACGAACCGGCTTTTCATCAGGTATTTCGGTGATACGCAACTTCGTCATCGAGGCAGTGCCTTTACGTGCCAAGGTTTCAGGATCAGGTCGCGATTCAGAATGAGGGTGAACGGCAGCCCCGGCCGGTCGGTCAGGGTGGGCTGGACGTTGAGGCTGCGGTCGATCAGGCGGTTGCCGACCATGGAGAAGCCGTTGCTGGCGCCGGAGCGGATTGCCTGCATGAGATTGTTTTCATTCCACGACGTGCCCGCCTCCGAACCCACGCTGAGCAGGGTCGTGACCAGAGCCGCCTTGAAAAGCTGACCCCAGTGATTGTTCACCTCGTCGGACAGGCCAGACTGGCCGATAGCGCCGCCGCCCGGCAGTTTTTCCAACACCAGGCTTTCGCCATCGGGAAAGATCAGCCGGGTCCAGATGATCTGGGTGCGCTGCTGCCCGAAGGCAATCCCGCTGTTATAGGCCCCGAACAGCAGGCTTCCCTGCGGGATCAGGAGATAGTGGCCGGTCGGGCTGTCATAGACGTTCTGAGTCACATGGCCGGTAATCTGGCCCGGTAGGTCGGAACTGATTTTCGTGTTTAGCGCACCCGCGATCACGGTGCCTGCCTGAAGGATATAAGGCGAAGCAGGAGGCGCGATCCGATCGGGGCTGAGCGTCGCGCGGTCAGGCTGACCCGCCAGAAAAGCGCGATTGCCAGACTGTGCGTCGGTCGCAGGGGCTGCTGGTCCCGGAGAAGTTGAGGCACCCGATACAGGCGCCGCCGCCTGTGTGCCGACACGGTCACGCTCCCCTGTCTGCACGAACAATTTGCTGGCGATTGCCGCCTCCACCTCCTGCGCTGCCCGGCGATCCTCCCCACCGGATGCGACTTTTCCCTGCTCCTCTGCTTTCAGGATAGTGTGCCCGAGATCGCCGGGCAGCGCGGGACCGAGCTTCGGGACGCCACTGCCGACATAGTCTGAGGGCAGCCCCGCCAGCCCATCGGCGGACGGACGCACATCCGTGTCCTGGCTGGCGGCCAGTGGCGCTTTGTGGCTGCTGTTCTCCAGCGCGTAGCCAAGTGCCAGACCAATGGCGAGCATCCCTCCCCCACCGAGCGCCCAGACCACAGTGCGCGACAGCCGCACGACGCGCGGCCGTTCCGCCCGCAGGCGCAGATCGGGCGGTGGTGATGGATGTGGGGGCGAGGACGTCCCGCCCTCTGCCGGTGATTGCCCGGTCATGACTTCCGTCCATCGGTTCGAACAATGCGCACCCGTTGCTCGGAATGCTTGTCGCCCAGCCGCAGTTCGGCGGCAGCGAACAGCCGGTCCACGATCATCCAGTTCTGCCGCACCCGGTAATTCACCAGTTCCGGCCCGCCATCCGCCCCCAGCACGAACAGAGGGGGCAGTTCCCCCTGCCCGATCCCTGATGGAAAGGCTATATAGACCTTATGACCGTCATCGAACGCCCGGCCAGGCAGCCAGGGCGGCGTCCCGCCTTTCACCGGCTGGATGGCATAGCGGAAATTCAGCGCGTTCAGGTCCAGCCCTGTATCCAGTGGGCTGGCATCATCGGCGGCGCTGTCCTGCCGGTGCAAGGCGATCAGGTCGTCCTCGGGGTAATCCCACGACACCGACGCCATATAGGTGGCGGGGGTGGCACGCAGTTCCGCCAGATAGGTCCGCCGGTCGGTGTTAACGATCAGGTTGGTGGTCAGGTCCGGCCGGGTCGGCTTGACCAGGATATGGATACGCTTCGTCGCCCCTGCCCCGCTTTCGGTATCACCGATGATCCAACGTACGGTGTCACCTGCCGCCACGGGTCCGGTGCCGACCAGCTTCTCGCCTGGCTGGAGCATGATGTCGGTGATTTCGCCGGGCGATGCATAGACCTGATAGAGGGCACCCGGAGAATAAGAATAGACCTGCACCGCGTTGATGAACCCGGCTCGCGTGGGCTGGATGCGCGCTGCCAGATTGGCCTGTGTCACACGCGCTGTCGGGTCGGCAGCCTCGGGGGCCGGATGGGCCGTGCGTCGCGACGGCAGCGGCTTGAGCTGCCCCGGCAGGGGAAGTGGCTGCGGGACTTCGACGACCTGTACCGGTTTCGGCGGATCCGGCAGACGTGTCGCCTGAACAGCGTCATCATAGCGGATGACCGGCGGATGGTAATGCTGCGCGCAGCCGGCCAGGGGCAGGATCAGCAGCGGCAGGACACGAAGAGCACGACGGATCATTGGCTCAGCTCCTTCGACCAGTTGATGGCAGAGACGTAGATGCCCAGAGGGTTTTTCCGAAGGTGATCCGCGTCGCGGGGTGTACGCAGAACGACCGACACAATGGCGGTCCAGCGCTCGGTGCCGGTGAAAGCGCCGTCGCGGTAATGACGCTCGGTCCAGGCGACCCGGAAGCTGCCGGGCGAGGCCCGGATCACCGAGGCGATGTCCACCTCGATCTGCTCATGCCCGATGCGCGAGAACGGATCATTCAGACGGGCATAATCGTTGAGCGTCTGCGCGCCTGACGTGGTGGTGAAATCATAGGACCGCAGCCAGTTCTGCCGGACCACAACGGGGTCCGACGACAGGGCGCGCACGTCGTGAACGAACTGCGCCAGATACCAGGCGATCTGCGGATCAGCGGGCATATAGCCCGCTGTTGCGGGGGCCACGACCTGCGCCTGCCCCAGCCGGTCCACCTGCACGACCCACGGCGTGATGGTGCCGCGCGCGGATTGCCAGACCAGCCCTACGCCAAGGCCCGCGGACAGAAACAGGGAGCCGAACGCCATCAGCCGCCAGTTACGGGCCTGGATGCGGGCGGAACCGATCCGTTCATCCCACGCCTGCGCGGCTTTCTGGTACGGGGTGACAGGCTCGGGTGTGGTCCCGTAGCGTGTGGTGGAGCGACGGAACATCGTCCTCATTCCTTTTCCGAAAGATCAATGCTGGAACTTCCGCCCCCGCCATCGGCGGAGCGGATGACATGCGCCGCCTCGGCGGCATGGGCTGCGGCATTGCGGCGCTTCATCTTTTGCGCCCAGCGGGGCGGTTCGCCGGAACCGCCACCAGAAGGACCGCCGTTTCCACCGCCATCACCTCCTCCAGCCGGGCCACCGCCTCCAGAAGGTGCCGGTCCACTATCCCCGGCTCCGCCTTCGCCGCCTTCGCCTCCCTCCCCCATCCCGCGCGCGGCCCAGCGTCCACCGGCGGCATAGCTTTCCTTGAGCGATGAACCGGCACGTGAGGCCGCCCCTTTGACGGCATTCGCGACGTTCCCGCCGACGGCCCGGCCCATACCTCCGATCCCGGCGGCCATGCTGCCCGCACCACCTGATGCGCCAGCAGCACCAGCCGAATAGGCGGAGGTGGCGGCCCCGGCGATCGCGGCCCCGCCCCGCGCGGCGGCAGCCGTGGCGCCGAGGGCTGCGGCACCACCGGATGCGACAGCCCCGACACCGGCCGCAGCAGCAGCGCCCATGGCACCCACCGCCATGCCCGTGCCGACGGCCGCGCCAGCCCCAAGCTGGGGCGCACCGGAGATCAGGCCATTGGCGATGCTGCCGCCAAAAATGGACAGGCCGACAATTGCAAGCGAGGCCAGCACCACCGAGACGGACTGCCCGATCGTGGGAACGTCACTGCCATAGGACGTCGTGAACTGGGCGAACAGAACGGACGCAATGGCGGAAATGACCGCCAGCACCATGATCTTCACGCCCGAGGAGACGACATTGCCCAGCACCTTCTCGGCAAGGAAAGCCGTGCGATTGAACAGGGCGAACGGGATCAGAATGAAACCCGCCAGCGTGGTCAGCTTGAACTCGATCAGCGCCACGAAAAGCTGCACGGCCAGAATGAAGAACGCCGCCAGCACGATCAGCCAGGACAGGCAGAGCACGAAGATCTGGATGAAGTTCGTAAAGAAGGCGACAGGACCAAGCAGATTGTGGACAGAGTCCAGGAGCGGCTGCGCCGCATCGAAGCCCGTGGATGCCAGTCGGCCGGGCCGCAGGAAGTCTCCGAGTGCCAGACTCCCACCTCCGACCTTCAGGCCGAGGGCCGCAAAACTGTCAAAGACGGTCTTCGACAGACTGGAAAAATTGCTGATCAGAAAGGAAAAGAAGCCGATATACAGCGTCTTCTTCACCAGCCGCTGGATGATGTCCTCATCCGCAGCCCAGGCCCAGAACAGGCCAGCCAGTACCATATCCAGCACCGACAGCGTACCTGCCAGCGAAATCACATTCCCCTTCACCAGACCGAAGCCGCTGTCGATGGTGGTGGTGAAGGTATTCAGGAAGGTGTCGATAACGCCCACATTGCCCATCGCCATGGCGGTCAGTTCCCGCTGCTGCCGAACATGGAGACCGAAGTCGGGCTATAGGCATTATATTGGGAAAAATGCTGATACTGAGCTTCGCTCTCGGCTTCGGTGGCAGCATTTCGCGCCCGCTCCAGCGCCGTGGCACGCCCGTTGGCGGCGAGTTCGGCCAGGATGTCGGACAACTGGCGCGACTGAAGTGCTAGAAGCTGATTGCCGGCCTGCGCCGCCTGCAGGGCACCTGTGGAATCCTGGCTGGCCGAAACAAGTTGGGTCATGGCACTGCTGTCGGAAGGAATATTCCCCACAACACGCGCCTGCAGTTTCAGAGCATCTTCAAAGCCGCCTACGGAATTCTGCCACCTTGTCTGCGCCTGGCTGAACAGGGCGCTGTCGGACATGCCCGATGAGACCGACGTATAGGACTGCTGATATTGCTGCTCGACGGACTGGACGCTGTAGGCAATGTTCTGCGCCTGCGCGAGCAGTGCCGTGGTCTGGGAAATCGTTGATTGCAACGATGACAATGTCGAAAGCGGCAGGCTCGCCAGATTACGTCCCTGATTGACCAGCATCTGTGCCTGGTTGGCCAGCGAGGTGATCTGATTATCGATCTGCTGGAGGGTCCGTGCCGCGATGAGAACATTCTGGACATGGTTGGCTCCATCATACACAGCCCATTGTGCCCGGGCCTCCGGCACGCCAATCGACAACAGGGCCGCTGCACCGCAGAAAAAGATCACCTGCCTCATGACACGTCCCCTTCCCGCAGAAGGTCCGCAGCCCATGACACGCCACGCACGTCGAACCAGGCAGACAGAAAGCCACCACGTCCGTGTTCCGCCAGCACACTGTCGATCTGCCGGTGATCGTCCTTGCCGGAGGCCGCGCACAGCGCCAGGGCAACAGGACCAAGCCCAAGTTCAAACAACCGGTTGCCCCGTTGCGTCTGGCAGTAATACTCCCGCTTCGAGGCCGCACGGGCGATGATGGCAATCTGCCGGTCGTTCAGGCCGAAGTCCCGATAAAGCGCCATGATCTGCGGCTCGATCGCCCGCTCATTGGGCAGGAAAATGCGCGTCGGACAGCTTTCCACCACCGCCGGGGCAATGCGGGAATTGGCAATATCCGACAGGGACTGCGTGGCGAAGATGACGCTGGCGTTCTTCTTGCGCAGCGTTTTCAGCCATTCCCGGAGCTGGCCGGCAAAATCGCCGTCATCCAGCACCAGCCAGCCCTCGTCGATCACCAGCAGGGTCGGCCGGCCATCCAGATGGCCCTCAATGCGATGGAACAGATAGGACAGCACGGAAGAGGCTGCGCCAGAACCGATCAGCCCCTCCGTCTCGAACACCACCACATCGGCATCGCCCAGACGCTCGACA
Source organism: Komagataeibacter ossonobensis (assembly GCF_057359305.1). NCBI lineage: Bacteria > Pseudomonadati > Pseudomonadota > Alphaproteobacteria > Acetobacterales > Acetobacteraceae > Komagataeibacter > Komagataeibacter ossonobensis. The sequence goes on along the minus strand of NZ_JBXAYQ010000001.1, from coordinate 34,417 downwards.
TCCGCGTCGAGCAGGCGACCATAAGGGCCACCCAGGCAGTATGGCGTCAGGGCCTGCTTCAGAGCGTTGGACTGGAGGAGTGCGACCAGACCTGAGATCGTGCGTTCATAATCGGGCGAAGACGCTAGGGAATTCAGGGCCGACCAAAGGTGAGACTTCACCTCCGGGGTCAGCGTTACCCCTTCACCGACAAGGATCTGGCCGAGCCATTCGCTGGCCCATTTCCGTTCGTCGGGATCATCAATTCGCGCCAGAGGCTGGAGCGAGACACTGCCACCCTGTTCTCCCGACAGATCAGCGTCTGTCAGCCCACCGCCGAGATCGTGCCAGTCACCGCCCATCGCCAGCGTTGCCGCCCGCATCGACCCGCCAAAATCGAAGGCGAAAATCTGCGATCCCGCATAGCGACGGAACTGCAACGCCATCAACGCCAGCAGGACAGATTTGCCCGCGCCTGTCGGTCCCGCGATCAGCATATGCCCCACATCGCCGACGTGAAGGCTGAACCGGAACGGTGTGGCACCCGCCGTCCTGCCGTAGAACAGAGGGGCTGCCCTGAAATGCCCGTCCTGCTCCGGCCCGGCCCACACGGCAGAGAGCGGAATCATATGCGCCAGATTCAGGGTCGAGACCGGGGGCTGACGCACATTGGCGTAGACATGGCCGGGCAGACTCCCCAGCCACGCTTCCACCGCGTTCAGGCTTTCCACCATGCAGGTGAAGTCGCGGCCCTGAATGATCTTTTCGACCAGACGAAGCTTTTCGTCCGCGATGGAGGCTGACCCATCCCAGACCGTGACGGTCGCGGTGATATAGGCCTGCCCGACATCGTCAGCACCAAGGGACTGCAAAGCCAGATCGGCGTCGGCCGCCTTGTTGGCGGCGTCGTTGTCCACGAGGACCGAAGCCTCATTGGTCATCACCTCCCGGACGATGGCTGCAATGCTCTTGCGCTTTGCAAACCATTGCCGCCGGATCTTCGTCAGAACCTTGGTGGCGTCGGTCTTGTCGAGCAGGATGGCACGGGTAGACCAGCGATACGGCATCGCCAGCCGGTTCAGATCGTCCAGAATTCCGGGAAAGGTGCGGCTGGGGAAACCGGTGATCGTCAGCGTCTTGAGGAAAGCATCGCCGAGTTTCGGCTCCAGACCACCCGCCAGCGGCTGGTCCACCAGGAGCGCATCAAGATGCATCGGAATTTCCGACACTCTGACGCGCTGGTTCCGGGTTGAAATGGTCGAATGCAAATAGGTCAGGGTTTCGCCGTCATCCAGCCACGTTGCTTCGGGCATGAAACCATCGAGTAAAGCGAGAAGACGATCACTACGATCAATGAAGGAATTCAATATGCCGTGCGGATCGGGGCCGTCCCGTTCCCTGCCTTCATAGAGAAAATGCTCGGCTCGGCCCGATGATTCCGCCGGTGGCAGCCAGACCAGGGTCAGGAAATACCGGCTCTCGAAATGCGCGCCGTCGTCCTCGAACTGCTCCCGGCGCTCCAGATCGACCATCTGACTAGCCGCATCGGGAAAATCGCTGTCGGGATAAAGCGTGGCGGGAACGCGCTGCGCCTCCACGAACACCGCCCAGCCGGAGCCAAGGCGACGCAGGGCATTGTTCAACCTACCGGTCACACCGACCAGTTCCGCTGGTGTCGCACTGTCCAGATCAGGGCCACGAATTTTTGCCGTGCGCTGGAAACTGCCGTCCTTGTTCAGCACTACACCTTTCTCAACGAGCGCGGCCCAGGGCAGGAAATCAGACAGGAGGGCGGCACGACTGCGATATTCGCCAAGCGACATCATCGCCCTGCCCTCCTTAGACCCGCAACCAGGCGGGATAGCGCAGATGCCGCCGCCCCACCTCGATGAAGAAAGGATCGCGCCTGGCACCCCAGACCGCGAGCCCATGACCCACGATCCAGAATGCGGCCCCGATCAGCCACAGCCGCAGGCCAAGGGCGATCGCAGCCGCCAGCGTGCCATTAGCGATGGCGACAGCACGGGGCGCGCCACCCAGCAGGATCGGGTCGGTCAGCGAGCGATGCACCGGGACATGGAAGCCCGGCACCGCGTCATCGTCATATCCCGCCATCAGATTAGCGCTCCGCCCGAGAAGGAGAAGAACGACAGGAAGAAGCTGGACGCTGCAAAAGCGATGCTTAGTCCAAAGACAATCTGGATCAGGCGGCGGAACCCGCCGGATGTTTCCCCGAAGGCCAGGGTCAGACCCGTGACCGTGATGATGATCACCGAGATGATTTTCGCCACCGGTCCCTGCACGGATTCCAGAATCTCGTTCAGGGGCGTTTCCCACGGCATGCTGGATCCTGACGCCCATGCCGATGACGCGAAAGCAAGCGACAGCAGCATGGAGGTTCCAAACACACGCAGATCCGGCACATGCCGGTCAGGACGTGCGACAGCGCGCACCACGGCGCGCAGACGTGAAGGCGGCATCATGATGATTCTCCATTGGCAGAGAATGGTGTTTCGGGAGAAGAGAGGCTGACCGGACGGATGCGATAGGTTCCGGTCGTGGGATCGAGACCGTCAATTTCCGCCAGTTCGGACAGGCGGCGGGAATTGCCGCGCCCGGACAGGACCGCGATCACATCGATGGTTTCGGCGATCATGGCGCGCGGCACCGTGACCACCGCCTCCTGGATGAGTTGTTCCAGCCGATACAGAGCAGCCAGCACCGATCCGGCGTGCAGGGTGCCGATGCCACCCGGATGGCCGGTGCCCCATGCCTTGACCAGATCGAGGGCTTCGGCCCCGCGCACCTCACCGATGGGAATACGGTCAGGACGCAGACGTAGACCGGACCGGACAAGGTCCGAAAGGGTAATCACGCCTTCACGGGTCCGCAGGGCGATGAGATTGGGCGCCATGCATTGCAACTCGCGCGTGTCCTCGATCAGGACGACGCGATCGCCGGTTTTCGCGACCTCGGCCAGCAGGGCGTTGACCAGCGTGGTCTTGCCCGTGGATGTGCCGCCTGCGACCAGGATGTTCTTCCGTTCCGAAACAGCGCGGCGCAGAGATACCGCCAGCCCTTCTGTCATGATCCCGGCGGCGACATAGTCATCGAGGGTGAACACCGCGACGGCGGGCTTGCGGATCGCGAAACTGGGGGCCGTCACCACGGGCGGCAGCAATCCCTCGAACCGTTCGCCGGTTGGCAACTCGGCCGAGACACGGGGCGCACCCTCATGCACCTCAGCCCCGACGTGGTGTGCAACCAGACGCACGATGCGCTCGGCGTCGGCAGGTGTGATGGTTTCGCCCGTGTTGGCCATGCCCTCTGACAGCCGATCGATCCACAGCCGCCCATCGGGATTAAGCATGACCTCGACCACAGAGGGATCGGCAAGGTGCCGGGCAATCGCCGGCCCCATCGCTGTGCGCAGCATGGACACGCCGCGCACTCTGGCCCCTTCATGGATGACGGAAACCGACATGACCTTCCCCCGTATGGGCCGCACGCGACGGACGAACAGCGACGGGGATCATTAAGAAAGGCTGGAAACAGCGCGTTTCAACAAGAATTCAGAGGTCGTAGAACGGCGGCGAAACACAGGGCAAAAATACTTGCGGGGTGCGGATTTTACGCCTCCGGTTCATCCCGTGCGCCGGGGTCCAAAACATCCTCCGGGATTTCCTGCTGGAGTCTTGGCCCCTGGGCCAGCCTACGGCCGAGGGCGGCGACAAAATTATCGTAGCGCACCCCGGCCTGCGCGCGCGCCGCCTTCGCGGCCGGTTCGGGCAGCGGCGGGGTCGTGGTCAGCCAGAAACGGATGAACAGCGCTAGTGTCTCCACCGTGATGCCGATATCGCGCTCCAGCCGCGCGAGACGTCGGTCCTGCCGGTCGAGGCGCTTCGATGTAGCAGCCTCGCGGCGCTCTTCCCCGTCGGGCGAGAGGAAGGAAGCAACGGCGGCCTCGACGATCAGCGACATCGGCTGCGCGCGTCGCGCGGCATAGGCAGACAGGGTCTTCATCACATCGGGATCGAGATAGACGGAGATCTGGGCCTTCTTTTTCGGTATCGCCATGTCTGCCTCACAGTCCAAGCTCATCGCCACGGTCGAGCGACGCCTGCCGGGCGATGCCGCGCCTGAGATCGTTCATCCGGTTGTTGCGGGGCGCGATGTCGTCGAACTCATCGACCGGATCGGGCGTGAACTCGTTCTCCAACGGCTCCTTTTTCTCGACAGTGCCTTCGTCCAGTTCGGGCTGATGGCGTCGGGCGGACTGCTTCGGGTCTTCTTCCTCATCGTCCCCTGTCCGCGTTTCGGCCGCCGCATCGGGTGCCGGCGGCCTGGGCGGCAGGGGACGGCTACTCCAGTCGTCCGGGCACCCATCCTTCGGGGGCGTAGGCTTTGGCGGCGGCAGAATGCGTTCCTGGAAGCGCGCATCCTCGAAGTAACGGGCCTTCTTCGCACGGATCGGATAGAGGCCGGAGGCCATGACGATCTCATCCGCTGGCGGGAGCTGCATGACTTCTCCCGCCGTCAGCAGCGGGCGTGCCGTCTCCGAGCGCGAAACCATCAGATGGCCCAGCCAGGGCGAAAGACGGTGGCCCGCGTAGTTCTTCATCGCCTTCATCTCGGTGGCGGTCCCGAGCGCGTCGGAGACACGTTTTGCCGTCCGTTCGTCGTTGGTGGCGAAGCTCACCCGGACATGACAGTTGTCGAGGATCGAATTGTTCGGCCCGTAGGCCCGCTCGATCTGGTTGAGGGACTGGGCGATCAGGAAGCTCTTGATCCGGTAGCCCGCCATGAAGGCCAGCGCCGATTCAAAGAAATCCAGCCGCCCGAGGGCCGGGAATTCGTCGAGCATCAGCAGCACACGTCGCCGCCGCGCCGCGGCATCAAGGTCTTCCGTCAGGCGCCGGCCGATCTGGTTCAGCACCAGACGGATCAGTGGCTTGGTGCGGCTGATGTCCGATGGCGGCACGGTCAGATAGAGCGTCACCGGGCGATCACCATCAACTATGTCGGATATCCGCCATTCGCAGCGCCGCGTCACCTCCGCAACCACGGGATCGCGATAGAGGCCGAGAAAGGACATGGCGGTGGACAGCACGCCTGACCGCTCGTTGGGAGACTTGTTCAGCAATTCGCGCGCAGCCGAGGCAACGACGGGGTGCGGTCCTTTCTTCCCGAGATGGTTTGTCCGCATCATCGCTGACAGCGTTGTGGCGATCGGGCGTTTCGGGTCCGACAGAAAACTGGCGACACCGGCCAGCGTCTTGTCGGGCTCGGCGTAGAGCACATGCAGGATGGCGCCGACCAGCAGGGAGTGCGAAGTCTTCTCCCAGTGGTTGCGCTTCTCCAGACTGCCTTCCGGGTCCACGAGGATATCGGCGACGTTCTGGGCATCGCGGACTTCCCGCTCCCCACGCCGGATTTCCAGTAACGGGTTGTAGGCAGCGGAGGCCGCATTGGTGGGGTCGAACAGCACGACGCGACCGAAACGGGCACGGAATCCCGCCGTCAGTTCCCAGTTCTCGCCCTTGATGTCGTGGACGATGGCGGAACCCGGCCAGGTCAGAAGCGTAGGAATGACCATGCCGACACCCTTGCCGCTGCGGGTCGGTGCGAAGGTCAGGACATGCTCCGGCCCGTCATGCCGCAGGTAGGCCTTGCCGTACCGGCCAAGCACCACCCCATCCGGGTCAAGCAGCCCGGCCTGGGCGATTTCATCCGACCCTGCCCAGCGCGCCGATCCGTAGGTCTCGATCTTCTTTGCCTCGCGGGCGCGATGGACAGACAATGCGACGGCAGCGGCAAAGGCCAGCACGCCGCCAGATCCAGCGATCCAGGCGCCGCGTGCGAACACAGCCGGGGCATAGGCATCGAAGACATACCACCACCAGAAGAACAGCGGTGGGGCATAGACCGGCCAACGGTGAAACAGCACGAACCAGGGCCGCCCGAGTTCAGGTTGAAAGGCCAGTTCCCATGCTGTCCATTCGGTTGCAGTCCACCAGGACAGGACGATCATGGACAGGACCACCGCGACCTGTCCCCATTGAATACGTGTTCCGGGCTGTTCCATCTGCGCTCTCCGATCCATAGGAGAAACAGCGGACAGCCGTCATTTTATCGGAAGCAAGCAGCTTGTTGCCCCGATCGTGCCCGGTCGTTCAGGAGCGAAAAAATACTTGCAGGGTGCGGCAGGCTCTCGAATTCTCTCAGAATACGCGCACGATCTGCATTAAGGAGTCGAGACTTGGCAAGGCAAGTTATTCATACCCCAGCGTCTCATGCACAACAGGATGCCAAGACGGCAGTTACTAGCGGAAACGTCGAAGAAGATCAGCAGATACTTGACGGCGTGATCGACGCAATGAAAGAATTGCATGAACAACTGGGCTTTCTGAGCAACAAGTTCTTCAACCTTTAACCCGTCACCGTGTTTCGCTATTATTCCGACCACATAGCATATACAGGAAGACCGTTTTTCCTTACTCGACACAAAATTCGTGTGATCCTTGGGATTACTCAAAAAGCTCCAAGACGTATGCGCACACCGTATGTGCCGAATGTATTGCAAGCCTTGCATGACGCGGCTTGATTGTAATGTTCTGAAACTGTTCTTCCGATCTCCCATGCGCACTGCTTTTGGCATTACGCAGATGTGCAATGCCATCAACGATACCGTACAAACCTGATGCAATCCTCTTGAGGTCTTTATTATCCCAATCGGCTGGCCTCAGCCCGATCACGTCTGCTGCCGATTTCCAGAGTTCTGCAAGCGTATCAGTTGTATTATAGGCCTTTCGTTTGTGATCAAGATACGCCTTAAGCACAGCCTCAAGAACATTCCCGGCATATTGGGCTGCAGCATGCGGATCTTGTTCGATCTGCGAAAGTGCCCTCTGAATCTCGATATCAACAGATTTGAGTCCATATTTCTTGACGCTCTCATCAAGCGATAGGGTCGATACGGCACCTCCTTTAACGATATTGCCACCCCGAACATATGTCAGCCCTTCGCGTGTCAGGGTCTCGCGGATACGATCTTTTTCTGCCGCCAGCTTCGCAACATGGTCATCAGTGGAATTCAGCCAGAACGTATTCCCAGGTGACTGTTTTTCCAAAAAATCATCTAATATGGAGCCGAGAATTTTCAGCGGTTCATTGCACCTTGAATTAATCTGTCTCAGCCATGCCTGAACTTTCGTCGCCTTGCTTCCGTCTGGGATTGGCTCTGGAGCACCCGAGAATAGAAACAACGCATCTATTTCAGCCTGAGTATAACGATCAGGGAAAATCTGACTTAACAACCCAATAATGCTGGTAGGTATTTTTTCCATCACATTCACAGTGTTAATTACTTTTCCGTTTTGTTTTTAATCGAGAGAAAATGCGACCACAAATTTAACCTATATTTCCCTTTTCTGCCAGCATCTGCGCCGGGCTGGCGGCCCGCATGGCAGGATACCTATGCATGGCCCAAACGGACGAGCATTGAATTTACTGGCCTCCCCGCCCCAAATGTAGTAACGTGACTACATTATGACAGGGAGGCGATGACATGAGCATCACCACACTTTCAAGCCGCGAGTTTAACCAGGATACCAGCCGAGCCAAAAAGGCGGCAGCCGATGGACCGGTGTTCATCACCGACAGGGGCAGGACTGCCCACGTCCTCCTCAGCATTGAGGAATACCGGCGATTGACGAACCACCCACGAAAAATCGCGGACGCGCTGGCGATGCCGGGACTGGCAGATATCGAGTTCGACCCACCCCGCGCGAATATCACGCTTCGATCGGCCGATTTTTCTTGATGTTCCTGCTGGACACGAACGTCGTTTCAGAATTGAGAAAGGTCCGCGCCGGAAAGTCCGATCCGAACGTCGCGAAATGGGCCGATAGTGTCGACGCGGAAAGTCTGTACCTCTCCGCCATAACCGTCATGGAACTGGAGACCGGAATCCTGCGTATGGAGCGGCGGGACGAAACGACGGGTATGATCCTGCGGACGTGGCTGGATCGGTATGTCCTTCCGGCGTTCGAGGGGCGGATTTTACCCGTCGATGCATCGGTGGCCCTGCGCTGCGCCCGATTGCATGTGCCTAACCCCCGCTCAGAGCGTGATGCGCTCATCGCCGCGACCGCGCTGGTGCATGGCAAGACGGTCGTGACCCGCAACATCGTGGATTTCCTGCCATGCGGCGTCCCCCTGCTCAATCCGTGGGAACCTCAACCGGACTAACTTGCGCGCCACTCATAAACCAAGCCCCCGATTACGGGTAAAGCTCCAGTCAATCCCGCCATCACCGCGCGTAACCCCGGACACATGCTGGCCTCGCTGCTTCTCCAGCGATGGCGTCCACGGCACGAGCTGGAACTGAAGCCCGTCATCGATCATCGCATAGCGACCCGAGGCCAGCACCATGCGCTGACGATAGGTACCCGTGACGTAATCTCCCGATGCCGACTGGCTGAACGTCCGGCCCGTCTCGGTGGCCAGCCGCTCTCCGACTTCCTGAACCTCGCGATCCCGCAATTTCCCGATCAGGTTGCGCGCCAACACCAATCCCTGTGCGCGGCGCTCGGCAAGCCCCTGCTCGATCAACTGCTCCGTGCGCCGCTCCATCGCCTCGCGCACTTCGGCACCGAAGCCCGCCTGCCCCAATGCAACAGGATCGCGCGCCACTGCCTGCCGGTCGAGCCAGGTAGCCCCGCGCGCCATCACCTGATCCTCGATCGACAGGTCAGAACGAACAGCCAGCGCAACACGACGCTGCCCCTTCCTGTCATCGAAGGCGCGCAGTTCCACCACCGAACCCATTACACTGTCCCCCGTCGCATCGAGATCGGGAAAGCGGATATGATGCGTACGCCCGTCCACGCCGTCGATGACCGCATAGGCCGTGCCTTTCAGTTCATCGTCCAGACCACGATCAACCAGCCTGCCGATGACGGGAACATCCAGGCTTTCGCCCGCCAGCACATAACTCGACGTGCTCCGCTCGATCCCGCGCTCGGTCAGCGATCGGTGGATGCGCTTGATGATGTCGCCGCGTTCGCCCAGTTCGCGCAACGTCGCCTCGGCGGACTCATCCAGCATCCATTGCCCCTGCCCGACCTGATGGGCGAGACCAAGCCCTTCCAGCCGACGCAGACGTCCGACCTTCAATGCCCCGAACGGATCAGGCTGCCGATCCGGCGCTGGCGCCATGTCGATGATGCCGTTGCGGCCCGCATCACGGGTCAGTTGCCGGTCAAGCTGGGTCCAGTATTCGGCATCGACCTGACGTTCCAGCGCACGATGAATTTCAACATCATTGCGCAGCCCGAGTTCCTGCGTCACCAGATCCTGGGCGCGAGCACGCAGGCCCTCCTTGATATAGTCGCGGGAGATTACGAGATCGCTACCATCCTCGGCCACGCCACGCACAAGAATGTGGACATGGGGGTGCTGGGTGTTCCAGTGGTCCACCCCCACCCAGTCCAGCTTCGTGCCGAGGTCTTTTTCCATCTGCCCGACCAGTTCGCGGGCGTAACCCTTGAGGTCAGCCATATCGGGGGCATCTTCAGGCGAGACGATGAAACGGAAATGGTGACGGTCGTCCTCGCAGCGTTCGGCGAACGCCTTCGGGTCGGCATCGTCGATGCCGGGGCCGAAGAGCCGCGCCTTCTCGCCATCCTTCGTCACCCCGTCCCGGCGCAGGTAGCGAAGATGGGCGGCGAGTGGCGCCTTGCGCCCACTGTGGCGTACGACACGGGCCTTAACGGTCACGCGACGGGCACGGCTGGTCAGTAGGCGGTTGGCCCTGGCTGCCGCGACACGGCCACGCCCGAAGGACGAACGGGAACCGCCGCCGCTGCGGCCCGATCGGAACCCGCCACCTCCGGCGCGCTGGGCCGAAGCGAGGGCCTGGGCGACGAAGGGCTTGAGCCGCTGGGCGCGCGGCGAGCGGATACGACCCAGACGGGGCTGGAAGTCATTCTCGCGCGCCATCGGACCCTCCAATGTGCGAAAAAGCCCGGAGCAACAGGGCAAAACAGGGTCGGCAAACATTGCCGAAGAAGAGGAAACATTGCTGGGAGAACGAAAAAATGCAGGAAAACCAACACCCCAACCGAGGCGCAATGTGCGCCCTTTTATCTCGCCTCTCATTCCCCATGCCCCAAAGTGCCTGTTCCACCCTACCAGCACCCAATCCGCGATGCTGGTGCCTGCTCCAATGGCCGTGCGCGAACCACTGCAAACCGGCAAGGGAAAGGATGCGTGAACGCGTATTCATGGCGTTGCCACCGATGCGGAAGAAGCGACAAAAAGCCCATCGGAAAGCGGCCTGACAGGTGCAAGACCATGCGCGATGATGTCACTTCGAACATCCTTCGACGGCAGCTTCATTGCAACCGGAACGCCTTTCCTCGCGTCGTCCGATTGCATGACGAAAATCGGTGCACGGGTCCAGAACAGCGGATCAGGATGCGAAACCGGCAGCAACGATTCAGCACCGCCCTGACCGATCAGGGACAGCAATCCGGCGACATAGGCGCGCGTTTCGGGTGGCAGCGGACGTTGCCGATCACGGTAGTCCTCATAGCGCCCCGGCCCGGCGTTATAGGCTGCCAGGAAACCCGGCAAGCCGTAACGATCGTGCATCTCGCGCAGGAACGCAGCGCCCGCGAGGATGTTGTCATGCACATCGAACGGATCGCTTCCCAGCCCGTAACGGGTACGAAGGTCGCTCCAGGTCGCGGGCATGATCTGCATGAGGCCGAGCGCGCCTTTCGATGAAATCGCGCCAATATCACCACCGCTCTCAGCGCTCATGACGGCCCGTATCCATGTGGCGGGAATGTTGAAGCGCTGCACGGCTTCAGCGATCACGGCAGCATAAGGATCGGTGTCAGCGGGCGCTGGAACCGATGCTGCCCGTGACGGATCGATGACGCCCGATACACCGATTGCAATGACACCAACAGCGAGGAAAACCGTGCGTCGCATGGTCTCATTCCCCGCGTTCGACACGCCGTGACGGACGCGTCCAGTTCAGCACCCAGACCGCACGCTCCCCACCGGCACGGAAGAGATTGGCACGGATCGGCTGTGCAAAGGCGGGGTCGTCGAGGGCTACGGCGATGTATTCACCAGCCCTCTCGCCGGTGCGTTTCCAGCCAGCACCAACCTCCGGGCCATCGGCATCGGTGAGATGGATGCGGTAATCCGGGGCATGTTCGGCGTCGGAAAACTCGGCCGGAACGAGAAGGATATCCTGCGCCACGGTGAGGGTGCGGATGCGCCCGGCAAAACCGGTTTTCGTGCGCGTGAAAAGACCGATCTGTGCCATTTCATTGCCCTTTCGGGGACGGATTGAAGGTCACGGTGACAGGCTGCCTGCTCCCGGACAGAAGCCAGACCGGGGTGGCGCGACCGATGACGGTGGACAGGGGCAACAGGCCAAAATACCGACCGTCGAGACTGCGTGGCTCGGCCGGGTTCATGACGAAGAGCTGGTCTGGAGCGAGGTGCTGGCACCCCTGCCAGACGGGCAATGGACGGCCCCGGTGATCGAGGGATTGCGCATCGCCTGCGAATTTTCCGTCGATGGTGACGCGCTGCCCGGTACGGCACACGGACTGCCCCGCGACAGCCGCTACGGGCTTGAGCAGGGGAACAGCGAGAGGAAGGTAACCGCGCGTTGCAAGCAGCCTCGCCTCGCGCTCGGGCAGGCGGACAGCGACCAGATCACCGACATGCGGCGCGGGAACCGGGTGCAATCGGTAGAGCCCGACGGGCACGCTCGCCGTCTCGTTCCAGATCAGGCGTGGCGCAGGATGAACGACCATCGACGCGCCAACACCGAGCACGGCGAAATAGGTCGCAAAGAACCAGCCACGCCGGGTCATGACATCACCTGCCGCCGCTTGAGCCATGCTGAATGCTGCTCGCGCGTATAGGCACGCGGCTCATGTCCGGCCGTGATGCGATGGTGCAGATGCCGCCAGTATTCGGGCGCCGCATCCGCCGGATCGAGACCCAGCGCCTCAATGGCGTCGACCACCCGAAGCACATGTTCGACCCGTGGCCAGCTATCGACACGCAGGAGGATTTCGCCGCCGGGACGCACGAACGGCAAAGTCTGGAACACTTCGCCAGCCCTGACCGCGCGCACGATATCCAGCCGGGAGACGGTGATACCGAGGTCATTGGACGCCCAGCGCACAAAGGCGAAAACACTTCCTGGCGCAAAACTGGAAATGCGACGGCGGTCATCAAGTATCTGCTCGTCGCTGCAATGCCCGAAGCGCAGCCAGTGTTCGATGCGCCTGTCGATCCAGGTCAGTTCGACATGCGTCAGTGCCGCCGGATGCCGATGGGAGATGGGAGGATGCCGGGTCATGGCCCGTCTCCCGGCCCCGTGAAGGGGGCAATGGACGGGCAAGAGGGGTTATCCGCAGAACGGCGCTTCCCATCAACATAAGAGTTAGAGTCTAAGTTAGATAAGTTAAGGGCCGGAATCGCCGTTTCAGGCCAAAGACTTAGCTGGGGTTTGTGCGTGTGAAGTCCCGATAGTCCTGCGTGTGATGTCCCGATAGTGGATGCGTGTGATGTCCTGATACTATTCACATAATTATCCACAGGATGTGTGGATAAGTCGGTTGGCAGGATGCGCAACAACTCGCGCACGCCGGCACGCTCAATGCTCAGGCGATAGCCTGGCAAGGGCTGGCTGGCGGCGGCACGCCGGATCTGGATGGCAAAGTCCGAGGGACGCATCAGGCTGCCGGATTTCTGGTGCAGATGCCCGATCTCGAAAGTCCAGCCGGTAGGTTGGCGACCCGCGTGTTTGCGGGCCACGCGGTAAAGCCAGCGCTCGATGCCGCCCGTCAGCCGGAAATAGGCCGGGTCGATGGCCAGCACCAGCGACCGGTCGATCACGCCACGATAGAGCCATTCCGGAATGACGATCTCGACACCAGCGGCGCGACCGTTGCGGCTGGCGCAGATTTCCCACTCGGTAATCCAGGAAAACTGCTGCCGTCGCCAGTTCTGGCCGTGGCGGATCGTGGTGGCGACCACGGTGGACTGGAGCCGGGCAAGTGCCGCCCTGAGGAGCCCATAATCCCGCGCCCCGGTCTGTCGGCCAATACCGGTGAGCAACTGGTAGGGGGTGAAGCGCAGGAAGCGTGACGTTGTAAGGCCGAGATTTTCCGCCTCGACAATCTGGCTGGCAGCCCAGATCAGCACGTCAGCGTCCCAGATCGTCGCCATGCCGTGCTCGGGCATCCCGAACACCTCGACGCGCGTGTCCCCTGCCGCGTAGAGGATTGGCGTCGTGCGCTTCGTTTTGGACAGCGAGAAAAACGGTCGCTCCATCAGATCGCGCTGGTCGCGCGGGCTGATCTCGCCACTGGCGACAACGAACGGCAGGAGCCTGCTGCGCTCGCTGGCCGTGAGGGTATGACGGGCCTGCATGTCCATCCTCCCCTCACCGGCGATCAAGGCCGGCGGAGCGGGCCTCGTCATAATTCGGATCAGACGTGGACCGGCAGGCGCTGGCGGCAGCCCAGGCGTCGAGGTCGTCGATCAGGTAGACGACACGACCGCCAAGCTTGCGGAAGGTCGGGCCACTGCCATGGCAGCGGTATTTCTCCAGCGTGCGGGGAGAAAGGCCAAGAATCTGCGCGGCCTGATGTGTGCGCAGGTAGCGCGCCGGTGACGGCGCGTGTCTGTCGAGCATGGTATACCTCCATCTGGTCTCGAAGCGCCGCGGGGATGGTGCGGCGGATCGGGATGACGGTGGCGGAGAAAGCGGGCGTTGGGGGTGGACGAAGATTTTTCGAGGTCAGTGTCCACCCCCGCGCGTCGGAGCGTATGCAGGAGGTGCCGGGCGGAGCCGGACGTGAAGCAGCGTGAGGAAAATGGGGGAAAGCAGCGGGAAGGAGCGAAAACCGGCTATGTTATCGCCCGCGTAAAAAATCCAGATAGCCGCCGCTGACCCGGTTCCGGGCGTCAAGAAGCAGGCGCTCCGCATGGCGACGCGCCGCCGTGTTGCGCCATTCGACCGCCGGTAAAGCGGCCTGCCATGAACGATTGACCGCGATGGCGATATCACGGGTGGTGCCGCCCGCTTCGTGAATATCGAAGGCGAGCAGGAGCTGCATCTGCCGCGCGCGCTGCAGCGGCGTGAGTTGAAGAGCGCGCGGAAGCAGGCCAACGCGCTGACCGCGCTGCCTGCGAAAGAAACGCAGCGCCACGTCGAGACGCAGTTCGGCGGCGTCATCCATCGGCAGAAGCACAGCGGGGCGACCGATGGCCAGCGGGTTCAGAAGCCGGAGGTAAAGATCGCCCGTCGCATCGCCGATCACCAGCCACGTGTCGTCTTCCGCATCATGACGGGCCAGGATGGTTCCGAGCACCGCCGGATTGATCGGGGTCACAATGGCGAAATCCGGTGGCGCGGGTGTGAGGATCAGCGTGGCCGGTGAAACCTCGGGCCGCCAGACCATGCGCCCCTGAGGAGCGGGCTTATCGGGCGCATGGACAAAAACAGAGCCCCCAGCGTTGGGCGAACGCCGCGCACTCGGCAGCGGAATCCACGCCCCGGCGGCCAAGCCGCCGTTGCAGACGGGCATAATCGCGGCGATAGGTGGTGTTACGGCGGAGAAATTCGACGGCGAAACCGGAGCGGTCCAGACGGCTGATATGGTCGCGCAGTTCCGGTGAACGCCAGAAGGATGTGGGCATACGGGCCTCCCTGTCTGTCCCCCATGCGGCAAAAGGGGGAGATTCCATCAGCCAGATCGGAAACGGGAGTGCATAGACCCTGATTTCTTATCAGGGAGAGAAGCGCAGGGCCGATGCGCGAGCCGGGGCGAAGCCCGGCTATTGCAGGCGCGGTTGCAACAGATGCTGGAAACCGGCTTCGGTCATCCAGCGCGCCCGTGCCAGATGCCTGTCATGAACAGCCTTCGCACGCACCGGTTCACGAACCGGATCAATTTCGAACAGCACGGCAACGACTTCGCGCCAGTCCGCCCCTTCTTCTTCCGCAACCAGAAGGCGCAGGTAGAGCCCGAGATGCGCTTCGTCGTAGGCGTTCACCCGTACGGTGAGAGGGGGATGGTCGAGGAAAGACGGGTCGGTCATGGCGGCTCCTCATGATACCGCTGCCAGATCGGTTCGATAACAAAGATCGGGATTGCTGACCGGCCTGGCTCGCACGCCCCGCCAGAAATCAGCGCACGCAAGGGGAAAAGAACGACATGAACGGAGCGGATCAGGAGAAATCCGCTCAGCCACGTCCCCGACCCTGCCGCGTCTGGATATCGGAAGTCTCGTTTAGAAACATGACGCCGCGTCCCTGTCCGGACTCGATGAACAGAATGCCCGCCGCTTCCAGCGCGCGACGGACCTGATCGATTGTGCCCTCATGAACGCCCAGACCGCGTTCGGATTCAAGGCGCTTGAGCGCGGTCAATGCTACGAGGGCCTTTTCAGCGAGCCTTTCCTGTGTCCAGTTCAGAAGTGCCCGTGCCGCCCTTACCTGTCGGCCAGTGATCATCCGCGATCACATCCGACACGCAAGGCCTGCACACCAGAAATACGACTATAATAGTCGCATTGTGAATATTCAACGTCGTTCTTTCCGGACGATAGGAAAAAGGAATCGGCGTCCACGCACCATTCAGGCGGCTCCAGTCCTGTCGGACAAGACCGTCGGGCTGACCAGAAAAAAGCCCCCGTCAGGCGGGGGGCTCGGCATCGCGTCGGGCAAGCGCTTCTTTGAGTTCGCGCTCGATCTGCCGGCGCTCGCGCCGGCTGAGGTGAAAGCTGGTCAGTTCGGCGCACAGCATCTGGATGTGGTCGTATAGCGTGGTCATCGTCCTGCTCCTTTCGTTTCTCGAAGACAGGACGCACGGCTCATGCCGGGGCGGACCGGGTCAAGGATCGCCGCAGGCGACCGGCTCGCCGGCGCGTGGGGGAGCCGATTTTGTTCGGCGTGCCCGGCACGGGTGCGTCGGGCAAAATTGGGGGGACCACGCGTCCTTGACGCGGTTCGCCCTCGCGCATGGTACAATGGGAAGGCTAAGGGAAAGCCTCGTGTTCCTCCTGCGTCCCACGTGGGGCGACCAGGATTGCCACCCACACCCCGGAAAAGCACGTGGAAAAAAAGACCCGGAAGGCCCCGCCCGGGGAGACCGGGCGGGGTTGGGTGTGGGAGGGTCAGTCCCCGTTCCGGCTGCGGGGCCGGGTCCAGATCAGGGAGTAGCCCTCGCCGTCCTCGTCGGTGAACAGGTTTGCGAAGATCGGGGCGGCGAAAGAGGGATCATCCAGCTTCAGGCTCAGATAGGTGCGCCCTTCGCTGGAGCGGCGGGTCCAGGCCGCACCGAGTTCAATCCTGCCCAGATAGACGCGGTAGTTGGGGGCGTTGTCGTTGGGACGGTTGGTTTCGGCCACCAGCCGGACGTTGCGGGCCTGCAGGGCCAGGGTGACGATTTCGCCTTCGAAGCCTTCGCCCACCTTCTTGAAGGAACCGATGTTAGCCATTGTCGTGTCTCCATGCTGTTATCGGGCCGCGACCACCGTGGCCTCGATGGCGATCGACCAGCCGGAGGCGAGCGGCAGAGCACCCTTCAGGGCCGCAGCGCAGCGGAGGACGGCAGGGCCGGAACTTTCTTGTCTCGCGAGGAATGACGGCGCAGCCGTCAGGGGAAGAAAGTTCCGGAACGCCGTTGCGGCCAGCCGATCGAGGCGCAGCCGGTCTTCGGCTAGATCAGCCATCCAACAGAGGCCATGGTGTGCGGACCCGACAGCCCCCCAGGAGAGACGATGCCGGCATGACCGGTCCGACAGGTGGGGAACGTGCGACACAGAAGAATATCGCGCTCGCCCGGTGCGACCGTCTTCCATGCTGGTGACACGGGCTGCGGCCTGACACCCGCCCCCGACTGCCACGTCCCTGCTGCGAACGGTTCGGGCCGCATCCTACGGACCCGTCGTTCCAACGAAGGCCTGCCAGCCGGTTGCCCGCTGGACGATCCCTCCTTCGCCGCTGCTGTTTCGACCTGTTCACCGCCGAGGAAGGGGGCCACCGCCTCCCTCATCCATCGTCCCCGCAGTTGGAATGGGGCGAAAGGTCACGCCCCGCACCCGTTCTCTCCGGGTGGGGCCTCCCGGCGCGCGGGCAGTCCCGTTTGCTTCAACCGGAAGCGCGGGCAACGGGGAGCCCGACGGATACTTCTGATCGATCGACGCTCAGCGAAAAATCGTAAGCAGCGATCATCGTTTTCGGGATGTAGTCGAAAGAGACAATGGCGCTTACGCGCCACTATCCTTGCGAAACCTCCAGACCGGGATGCCTATCTGTTTCGCCTTGTCGGCCAGATTATCCTGAATACCGGAACCCGGAAACACCATGACCCCGATGGGCAGGACTTTCAGCAGGGCGTCGTTGCGCCGGAACGGGGCGGCCTTGCCGTGCCGGTTCCAGTCAGGTTTGAAGGCAATCTGCGCGACATCACGATGATCGGCCCAGCGGGAAGCGATGAATTCCGCTCCCTTGGGCGAGCCACCATGCAGCAACACCATATCGGGGTGCTTCTCCCGCACCTTGTCGAGACGGTTCCAGATCAGGTGATGGTCCTCGTAGTCGAGCCCGCCGGTGACCGCGACCTTCGGTCCGGGGGGCACGAGCAATTCGGTTTCGGCCTTGCGGCGGGCGTTGAGGAAATCGCGGCTGTCGATCATCGACGCCGTCAGGGTGCTGCGGCTGACCAGCGAACCGGAACGTGGCCGCCAGGGCGACATCGTCAGGCGTTCGAACTGGTCGCAGGCCAGGTCGCGGAAGATCTCGTAAGCATTGCGTCGCTCCAGCAGGGTCAGGCCCTCGGCGATGAGGCGCTCCAGTTCCACCGAGCGGATCTCGCTGCCATCCTGCTCCTGCTGGCTGCGTTTCTGCGCCACCTCGTTGCGGTCAAGATCACGCTCTACCTGCCCGACCATGCGGTGAAAGACGTTGACCGTGGACCAGAGCAACGGTTCGAGATCGGGTTCCAGCCGCGTGTCCGTCAGAGTGGCTGACAGGGCGTCGAAGATATCGGCAACCGCGCCCTCGATCTGGCTGGCGTCGGGCAGCGGCCTCGCGTCCGGCTCGTCCTCAAACGGACGGTGGCCGTAAAGCTGAAGTTCCGTCAGCACATGGGCGGTGGAAGAGGTAGCGTGGGCGGGTTCGAAATCGTCCTGTGTGCGGGTCATGGGTCTGTCCTCCGGTTCTGGCCGCGCCCCTCGCGGCCTTTCCGGGGGCGGATAGCGGCAGACGAGGGCCGGGCCGGAACCGCGCAACGCGCGGCCGGAACGCAGTGGAGGATGGCAGGGAGACGGCTATTTTGCTTCGCGATGCAAAGCGCGGCACGCGCGGCGGAAAATAGCCGTCTCCGCCATTGCAGGCCCGGTCTGGCTGACGCCCGCTCCCCTTCCTGAAAGGCCGCGGGCGCGCCCCATCAGGAAATGGGACAGCCCCCGCACGGCAGGAAACGACGATGACCCTCCTCCCTTTCCCGGCCCGCCTCAGTGCGTGACCGGATGCAGGAACCGCACCACGTCCTGCGGGGCAAGCTGGGGATGCAGGATCGCCCGCATCGCCCCACGCCCGAGATAGCGGAGATCATCGTTGAAATCTGCCAGACGCGGTGACAGCACAAGGCATTCGATCCCGGCCTCCTGCGTCCGGGCCTGCAGGGTCATCACCGCATGATCCCCGGCCGGATCATCATCGCGCAGCACGTAGAGGCGGCGCAACGTGAACGGAAACATCAGGGCGGCGAGATGCGCCGAGGACAGGCAGGCGGCCAGTGGCAGAGCGGGCATGATCTCATGGAGCGACAGCGCCGTCTCGATCCCCTCGCCCGCGGCCAGAACGTCGGACACCATGCCAAAGCGTACGGCGTGGCCGAGCAGGTCACCCATCGCCCGACGGGGCATGGCGACGGGGGCCTTGCCTTTTCCGTCCCGCGCCAGCCAGGTACGATGAATACCGGTGACGCGGCCATTCAGATCGGTGACAGCGGCGATCAGCGCGGGCCATGTCTCAGTCGGACTATCGGCATCGACGCGATAGTAGCAATCCGAGTGGAAACGCAGGGACGACAGGTCCGTCAGGCGGGTCAGGTCACGATGCCGCAGCCAGGTTTCCGCCCGTGTGCCCGCAATCGGGCGGGACATGGACCAGAGCCGACGTGCGGCGTCTGCGGTGCCAGATGCCTGCCCCGAAGTATCGTGGCTGAACGCATGGGAACGGCCGCGATCAGGGGCCGATCGTGGCTCGGACTGCGGCAGACAGAGAAAGCGCCGGGCCTCGTCGGCGACATCACGAAAATCCAGCAGCCCGAGGCTTTCACGGATGATGTCGAGCAGATCGCCATGCTGTCCCGTCGCGCCATCCGTCCATTTCCCCGCGCGACCACGCCCGTCCGGTCCACCATGCAGGCGGACATAGAGCGACCGCCCCGGGGTGTTATGAACATCCCCGACCAGCCAGTAATTGCCGTGCCGTCGCCCGGCCGAGAGGTAATGGCGACAGACCGCCTCGGCGTTCTCGGCCAGCCTGCGGGCCAGATCGCCAGCACCCCATGATTGCGTATCTGTCATCTCACCCTCCCTGCAGGCTTGATGCCGCCATGATTCCCCCGTAACGGCAGAGGCAACGGGCACAGGCCCGAATGCAAAAGGATAGTTTCATGAAGATTGCCGATCTGGTCGATCATATCGCCACCACCACCGACACGAGCAAGACCGATACCCGCAAGGTGCTGGACGCCCTGATCGAGGCGATGACCACTGCCGCCAAGGCCGGTGATGAAATCACCCTGCCAAACTTCGGCAAGTTCAAGGTCAGGGAAGTCGCCGCCCGCGAAGGCCGCAACCCGGCCACGGGAGCGACCATCCAGATCGCGGCCTCGCGCAAGCTGGCCTTCACGCCCGCCAAGGCGCTCAAGGACAACCTGAACGACTGACCTGCCGACAGGCAAAAGGCGGCGGACCTCGTCCGCCGCCCCTTCCCCATCATGCCACTTTCTGATGATGGGCGCGTTCATCCGACCTTCTCCATCAGCTTGCGTGCCCTGCCCTCCAGATCCAGTCGTGTGTCCTGGTTGGTCTTCGTACGGGCCAACGCCGTAATTCCCTGTACGAAATCGAACACGCTCTCGGGCTTGCGTCCCTCCTCGTTCAGCACTGTTTCGATGATCCTGGTGGTTTCCGGTTTGGAGAACCCACGACGACGCAGGAAACTTTCCCGATCTTCGTCGGTTTTTGCCACCAGCGCTCGACGCGAGGCCTGAATGCCCGAGACAAACGACGCCGGGCTAGCCGTGGCGAAATTCCGCAGGGCCGGTGTGGCCTGATGCACGAAACGCGAGGCCGCGAACTTGCTATGCCGGATCGTGATCTGTTCGAAATTTTCTACGCCCCACAAAAGGCGGTTTTGACACACCCCACGCAGATAGAATGACGCAATGCCGAGGCTCTTGCTGCCAACTTCGGAATTCCAGGCATAGAAGCCCCGGAAATAGAGATCGGGATCGCCGTTGGGCAGACGCCCGGCTTCGATCGGGTGTGTATCATCCACAAGGAACAGGAACACGTCCCTGTCTGACGCATACAGCGTCGTAGTTTCCTTGGTGATATCCACATACGGATTATGGGTCATGGTGGCCCAGTCGATCACACCCGGCACCTTCCAGTTGGTATCACCTGTGCCGTTACCGGCAATTTTCCGCACCGCACCGACCAGTTCATGGTCCCAGATGCGGCCGTAATCGGGGCCGGTCACGGCGCGCAGTTCTACGCGTCCGTCCTCGGTTTCCAGCGTCTTGACCAGCTCGGCCCGGTGCGACAGCAGCCCGTGCTGCAGATTGATCGCCGCCAGTGGGGCCGGCAGGTTACGCAGGTACGACGATGGCGCGCCGACCAGGCTGCACATCTGGCCAAACGACCAGTGCGTGGGCGCAACCGGGTCATTCTGCCCCGGCACGGTCAGGGTCAGGCGCTCGGCATTGTCGCGCGAGGCCTCGACGCGAATGGCGCGGCTTTCCACCGTACGGGCGGTGGCCCGATCCGCCCGCGCCAGTGTGGCGGCATGCAGGTCGGACAGCGACAGGTAGCGCTCGTCATCGGGCCGCGAGAACCATTCGGACGAGACGCGGGCGCTACGCTCCCCACGCGAAGGATCGATCCGGAAGCTGCCGGACGCGGCGCCACGGGACGCAGGGGGCAGGATGGTGGTTGTGGTCATGGAAAACTCTCCTCTATGCCGGTTATTCGGCACCCAAGGCGAAGCCGCCCTCTCCCTCTTTCCGGGACACCGGACATGAAAAAAGCGGCTTCCGGTCACCGGAAGCCGCTGTCTCAAAGTTCCTAGATCTCATAAGGGCTACTCGGCGGCGATGGCCTCCATACCCTCGTCCACCGTTGCCGTTTCAACCGACACCTGCTCTGCACCACCTGTCGTGCGCAACGCTTCGGGCAGCCAGCCCGAACCATCGAGCAGCCGCTCGGCCTCGCGCGCCATGTCGGGCTTCTTCAGGTGGGCAATACGGTCAGCCGCCTCGTCACCGCGTGCTTCCCGCACCGCCTGCAGGATGCGGGCCTTGGTGACGCGCCCGAGATAGTTCTCGACCGTGGGCTGCCAGCCTGCCTCCACCAGATCGAGGCTGAGGGCAGATGCCAGACGGTCTGCACGCTTGAGACGTTCGGTGACGCTGCGCTGGGACACCGCGCCATAGGCGGGCATGCGCTCGTAGAGCGCGTTGATGCCGAAGGACAGGCAATGCGCTAGCAGTGCCATGCGGCTGGCATCGTCCAGCCCGTCGATCCAGCACCACAGCGCATCCTCGTCCTCGGGCAGATCGTGCTTCCAGCCCTCGTTGCGCTGGCGCAGCGCGTGGACTGGCAGGCTGCCCGGCATGTCGGGCGACTGGACCGGCAGCGGGATTTCCCGGACATAGGCTTCAAGGCAATCCGCACCCGGCGTCTGCCAGTAAACATCACGCACCAGCGTATGCAGGAATTCAGTCAGGGCGATATGCGGGTTGCTGGCAAACGCGTCCCGAAGGGCCAGCGTGCGCCAGGCCGTCAGTTCGGTGAGCAACCGGTCTGGCAGCGGCTTGATCCCGTCTTCCTCCTCGGGTTCGACGTCGGGAGAGATACCGTCGCCCTCCCCATCCTCATCATAGCCATGGCCTGTGGTATCGTCGTCGTGCTGATCATGCGGATGATGACCGTATTCATCGGCGCTGCCCGCATCATCGGTCTCTTCGGGCTCGGCCGGCATGTCCTCGGGCAGGACGAAGCCCCGCTCCACCTGCAGCGTGCCATCACTGTCGAGGCTGACGAACGCCCCCGCCCGCGCCATGTCAGCGGAATCGAACGTCAGGGGCCGTTCTTCCAGGGCAAGAATGGCCTGTTCGATCTCGCCCAGCCGCGCCTCGACCTCGTCCGGATATTCATCGGCCTGGGCGTATTCAGCCTCGATACTTTCCTGCTCGGTATGAAGGGCCTCGAGACGGGCCGTCTCTTCATCGGTCAGGGGCACTTCCGTGCCATCGATCTCGACGAACTGCCGTGTGTGACCCCATGGGAAAGATAGGGCCGTCTCGACCCATTTCCAGCCCTCGGCGCGGATATCCTCTGCGGCTGCATGCAATTTTTCCATGACCAGCCGGTCCACAATAGCCGGATCCTGCAGCCAGCCGCCGTCATCGGCCTCGAACAGGTCGCGCATGACGTGGCCACCCGCTACGATATAGGCCTCCAGCCCGACGAAACGGGCACGGGCATCCGAAACCCGCACGGTCTTCTCCGTCAGCATGCGGCGAATGACATAGGGTTCACGGTTATGGCTCTGGGACACGATGTCCCAGACCTGTTCCTGGCGGGCGTGGTCATCGCTGATGGAAAAGGCCATCAACTGCTCCAGCTTCATGCCATCCTGCTCATAGATATCCAGCAGCGTGTCGGAAACGGTCATCAGCCGCAAACGCTGTTTAACCACGGCCGGTGCGACAAAGAACGCTGCGGCGATTTCCTCTTCAGACATGCCTTTTTCCAGCATGTCACGGAAGGCACGAAACTGATCCAGCGGGTGCAGGGCCACGCGCTGGACGTTTTCGGCCAGGGAGTCGTCCTCGGCGAGAATGGCCGATCCGGCCTCGCGCACCACGCACGGTACCGAGGCCGTCTTTGCCAGCTTCTTCTGCTTCACCAGCAGTTCGAGGGCACGGAAGCGCCGGCCGCCAGCGGGCACTTCATAGGTGCCGGTCTCGGTTCCTTCGTCATTCAAAACGGGACGGACATTCAGGCTCTGCAGCAGCCCGCGGCGCTCGATGTCGCGGGCCAGTTCCTCGATCGACAGGCCGGACTTCACGCGCCTCACGTTGGACTGGGACAGCGCCAGCCGGTTGAACGGGATGTCACGGGACGAACTCAGGCTGATTTTGGGAATAGCGGTCGCCATGGCGAAAACTCCATGACGGGCGGACAGGAGACTCTCTCCCATCCTCTCAACCCGTCACGAAAATCCGCGCAGCCCTCTGACTCTAAAAGCTCCGGACACGCCCAAAATCCGCAGCCTTTTCCCGGCAGGAAACGACAGCAATGGCGAATGTCTGGAATTGAGAAGAAATCAGAGAAACCGGGCAATGTAAAAGAAAAGCACGACCAGGTTTTAATTATGGATTTCGAAACAAATACTTAAACGACCAAAGAAGGTAAAGCAGCGAATTCGATAAAATCCTGCAGATATCGAACCTCTTCATCAGTTTCGCGGTAACCAAGAAATATCTGCTTTGCAATGCCCTTTTTACCAAGCTTGACCGGGTAAAGGTCAAAGCGTGGTGTATACTCTTCCACAAGCCAGCGTGGAAGTGCTGCAACGCCCCTTCCATGTGCCACCATCACCAGCATGATATCCGTAGTTTCAATCTGTTTCTGCTGCCGCGGACCAATACCGGCAGGCTGCAGAAACTGCGTATAGATATCCAGCCGCTCGGACAGAACGGGATAGGTGATCAATGTTTCGCCAGCAAGCTGTTCCGGCAGGACGAACTTCTCATTCCGCAGAGGGTGTTCAGGGCCAACGGCCAGAACGAGTTCATAATCGAATACCGGTGTGAATTTCAGGCCGGGTTTGTAAAGCGGATCAGGGGTGACCACGATGTCAATCTCATTGCTGAACAACGCGCCAATACCGCCAAACTGGAACTTCTGCCGTACATCCACGTCAACTTTGGGCCATCGCTCCAGATACGGAGAGACGACTTTCAGAAGCCATTGATAGCAGGGATGACACTCCATGCCGATGCGGAGTGTACCACGTCCGCCATTTGCGAACTGTTCAAGGCGGCTTTCCGCCAGCTCGAATTGAGGAAGCAGGCGGTTCGCCAGAGCAAGCAGCCATTCGCCTGCCTGATTGAGCACAAGGGAGCGTCCCTCCCGCCGCCATATCTTTACGCCAAGCTGCTGTTCAATCTTGCGGATGGCGTGACTGAGCGCCGGCTGGGTCAGGTTCAGACGCATCCCTGCGGCCGTCAATGAGCCTTCTCGCGCGACTTCCCGAATAATTGTCAGATGATTGCGCTCCAGAACACCCATGGCTTACCTCTCGTAATGCACCAAATTTATATAATCATAAAAATATATCATTTCAGTTCACTTCCATAAATTTTTATCATGATGGCTTACATGATTCTTTCGGATAGTTTTCCATGATCCCGACCGATAATCGTGGCCTCCTGTGCTTTGACTCTGAATACAAATTCGATCTCCTGCATAAGACATGCACGGAAAGAGCCGTTTCCCTGCAACTGACATGACAGACAGACTGAACGGATTGGTGTCGGAACAACGGATCGGTAACCTGCTGTCGTGCAGCCGCGACATGCCGACACCTGCGCTTTCCTTTGAATTCATCCCGCCAAGAACAGAACCTATGGAGCAGCGGTTATGGCAGTGCATCCGGCGCCTTGCACCGCTTTCGCCCCACTTTGTGTCCGTGACCTATGGTGCGGGCGGAAGCACTCAGGCCAGCACTTATGCTACGGTGTTGCGCCTCAGGCGTGAGACTGACCTCGTACCGGCTGCCCATCTGACATGTGTCGGCGCGACGCGGGAGGAAGTCGATGCTGTCGCCCGCAGGTATTGGGAAGCAGGGGTGAAGCACATCGTGGCACTGCGCGGCGATCCGCCTGCCGGCGCGGTCGGCTACACGCCCCATCCGGGTGGTTACGCCTATGCCAGCGATCTTGTCCCAGGGCTGCGTCGCATCGCCGATTTTGACATCTCCGTCGCTGCCTACCCGGAAACGCATCCGGCGGCCCTGAGCCCTGAAGCCGATCTCGACAACCTCAAACGCAAGCTCGATGCGGGGGCAACACGCGCCATCACGCAGTATTTCTTTGATGCTTCGACCTGTCTGCGCTTCCTTGAGCGGTGTCAGTCCGCTGGTATCACCGCGCCCATCATTCCGGGCATCATGCCGGTCTCGAATTACGAGCATGTGGCACGCTTCTCGACGCTCTGCGGGGTCACGGTGCCGGTCTGGCTCACGCGTCTTTTTGAAGACACCGACGGAAACCTGGAACTCCGGCGCATTGTCGCCAGTATCGTGGCGGTGGAACAGATCCGGACCTTGCAAACCAACGGTATCAACGAATTTCATATCTCCACGCTGAATCGCGCGGACCCGACTTTTGCAATCGCCCATATCCTCGGACTGCGGACGACCGGCCGTTGCATGTCGGATAATGTGGCAGATTATTCGGAACAGGAAGAGACAACCGATGAACGAGAAGCCGAGACAGAGTCTGACACCCCCGGACGGGCAGAAGAAGGTGCTTCTCCATTCATGCTGCGCACCATGTTCGGGTGAGGTGATGGAGGCGATGATAGCATCGGGCATCGACTACACGATCTTCTTCTACACCCCGAACATCCACCCCGAGCGGGAGTATCTCCTCCGGAAGGACGAGAATATCCGCTTTGCCGACAAGCATGGCGTTCCATTTGTCGACGCCGACTATGACAAGGACGACTGGTTCGCCCGGGCAAAAGGCATGGAGTGGGAGCCCGAACGTGGTGTGCGCTGCACCATGTGCTTCGACATGCGCTTCGAGCGGACCGCCCTCTACGCCCATGAGCATGATTTCCCGGTCATGACCAGTTCGCTCGGCATTTCACGATGGAAGAACATGGCGCAGATCAACGAATGCGGGCAACGCGCCGTGTCTCCCTATGACGGGCTGTCCTACTGGGATTTCAACTGGCGCAAAGGGGGAGGGTCCGCGCGGATGATCGAGATCAGCAAGCAGGAACGCTTCTACCAGCAGGAATATTGCGGCTGCGCCTATTCGCTGCGGGATACCAATGCGCATCGTCGCAGCCAGGGCCGCCCGGCGATCGAACTTGGCAAGCTGTATTATGGGACGAACGATGACGCCTCATAGCACGCCGCAGGACGAGGAAACGTTTTCCGACACCTCGACGATTATGCCCCCCCTGAACGAGCAGGCCCGTCATGGAACCGGTCCATCCCTGACCTGCGACGATCCGGAGAACGACAATCCTGATGATGAAAGTCCGTTCGGATGCCCATGTTGCATGGTGCCCTGGTTTCGTTGAGCCGGATGAAATGCGGCTCAGGCTTTGACGCACACCATGCCACAGACCCTTGCCGCAGACATCATGCGCTATCTTCAAAGGCCTGATCGCCAGGTACTGTCCAAAGGAGAACAGATATCCCGTTTTGTCGATTTCCTCTCGGAAACTCACAAAATGATCGACTGCCGACGGGAAGAGTATCGAAAGCGTTTGCGCCGGTTCGGTCATGTCCTCAGTGCTGCCTGGCCCATGACAGGTATGGCAAGAGATGTCGAACGCCTGATTACAGCGATGGAGGACATCTGCACACGCCCCTCACGCCTGCCAGGCTTCAGAGCGCGCTGCGCATTTCCAGTCGGGAACGCATCCAATGAACCCGCGAGGGGAAACTCCGACCGATCGCAACCAAGGTCCTAAAGGACCGGGGCACTTCTCGCTGGCGTTGCATAGCGCGGAAGATGTTACGAGAGTGTTGACGTCCCTGGAAATTCTGGCGTCATGGAGGACATGAAGCGCCTCCTGCTTGCCCGAGGGAGAGCGCATCGACATGGTTGTCTCTACCTCTCTCCCTCTTTCGGAATCCACTTGCGGCAGTCTGTCAGGCGGAAAGTTCTCTGCGAACGATTTCCGCACCCGCGCCCAGAGCATGGAGCTTGCCCCGCGCCACGTCACGCGGCAAAGGTGCCATGCCGCAGTTGGTGCAGGGATAAAGCTTGTCGGCGTCGACAAACTGAAGCGCCTTTCGTAGGATATCAGCGACTTTTTCAGGCGTCTCAACCGTGTTGGTGGCCACGTCAATGGCGCCGACCATCACCTTTTTCCCACGAATGAGTTCGATCAGATCCATCGGCACGCGAGAGTTCTGACACTCCAGGGAAATCAGGTCGATATTGGATTTCTGGAGCTTGGGGAAAATCTCTTCATACTGCCGCCACTCTTCCCCAAGAGCATTTTTCCAGTCGATATTGGCTTTGATGCCATAGCCGTAGCAGATATGGACGGCGGTTTCACACTTGAGGCCTTCGATGGCCTTTTCCAGTGTGGCGATGCCCCAATCATTCACCTCATCAAAGAAAACATTGAAGGCAGGTTCATCGAACTGGATGATATCGACGCCAGCGGCTTCCAGTTCCCTCGCTTCCTGATTGAGGATTTTGGCAAATTCCCACGCCAGTTTTTCGCGGCTTTTGTAGTGACCGTCGTAGAGCGTGTCGATCATGGTCATGGGGCCAGGGAGCGCCCACTTGATCGGCTTCTTCGTCAACGAGCGTAAAAACGTCGCATCCTCGACAAAGACGGGCTTCTCACGCGTCACGGCGCCGACGACGGACGGCACGCTCGCATCGTAGCGGTTGCGAATTCTGACCGTCTGACGGTTATCAAAGTCGACACCGCTGAGGTGTTCGATGAACGTCGTGACGAAATGTTGGCGCGTCTGTTCGCCATCGCTGACGATATCGATGCCGGCCCGGTCCTGATCGTCCAGGGTCAGACGCAACGCATCCTGTTTACCTTCTACAAGTTCCTCGCCCTGCAATTTCCAGGGCGACCAAAGCTTCTCGGGCTCGGCGAGCCATGACGGCTTGGGCAGGCTACCAGCCGTTGATGTGGGGAGCAGTGTTTTCATGAAAGATGACCCTGTATTCTGATTGATCAGGCGGCGTAGCTGGCGGACCACTGCTCAAGAGCATGGTGATAGGGTTCGATGAAATTTTCTTCCGTATACTTGCCCTGCGCGGTCGCCAGCTGGGTACGCTCCTCCCGATCGTAGACAATGCGAGTGTTTGAATAATCCTGATGCTTCAGGCTTGGCTTATAACAGTCCGCTGCCGCAGCATTAGCGTTGTAGATTTCCGGACGGTAGATTTTCTGGAAGGACTCCATCGTGCTGATAGTGCTGATAAGCTCAAGCGTGGAGTAATCAGAGAGAAGATCACCGAAGAAATAGAAGGCCAGAGGTGCCGCACTGTTCTTGGGCATGAAATAACGAACCTCCATCCCCATTTTTTTGAAATATTGATCGGTCAGGGAAAATTCGCGCTGTTCAAATTCAACACCCAGAACAGGGTGCTGATTTTCTGTCCGATGATAGGTTCGGTTGGTTGAGACACTAAGGCATATGACCGGAAGCTTTTTGAAATTCTTCTTGTAGGCAGTCGAATTCACAACGCTCTTGAAGAGATTGCCATGCAGATCCCCGTAATTGTGGGGAACGCTGAACTCCGTCTTGTCTTTGTTGTAGTTCGGCAGCAACACGCTGAAATCGTAGTCTCGGACATATGACGAGAAACTGTTCCCAGCGAGACCTTCTATGCGCTTGTTGTGCTTTTGATCGACAATCGTTGTGTAAAGAACTTCGATCAGCGGAAAGCTGTCGTTCTTGCCGGCAAAGGCAAGGTCCATCTCAATGGAAACGATTTCAAGTTCGACGGAGTAGCGATCCCCCATGGAGTTGTCCCAATGCGCCAGGCCATTGAAACGATTGTCAATCATCCTGAGCACGTTGCGCAGGTTTTTCTGACGGCTTTCTCCTCTTGCCAGATTGGCGAAATTGGTCGTGAGACGCGTTCTGTCGGATGGATGATAATTCTCATCGAAGCGAATGCGCTTTATTTCAAATGCAGTTTCCCTGATCATTGAAGCCTTCATCATGTCTGCAGTTAAGAGCCTTACCCGTCTTATGCCGGAAGACTCCATTGAACAGAAATGATTTGATTTCATCAAACCATAAATATCATTCATGGAACGATGTGATCAGGGTCACACCGAAAATGGATAAGTTCAGAGACCGACCTGCCCGCCTTCATCTGACTGCGGAGCAGGCCAATGACTTGAGAGGCGCAGACGTGCTTCTGCCAAACCGCCCCGATGAGATAAAAGAAGTCATCAGGGAAAGAGGCTGCGACAGCAACCAGATCAGGTTATCGCTTGCAGAACGCAATATCACAGCCTGTATTCCGCCGGCGAAGAAACGGAAATCAAAACGACCTTACAATTGGCATCTGTATAAAAAGCGCCATCCGATCGAAAACATGCGTGCAAAGCGGAAAGACTGGCGAAGGAAGGCGACACGATACGACCGCTGCACTCATACATTCATTGTTCGCAATCCACATCGCAGCAAGCGTCATCTTCTACCTCAAAGAATGAATGCTGAGCCTAATCACGACTCCCGTGAACAAGCAGATTCGCCTCGCACCTGCCCTGCAAGGAGTTAGACACATTGATATACGTCAGCGGCTATTGCTTTCTGAGTTCGAGCCATAACACGTCATAAGTCCCAAGTATCCTGCCAGGGATTCATGAGCAGGAACCACCTGGTTCCCAAATAAAGATTCCACCAAAGACGTTCCATTCCACTCCCTGATTCGATAAAGCGTTGCAAAAACACCCTGGTAACTCTGGGCCCCCTGCCCGAGAACAAGTTCTGAGCCTCGGCGGACGTTGTCCATCATCCAGGCCGGCAACCGCAAGTGATAAGGGTTACGTTTCAATTCTTTCCCGTGACAAAGAAGCGCATCAATAAGATGAGCAACGACCTCTGGAGTGGCACCAACCAGAAGATTTGGGGATTTCATAGGTGCCCAGTATTCAGTTTCCACAACCAGACAGCTCAGCTGAGGGCAGCGTGACAGCGCCGCCATAACCAGCCGGTTCGTACCCACATGCGTACGATTCCAGTCTTCCGCGTGGGGCATAAAAACAATGTCGGGCTTTTCTTTTTGCAGGAGTTCCGCAATCGATCTCACGGCATTAAGCCACCTGCGAGGATTATCACGCGCGGCCGTATCTGTGACATCTGAAAAACCCGTGCCTTCTGGCGCATAAAATGAAAACCCTATGTTGTTACAGGCGTTACGCGCCTCCTCAAGGCGTTCTGACCGTCGACAGAGCAGGCTTCCGGCTGTTACGGCCACGTTCATCACAGAAGCAGACATTTCCCTCATAAGACGAAGCGGTAACGTACCAGTAATGATTTCATCGTCGGGGTGTGGAGAGAACAGGACGCAGCGAGGACCGGACGTAACATGTTGAGTCATCACCGTATGGGCGACGTGCCATTCCTCGCGTTCCGCCGAGGCAAACGTTTCATGTATGGTACGAACATACCGAAGGCACTTTTCAAATGACGACGATTCCATCTTACATCCATCCAAACACACCGCCTGCTGGTGCTGACTATTGAGTAATTTCGCACACAGTCCTCTGCCTTTGGCAAACTATTATATTATAACGTAACAGTTGATTCAGAAAGAGTTCCGCCCAAAACAGCGCCGCGAAGACGTCCCTCGATTTCAGGAAGACACGCAGCTGCCAACAGGGACAGCGAGCCGGCAATCTGAGCGCAAATGCCAGCGTCTCCTGACTTTCGCCAAGCATAGCAATATAGCATATTGCATATATCAAAACATCTACTGATTATCGCGCCTGTGCCGTGGAACGAAATGCCGTAGGAATGTTACAATCCGATCGGTTACCAGAAGCCGGTGTCCGCTGGCAGCATCTGACGCGGCTAGAGGGTGTTATGTACTTTCGTTCCTGATTGGTGCAGTAATGAGGGATGGCACCCGCACGCAAACCGTATCCCTCTGATGTATCAGACGAAGAATGGTCTCTGGTCGTTCCGTATCTGGTCCTGATGCGAGAGGACGCGGAACAGCGGCGGCATGATCTGCGCGAACTGTTCAACGGGTTGCGCTACGTGATCCGCTACGGGATTGCCTGGCGCGCGATGCCAAACGATCTGCCGCCGTGGTCGGCGGTTTGTCAGCAGTCTCGTCGTTGGATGGATGCCGGCTGCTTCGAGACGCTGGCCTGCGATCTACGTGCCGTCTTGCGCATGGCTTCTGGTCGCCTGCCGGAACCCACTGCAGCCATCCTCGACAGCCGGACATTACGTTCGACACCCGAGAGCGGGCCTCGCGCCGGTTACGACGGGGCCAAACGCAAACGGGGCTCGAAGCTGCATATGGCTGTGGATACGCTGGGCCACCTGCTGGCCCTGCATGTCACGCCAGCCAATCGGGATGATCGCGCCGAGGTCGGACGCCTCGCCGCTGCCATTCAGGAGGCCACTGACGAAAGCGTCGAACTGGCCTATGTCGATCAGGGATATACGGGCTCAAAACCAGACGAGGCGGCTCGCACGCACGGTATCGCACTCGAAGTCGTCAAGTTGCCCGAAGCCAAGCGCGGCTTTGTCCTGCTGCCGCGCCGATGGGTCGTCGAGCGATCTTTCGCATGGGCCACACGATTCCGCAGGCTCGTCAAGGACTACGAGCGTTACGCTTCAACCCTCGCAAGTCTCCATGTCGTCGCTTTCGCATGTTTCATGCTCAGAAACGCCGCTATACTCGCTCAAGGTGCATAACACCCTCTAGCCAATCAGAGTTATGCACGTCTGGATCTGGAAGAAGCCCAAAGGCTCTATCAGGACGCTCTGGCGGAGGCCACCGGGATTCTGGTCGATTTTCAGGAGACGGGACTACCGCTCTCTGCTCCCGCCATTTTTAGCATATCGTGTCAGAATCTGACCGATCTGTTTCTGAGGGAGCGGCAGGCTGAAAAAGCTGCTTATTTTCGACATTCTGCCTGTAACGAACTGTCTCGTCTCGCAAGCCTGCCTGACCTCCCCCTGCAGGCGCGGCACGCTTGCGCGGAGCTTCTGCGCTGGGCTGTTGCCTGGGTGATGGAACATGAAAATGACTCCCTCCCCCTGTCGGAAGAAACTGAAGCACTTGTGACTCGCGCGCGCACTGTAGCGCTTAACGTTTACACGATTGCCGGCCACGTGGTGCAAACCCGGCTGGAAGACGCCCCGGCTACGGGACGCCCCTCCTAAACGAGGGCTCTTCTAAAATAGAACTGGAATATCACATGTTTAAGCTCCCCGAGCTTCCATATGCTCCCGACGCACTCGCGCCCTACATGTCAGCCGAGACGCTTGAATACCACCACGGAAAGCATCATAAGGCTTACGTTGACAAGCTCAACGAACTCACTGCCAGCGGTCCATTTCACGGACTGGCTCTTGATGAAATTATCCGGAAAACAGCGTCCGACCCCGAGCAGAAGGTTCTGTTCAACCAGGCCGGCCAGCACTGGAACCATTCCTTTTTCTGGCTTAGCATGAAAGCAAAAGGCGGCGGATCTATTCCTGCGTCTCTCGAAAAACAGCTTGTTTCGGATTTCGGTTCTCTGGGTAATTTCAAAACGGAATTCAAAAATGCCTGTCTGGCCCAGTTCGGGAGCGGGTGGGGCTGGCTCGTACATGATGGTCAGAAACTGACCATTACCAAAACAGCTAACGCAGACACCCCGCTTGCACATGGCCAAACAGCCTTGTTGACATGTGATGTATGGGAACACGCCTATTATATCGATTATCGCAACATGCGACCGAAATATGTGGAGGCCTTCCTGACAGATCTGGTGGACTGGGAGATGGTTGAACAGCGTTACCGGACAGCGATCTCAGCAGCGTGAAGGGCCTGAGGCACGCCAGCGTCTAAGCAAGCGCACTCGCGCGTCATGCACGAAATTAATGAAATACGTGCGCGGGTCCGTCTTCGGAACCGTCGCGCGCATGCAGTCCTGGATGGGGGGTGATCTGCTTCGGGGTGGTCATCGCCCTGCAGGATTCACGACACACGACTCACGCATGAGGCCCCGCCAGGATATCCTACGTGCCTCAATCCACCATCCTGCCAGAGCCTCCCGGAATCCCGTGACATTCTCCCGAAAGCGCGACAAATCCGATAATCGTGAAAATGCACGACAACGCGAACAGAATCTCTTTGATATAGTACGAACTGCACGGACAGTTTCAAGCGTGTTCACTTCCGGTCGACATCAAAACACGACTGCTGAGAAGCATAACTGAACCACCGAACCCTTCGTTCCGTCAAAATTCCAGAACATCCCTTTTTCGCAGCTCTCCCAGCAACGGCAACAAAGGCAATCCAAGTATTGTTGAGTAATCGCCACCGACGTGTTCAAAGAGCTGGCCCCCCGGTCCTTCCACACGGTAAGCTCCGACGCACTGCAGACAGTTTTCTGCCTCCTGCTGAAGGTATTTTTCGATAAATCTGTCCGAGAACATCCGCATTGTCAGCGTCGCATGGGACAGATGTCTCCAGACAATCTCCGTCCTGTCCAAAAGAACGACCGCACTGTGCAGCACATGTGTGCGTCCCCGCAGGCTTCTCAGCTGGGCTCCAGCAGCGTCAAGATTCAGAGGCTTGTCGAACCATGCTCCTTCGCACTCCAGCATCTGATCGGCACCGATTATCAAACAGTGCTCTTCAGAACTCATCTGTGCGCAGCGCTGTGATGCCACTAAACACGCTTTTTCCTCAGCGAGTTTGAGAGCCACCTCCCTGACGTTGCGTCCTTCTGCTTTCCAGTGTGACTTGAGCCCATCCTCGTCAACAGACGCAGGATAGCACGCGCACTCTATGCCGCTCTGCTTCAGTAACTTGAGTCTGGTCTGCGAGCCGCTCGCCAGAATCAGCCTTATGGCATCGTTTTTCATCAGGTCGCCAGCCCTCTCACGAGGACATGATTTTCCGGGGAACATCAGGAAGCGGGCCTGTCAGTCGCATCAAATCTTAGCGGCATTCCCGCGGGTTCCCCGAGAAGTTCTCCTTCCCACATCACCCGCTTCCCTCTTATGACGGTGCCGACAGGTCTCCCCGTCAGCCTCTTGCCCACGAAAGGAGACCAGCCGCATTTCGATGCCAGCCAGCGTTCCTCAATGGTCCAGGATGCCCTGAGATCGACGATT